>NZ_JSVA01000008.1:0-377884 GCF_001267955.1 Roseivirga seohaensis subsp. aquiponti
CTCACGGCCGTCTACTCGATTGTATGCCGTTTTTATTCGTTTAAATATGTGTACAAGCAAAATATTCCCGCCAATATCACAGTGATATATGCAGATATCGTAATCCATACCGAAATAGTAAAGTGTGAGTACTTTCTACTTGCGATTATTGAGTTTTGTTTTATTTGTTCCGCAATATCCTTTTGCAAAGTTGTATAGTTCTCTTTATCCCTGTCTCCTGTTACTTCTTCGATAATCTCTAAATTATTCTTCCCCTTTAGGTATTCAAAGAATAAGACATTTGGAACTTTTCCCGAATCATAAAAACCACCCTTAATAATTTTTACTCTGGGAGCAAATGAAATAAGACAATTCACAGTAGAAAATATCAGGGAAATGATGACGAATAAAAGATAGTTCTCAATAAATCTTGAATTTGATACAAAATCTAAACTGAGTAATTTGATTATCCCAAAGATTGATGCGCCATTAAAGGCAATTAGCATAGCATTTTTAGCTTCAGCAAACTTTAGCCAATCATTTACATTATTAAATACTTGATAAAGCTGTTGGGTTATATTGTCGGTATCAGATTTTAGACTCATATTTTCCAAGTTAAATTGCTGCCATATACTTTACCTTTAACATTTTGAATTGGCTTGGACTGTTCTTTCCACCAATTGTTAACGATATCATTTGCTTTAGAATTTGCGCTTTTGTATCCTTTATAAACAGCTTCACTAAGTAAAATAGCAGGATATTTATATGTCCTTTTTTTCTTTTCAAACTTGATGTTTTTACCACCACCTGTAAAAAGTCTTCCGTCATCGTAATGCGCAATTGAGTTTGCAAATTCATCAACTGACATCTCAACGGTTTCCACGGTATTTAGGTAAAAAGGAGCATTGGGGTCATAGTTGCTAGTGCTACCTAAAAATGTATCAAAAGAAAAGAGTGGCTTTATTGCTCTTGGATTTATTGGATGTCTAGTCACTTGAAAAAAATCTTCTTCAAATGATTTATTTGCTACATCTGTTAATCGAGATGCTAAGTTCGCTGGATAACCTACCCAAACGAGACCTTTATTTTCTGCATTTTCAGTCCCATTTCTTTGAATGCCGACCTTAATAACCCTTAACTCACCAAAGTCAATACCAATACCGCATTTAAAATCTACCGCAAACTTCTTATCTATAATCTTCTCTGCTACATGATGGATTGAAAGAGCGCAGTGAACAGCATTAACAAAGCAATTCTTTTCAGGAAATACTACCATTACCCTATCTCCAATTATATTTCTAGTGTGACCTTTGTGATGTCTCCCTAACTTTAAAACTGCCTTAGTAAAGGCAGTATAAATTCTACCCATTGTTTGGGTTTGGTGTTTTTCTTGGAGTGCAACCGAATTACGTATGTCAACATATAGAACACAAGTCTGTAATTTCTTTCCCTTTTTCGCAATCCCCCTTTCATAAGTCAAGCCTGAATCACTCATACCTGGAACTACTGATGTATCCAAGTATTCAAAACTTGTTTGTGTTACATCAATAACTTCTTTTTCAATCTCGTCTATGATTGGCTTCACTGGCATCTTAGTGTTTTTTCAAATGGCATACAACGGTTTGGCTATGCACAGTGCGGGTTTTCAAAGCACTTCACTTTCGAACGTGAACAAATATAAAATTGAAAAACTAAACGTGATAAACCCCATAAATCCCGCATTGGGTATAGCCGTTGTGTGTGCCTTGAATGGTGAATATAGGCCAAAAAGATGGCCGTTCCAACGGGTGAAAGTCCCTTAAGCGCTGGGGTCGTGCCCGGAAGCTAAGTAAGTGGCAAGCTGGTTTGGAGTGATCCATGCAGTGAAGTAAGCCAGACTGCGGTATGTGTACTGACGAACAGAAACTACATACAGAGGCTATTAGGTCGGATGAGGTACCACATGCTGCCGAAGTCCAAAGCCCTATTTTGTTTATCAAGATAGGGAGTGTACCGAAATAGTAGATGTAGCAGGAATACATACAAGGATATTTACCTTACCGAGGGAGATCTCGGACTTCACGAGTTGGAGACTGAGAAGTCAGCCGAGGTCATAGTAGTTAACAGGACATGAGCCGACACCTAAATGGATAAAGTCGGAGTTCTCACGAGTTAGCGAAGGACTGAACATTGAATTGCGTCTCAATTCGCAAAGGAATCTACGGATAGCCTTTGCTTAAGCGGACAGAGAAAGAGTAATGATAGGAAAAGTACTACATCCACGCAACCTGACAAGATCATACTACCAAGTAGTAAGAAATAAAGGGAGCGCAGGGGTTGACAAGATGAGTGTTTACGAGTTAGCTTCTTTCAGAGAAGCGAACGTCCAATCACTCGCCAACTCAATTTTGAACAGGAAGTATGTGCCACAGGCTATCAAAGGAGTAGAAATACCCAAAGGGAACGGTAAAACCCGACTATTGGGAGTGCCCACCGTAGTAGACAGGTGGTTGCAACAAGCGGTAGGCCGTCAGCTAGCTACAAAATTCGAGTTAGAATTTGAAGAGCAGAGCTACGGATTTCGTCCGCAGAGAAACATCCATAAGGCAGTCCAGCAAAGCTTGAAATACATCAATGATGGGTATCAGGATATTGTAGACATTGACCTAAAGAGCTTCTTTGATGAAGTGCAACACTACAAGCTACTACAGTTGATTTACAACAAGGTAAAATGTCCGACTACACTATGGCTCATCCGCAAATGGTTGCGAGCACCAATCCTTGTAAAAGGGAAGTTGCAGCAACGCAGAAAAGGCGTGCCACAAGGAAGTCCTTTGAGCCCATTATTATCGAACATATTGCTCGATGTACTGGACAAAGAACTCCAAAGGAAGGGATTGCGTTTTGTGCGCTATGCAGATGATTTTAGTATTTATGCTAAATCAAAAGCCGAGGCAAAGAAGTTGGGGAATGAAGTGTATTTGTTCTTGAAAGAGAAACTAGACTTACCCATCAACCGAGCAAAAAGCGGCATCCGTAGACCAAATACTTTTGAGTTGTTAGGTCATGGATTTACACCAACCTACAAAAAGGGCGAGAAAGGCAAATATCAATTAGTTGTAAAACAAGGGAGCTGGCAGAGTTTGAAACGTAAGCTCAAAGTGATAACCAAGAAAACATTGCCCTACAGTTTCGAAGAGCGGTTAGAGAAGCTTAAACAAGTGTGGCAAGGCTGGGTGAACAACTACCGATTGGCAAGTATTCAGGCCAAACTTAAAACGCTCGATGAGTGGTTACGAAACCGTTTGAGATATTGTATATGGCACGACTGGAAAAAGCTAGAGCGGAAACGTAAGAACCTAATCCGATTGGGGATAGAACAAGGGCAAGCTTATGCTTGGAGTAGAACAAGAATGGGGGGCTGGGCTGTAGCCCAAAGTCCAATTTTGAGAACTACGATTACCTTATCAAGACTAAGACGAAAAGGTTATAAAACAATGCTAGACTACTACTTAAAAACGCAACCTCAAATTCAATGAACCGCCCAGTACGAGAACCGTACGCTGGGTGGTGTGAGAGGCGCACCGTGGGCTTATGGCTCACGGCCGTCTACTCGATTGGGCAATCGTGCTTTTTTATTTTAGGTCAAATGGGTTATTTAATTTACCCGTTCCTTTCAAGTTCTTACCCCTAATCCAAATACTCTCTGCGTCATTTGCATTCAAAAGTCTTTCGATTTCACTCTTTGTGTAAGAGTCTCCTAACCAAATTTCTTTAAGGTTTATCAGTCCTTCAAGTGATTTATCAGCTGGTCTGCAATTATAGCCCGCTATGGTTTCCATTGTCTTGGAATTTTTGATTGGGGCATAAGTGTCGAGGTTTTTGATTCCTTCCATTGACAAGTACTTGATTTTAGGCATACTCGAGATGAAGTCAAGATTTTTGATACTCTTTAAGTTGTCAAGTTTCAAAGCCCAAAGTTGTGAACATTCTTTTAGTATAGAATTGATAACTTCACTTTCAAAACCTCTTACTTGATGGACTTGAAGCCTTTGCAAATTCTCGATTCTTGATAATCCCGAGAAGTCCTTGAAGCTACCCATTGATAACAATAGGACTTGAAGGTTTTTTAGATTTATCAGAAAGTCAAGGTTGTCCGTTTTGATTTCATTAAAACTCAAAAATTCGAGATTCGGAAGCTTTGAAATTGTCTCAACGTTTTTGGAAATTGAGGTGTAAAAAGTCTTTAGATTTCGCAAAGGTTCAAGGATTTCTAATGAAACCTTTGATTTTACATTCTTTGTTATCCCAAGACTTTTTAAGTTCCTTAGTCTGCTTACTTCTTTTAAGTCATTCGTTTCCCACAAATCAATTTGAAGATTTTCAATTTCAATCAGACTGTCCCAATCAATTAATTCTTCGGAATAGTCTCCGTAGAATCGAAGTTCTATTTCAGGTCGTTTTTTAATAGCTGAAATTACTCGGTCGAGTTGTCCGTTTTTTGGTGGTTGTTTGAATTGAAAACGATAAATCCTATTTAGATTCTCGCTTTTTTCAATTTCGTGAAAGTCCACTGATTTCCCTTGACCACCAATTAAGAAATTTGGTTTGTCTCCAATGTCGCAGAGTATTTTGTAGTTAGCAGTCATTTTTTTGCATGTTGCCCAACGTTATGTATACGCCACGTTTGTGGCGCATATATCTCATGTAATTTATCAAAACTTCCTCATAGCATCCAAATATTGGTCGCTATAAGGAAGTTTATTGAAGGTCTATATTGTCTAAAGGTGATTTTATTTTTTTCCAGCCCTTATGAGTAATATGAGTATAAACTTCAGTTGTTTTACTCGAATTATGACCTAGTAATATTTGAATATATCTTATGTCAACTCCCTTTTCCAATAAGTGAGTAGCAAATGAATGCCTCAGTGAATGGAGTGTTACCTTTTTTCTAATTTTGCTTTTAACCAACGCTGTGTAAAAGACTTTTCTAAGGCTTGATGTAGTATACCGACCACCATTTTGTCCCTCAAATAAATACTCTTTGGGTCGAAATTCTTTAAAGTAAATCCTTAGCGTTTCAAGCGCTTTTACTGAAAGTATGCTAACTCTATCTTTTTTTCCTTTCCCTCCTCTAATAAAAACTCTCATTTGCTCTCCATCAATATCCGAGATTCTCAAGTTAATTAACTCACCTGCTCTTAATCCAGAACTGTACACGATGAAGAGCATTGCTTTGTGCTTTAAGTTGGTTACAGTTTTTAGTAAAGCAATTACTTCTTTTTCTGTAAGTACTTTTGGTAATTTGAACTCTTGGATAGGCCTATCAATATGATAATAACCCTTTTCTCGTCCCAATACTTTCTCGAAGTAGAACTTAATTGAATTGATATATTGGTTTTGAGTACTGATTGAAACCTTTTTTGTGTTCACTAAATAGGTTTGAAATTTAGCAACATGGTCATCACTCAATGTTTCTGGGCTAACTTGGGGAAAGTGATTTAAAAATTGTTCAAAAAGAGAAATATATGTGCTGATTGTATTGGGGCTATATCTCTTGCGCTCAAGCTGATCTAGGTACTCTTTTGGGACGTTAATACTTTTATTTCTAATTGTGTGGTTAGAGGCGAGATCATCTTCAATGTTGAATTCTAGTTTGATTTTAGCTTCAGTAGACGAGGAATGTTTAAATAGCCAAAGTCTTAGTTTTGGATCCCAACGACCGTTCAGTTTTTTTGCTTTATCGATTAGAGATTGATCATACGGAATTGCCAAACCAATATATTGTTCACCCTTGGTTGATATGGCTTCTAACTTCAGCAATTCTTAGTGTTTTAAATTCAAGATAGAAAAAAAAGCATCTTACCCGCCAAACCTCAACAAAAAACCCGCTCCTCCCTGATTGTAGGACTACTGTTGTATTCAAACATTAATATAAACCGTTACCGGTTCTGAGAGTGCACTCTAAAAATATAGCCCACGGTTTAAACCCTGGGCTATATTTTTGATATATCATACATAATGGTTTTCACCATTTACATCTACTCAGGTGTTTTTGATAAATCTTCTTTTTCTTTCCATCTCGTGTTTTTCCATTCTTTTTGTTGTGCAGGGGTGAGGAAGGTCCAAGCTACAATGCGGCTACTTTTATTGCCTTGCCCCATGGGAATGGTTTTTACTTCAACCGCTGCTGCTTTTTCTAGCGATTCTAGAATTACAGGCAGGTTCGAAGACTTTGAAACCAAGCTGGAAAACCAATAGCATGATTCACCAAAATTTTTGCTTTCGCGAATCATGGTTTGAATAAACTTTCGTTCTCCGCCATCGCACCAGAGTTCCTTGCTTCTTCCGCCAAAATTCAATACAGGGTCGGCTACTTTTTTCTTGGCCAAGTTGTTCACTTTTCGCGAAGCACTTTCTTGGGCTTCATCGGGAGAACGGTGGAAGGGAGGGTTGCATATTGTAAAGTCAACACGGTCTTCTTTTCTCAAAATACCGTAGAAAATATCCTTTGGCTCGGGCTGTCTTCTCAATTCTATTTTTCCCGCCAAGTTGGGGTTCTGATCTACAATGGCCTGCGCAGATTTAAGGGAAATGGAATCAATATCAGTACCAATAAACGACCAGCCATATTCTTGCGTGCCAATAATGGGGTAAACGCAATTGGCGCCAACACCCACATCAATGCCAGTTACTTTCTTGCCAGTAGGTATTTTTCCGTAATTGCTTGCGCATAGTACATCGGCCATATGATGAATATAATCGGCCCGTCCTGGTATTGGCGGACATAAATAGTTTTCGGGAATGTCCCAGAATTCTAATTTGTATTGGTGTTTCAATAAAGCTTTATTCAATGCCTTTACTGCAGCCGGGTTGGCAAAATCAATGGAATCGTCACCATACTTATTGGGTTGAACGAAGTCGCCTAATTCAGGGGTTCCCTTAATAAGCTGAGGTAAGTCATAGCGGCCTCTATGTTTGTTTCTAGGGTGAAGCTTTGGCTTGGTAGCAGGAGTATTGTCTTTACTCGATTTTTTATTAGGTGTTTTCCTTTCTCTTCTTTCAGACATATCCATATGAGTTTATCAAAGGCAAAGGTACTGTTCAAAACGGAAAAGCACCTATTCTATAACAAATCGAAAAATAACTTAGAGATGGCTCTGATTTTTGGTTAATTATTTTATAACTTTAAAAAGTATATCAACACATGTTTTAGTTATACTTTTTTAAATCAGTTATTAATTACCTACATAGAATATATAAGGGTAATATTTTGGTAAACTTTCTATTCCTAAAATTATTGAAATTGTGAATGGATAATACTTGCCGTTGAAAAAATCTATTAATCAACCTAAATTTTTAAACTATGAAAAACATCGTAAATCAATGTTTTTTCCTTTTACTAGTTACCTGCTTGGTGGCTTGTAATTCTTCACCCAAGGAGAAAACAGAAACTTTGGCAGTGGCCGCTTCGAATACGGGCGGAATCAATGGAGTGGATGGTAACTGTGTTGCACCTCCTGAATGGTTTACTGGGGCTGTTCCTACGCCACAACCGCAAAATTTCCCTCAAGGAGATGATGTAACCAACTGCGACTTCCATTTAATTTCTTGGCAGTACTTTCTATGGCTGACAGAAGAAGTAAATGGAAAGCTACGCTTTGAAAACCTCTATACCAGTAATGCCATTCATCCAGAAACTAAAGATGACACCTATCAGGTATTGGATATTGTAGAGCAAGCGCTTTCTAAGGGGATTTTGATCGATCAGCATGGAAGAGCAGTGTACAGCAACATTATGATCAATGACATCTATCGCGATTGGGTACTTGATAATAAGTTGTATGACCCTGAAGTATTTGTAGATTTTGACGCAACTGCTGATTTTCCGGTAGGCTCTATGTCGTTAAAAGCCAACTGGAAATTGGTGCAGCCAGGAGAAGATGTGAGTAATTTGTACACCACCAAAGCCGATATTCAATTATTGACGATGGTGGATGGTGAGCCTAGAATTCCTGAAGATAATCCGCAAATTCAGAAAGATGTAGAAGTAGCTTTAATAGGCTTACACATTGCTGTTGTAGTAGAGGGGCATCCAGAATTTATTTGGGCCACTTTCGAATTTGATGGCAATGCGCCAAACTTTAAAGAAGATGCAAGCGGTGTAGTGGTGCAAGGCATGAACGACCCAGTATCGGATAAGAATTGGTTGCTATATACTGCCAATACTACAGCCAGAAAAACCAATGCGAATAATGCTGAAATACTAGAGTTTGTAGATGAAAGTAAGCAGACACTTACGCCAGTAACTCAAGTGGCACGTCAGTATGCGCAAGGTGGAGGAAGCTCTACCAATCGTGGTAATATCGATCACCTAAATGCAAATGCGAAAGACCAATTAAAAAAGGAAGGCTCGATTTGGGAGAATTACTTTGAGGTAGGTGCCGTATGGTTCAATACCGAAAAAGGAGTGCTAAAGCCAGATTGGAATCCGAATGTAGATTCAACTATGGTGACAGGTTCGTTAACACTGTCTAATGCAACAATCGAAACGTTTACGCAAAAAGTGCGCTCTCAAAACAGTTGCTTCAGCTGTCACAACACATTCCCTGTTACAAATGTACCGCTCTCTACTAAGGTGCTGCCAGGCAAGAATGCCAATACCAGTCATATTCTTTTAAAGAATTACCAAGGCGGTGGCGAAGTAAAGCGTTCTAATTAATTCAACCTAACCATAAAAATAAAATGGCAAATTCAAGCTTAAGAATACATCCAGCTATTGGCATGGCCAGAGTTGGAAATAGTACAGAATATTATTTAGGGCCAGAAACTATGGCCGCATCTCCGCAAGAGGGGCAAGCGCTTACTGGTGGGCTTCCAATAAAACCGGGCACCGAAAACACTACCATTACCAGTGGTGATTTGCGCGATGCACAAGGTAGGTTGAAAAGGCAAGCGGCTCGCTTTAAGATATTTCAATATCCTAATGAAGGTGATAAACTTACCTTCCCAACTCAAGGAGGAGAAGAAGTGTTGATCGGGTCTACTGTAGACGGTAAAAAAGTGAAAGACATTATTTGGACCGCTCATTTGGCAAATAAAAAAGCCAATTGTTGGGAAATTGATGAAGATGCCAATTTGGGCATTGAGCTTTATAAACCACATGAAGTAACGGTAGATGGGAAAACCATGACGGTGAGTACACCGCCATTGAGAAACCCAGATTTTGATAGCACTTCACCTCAAAACCCTTATACGGTAAATCCAGCAGATACCGACCGTTTAAAGAAACTGGTGATCGATGCTGGGCCTCGTGCAATAAAGGCAAGTCAAGGAACTACGCCTGTAAAATTTGATAACACAACTCAGGCCAGTTATTACGATCAGAGTTTGGGGGCAATTACCAATCAAGCCAATTATCCAATTCAGTTTCCTGCAACTAATGGAAGTGGATCGAATGGAAGCGATCCGATTAGTTATTTGGGGGAAATTATTACTGAGCCAAATGGTAGGCTTTTGGTTTTAGGCGGACATGGTTTGGCTTGTGCTTTCGATAATCAAGGTAATTTTGATGCAAGTCAACCGCTGTGTAAAGATGTAGATAATAACAATTGGTTAGATGATACTTCTGACGGACCTGTAACTGCAGTTTTGGTTTTTGAAGATGGAACCCAACAGGCGATTGAAGGGAGTGCTTGGGCAGTGGTTACTGACCCTGCTTATGCACCTCAAACTCTGAATGTGGTAAATCTTTGGGATGATGTTTATAACACTTGGTTAGAAAACTTCAACCTTCAGCCAGAGGTGTTTAGCAATGGGAAATATAATCCCGAATACAAGCCTTACTTCCAAGATGATATTTTCCCCACATTGAATTCGGCACACATGCAAATGTGGAATACGAATTTACCAGATCAGGCCATTTCGGCTCACGAAAGAGTCAAGTTGTTAACGGAACAAAAGCCGCCTTTCGACATGATGAAGTTTATTCGGAACCCAGATGGTAGCCAGAATAACAATGGTGCGCCACTAATGCCCTTGTCATTGGGTGACGCCAATCAGGCTTTTTTAACTGTTTCGCGTCAGCAATATTTCTTTATGGAACAATGGAATAAAGGATTGAGTGTGGGGGCGAGTCCGCTGCCAATAGGCGAAGGCGAGCAACTCGATAAAACGATTTTGGTGAATTGCCTCGGTGGTCGTTTTAGCCCTGGAATTGATTTGACTTTTATTGTTCGTGACCCAGATTTATATAATAAAGATTGGCAGAACCCAGCAATCGGGCCTTTTAGAATTAATGCCGAAGAATTGAATTATGCATCGGCCACTAAAGATCAGCCCTTTTTGGGAGTAGGCTATACGCCTTTAAGGTCAGACCCTGTTCAGCCAGGTGACTTGTGTAAGTTTATGGCTATTCCTTGGCACACCGACTATAACTCTTGTGCTACGCATACGCCAGCGCCAAATCCAGGCGGAGATATTACCGAAAAGAACGTGTATAGCGGAACGGTGAATACTACTTTGTTCTGGTCTTGGCCAGCACAACGCCCGGTAGCTGTATATACTTTCAATGATTTATCGGCCAATAATGGCGATATCAAATCTACGAAACAGCGTTTTTCAGTACGTGGAGAAGGTACTGCAGCGCAGGAGAATTTATCGACTCCGGGTTGCCCAGCTTCATCAGGTTTCGATACCGCTGCAATGAATGTAGGTCGTTATCAGAACCGTAGAAATATTCTTACGGAATGGGTGAAAATCGGTACGATTATGCAGGGGCCAGCCATTGATGGTTATCCTGATGGTTTTAATAAGGATTATTACTTGGAGGTGGAAAGCCTTTTCGATAAAGATGACAGTAACTTGGTCGTTTTCTGGCCAAATGTTGTCGATGACGAAGTGTACCCTCCTAAAAATTAATTTTGGATATAGTTCCCAACTATAATGTGGCAATAATTGGCGCAGGACCCGCAGGGTGTTCCTGCGCCATTGCTATTTTAAATGTAGGCATAGCAAATGTCACTTTGGTAGATACTTCGAAAACAGGCAAGTTTCATATTGGTGAAAGTATTCCGCCTGAAATGAATCCTATTCTACGTGAATTGGGTGTTGCCGAAGCTTTTCAGGCTCAAGGCCATGAACCTTGTTTTGGAAGTTGTTCTTATTGGAGAAGTGAAAAACGAGGTTATAACGATAGTATTTTGAGTCCGTTCGGGCATGGTTGGCATTTAGACCGAGCCAAATTCAATCAATTTTTAGTAAATGAGGCTGTTGAACGTGGGGCTAAAGTTTTGTCGGGACACAGTTATCAGAGTAGTGCAAAAACTGAGCACGGTTATCAACTCAGTCTGAAAAATGAATTTGGTGAAATTGATTCAATAGAAGCTGATTTTGTAGTGGATGCTTCTGGTGTGCGGAGTGTTTTTGCTACCGATCAAGGAAGTAAGAAGCAGCACGAAACGCCTTTGGTGTGTTTGGCTTTAAGGTTCAAAAATAAGGGGCTTCGCGAAGTATCTAAACTCACGCATTTAGAATCCGTGGAAAATGGTTGGTGGTATGCCGCCAGAATTCCGAACGAACAATTATTGGTAACACTTTACACCAATGCTGAAACGGTAAAAAAATTAGGCCTGAACGACCTTAAAAACTGGATTCAACTTTTGCAGCAATCTCCGAATACGCATCAATGGATTGCTCAAATGGAACCGATTGATCAGAAGTTACTCGGTTTTCCTGCACAGTCTTTTTGCTTAGATCATATTGTGGGCGAAAATTGGATGGCCATAGGAGATGCAGCCTCGGCTTACGACCCGATTACTTCCCAAGGTATCATCAAATCTATAACGCAAGGCATGCGTGCGGCAGAAATTATCGCGCATTGTAAAAATGGGGCTAACGAAGCTCTTCCGTACTTCGAAAAGGAAGTTTTGCATCAGTACGAACAATACAAAGAAGCCCGTCAACATTTTTACAGCTTAGAACAACGTTGGTCTCAAAGTGAGTTTTGGAGGGAGATGCATAGTTTAGTTAGTGCAGTGGGTGCTAATTAGTTCTAAAAACTATTTTTATATCCATAAAGCAGTTAACTGCTTTGCCGTCTTTTATTCCAGGGTTCCAATCTTCAGAGAGTAGAGCTACACGAATAGCTTCTTTGGCTAGGTGTTTATTGACTTTGTCGTTTTGAACTTCCGCTTTAACTATTCTGCCATCGCTCAAAATTGTTAGTCTTAGATTAACATCTCCACTGGTTTCATTTATCGCTGCCTCTCTAGGGTATTTTAAATTCATTAAAAGGTGTTTGTTCCAACCATTTTGGCCTGTGGTGTAATCGGGCGGTATGTCAAGGTCGGCTGTCGCATAAATCCTGTTGTCAGTTGATAAAGTAGCATCCTTATTAGTTAAAAGTCCTTTCTTGTCATAAACCTCAATAAAGGAGTGGCCGTTTTTAACGTCTTCTATTATCCATTCGCCAACTTTTACACCATTTTTATATTGCCCTGTAGTTTGAGATGAGTCTTCAAGGTTAAAAACATAATAATCACCATGCCTCTCGTCTTTAACCAAGTTTAGAGTTTCTATTAAAGTACCGTCCTTTAAGTATTTATGAATAGAACTACTTTTACCTTTCGTGGAGGTGACGTCATACCGAAATACCGATACATCATTTTTAGCAACTTCCTTATTTTTTTTATCAAAATAGGTGGTATCTATTTTTTGAGAAAATGCACTGAAGCATAGAAGGAATGAGAGTAAACAGAGTGTAGCTCGAATCATTTGAAAGGCATTAAAAATTCCCTCTAAATGTAACAGGCTGATCAGATTATTCAAAGCTGAATTAATCCATTTCGAATAATAAATTTTGGTGAGCAGCACTCAGCTCACGTTGTGCTTTTGAATTCTGTTGTTTTTTAGCCAAAGCAATTCCCTGAGCGTAAATGCTTAAGGCTTTTTCATCTTCCATTAAGTCGATGTACACTTGGGCTGCATGATAATAAGTGGGAAGGTAGTCAGGGAATTCTGAAAGCAGCTTGTCAAAATATTCTTTGGCTTTTTCGGGTGATTCATTCAAATATTCATTGGCCAAAGCGTACCAGTTAAACGGGTCGTTGGGTTCTTCCGCTGCAAACTTTTTTAACATGCTCAATCTCTGTTCGTTCATCGTTTACATTGATTTTTATTTACTTCATTATTGACTATCTTCGGGGCAAATTTAAGGTTTAAGCCTTCTTTTTATATCGTTTCCCTCAAATAAAGGACTTTTTAACTTAAAGTTGAACACAAGGCCAAATGAGGGGTTTATTGTAGAAATTCATTATTCAAAAAATCATAAAGCAAGCATGAATATACTCGTTTGTATCACCCACGTACCTGATACTACTTCGCGCATCGCTTTCACAGAAAACAATACCAAGTTCGATAAGAATGGTGTACAATTTATCATCGGCCCATACGATGATTACGCACTTGCCAGAGCGGTAGAGTTGAAGGAAGCCAATGGAGGTAAAGTAACCGTTTTAAATGTTGGAGAAGCTGAAACTGAACCAACTTTGAGAAAAGCATTGGCCATTGGAGCCGATGAAGCCATAAGAGTAAACGCATTCCCTTCTGATTCTTACTTCGTTGCCAAGCAAATTGCCGATGTGGCAAAACAAGGTGAATACGATTTGATTTTGATGGGCCGTGAGTCGATCGACTTTAACGGTGGCATGGTACACGGTATGGTTGGCGAAATGCTAGGCTTGCCTTCATTCTCTCCAGTAATGGTGTTAGAAATGGAGGGAAATACGGCTAAAATCACCCGTGAAATCGAAGGAGGAAAAGAAAAGCTAGAAGTGAATTTGCCTTTCGTTGCAGGTTGTCAAGAGCCTATCGCAGAATGGAAAATCCCTAACATGAGAGGTATTATGTCGGCCAGAACTAAGCCATTGAATGTGGTAGAGCCTACCGACAATACAAAACTTACTGAGATTGCTCAATATGAATTGCCAGCACCAAAAGGAGCGGTGAAAATGATTGATGCAGACAATGTGGAAGAGTTGGTAAACCTACTCAAAAACGAAGCGAAAGTAATTTAAACCTCCAAACGCAAATAACATGTCAGTTTTAGTATTTATAGAAACAGAAGACGGAAAAATTAAGAAATCCTCAAGAGAGGCCATTTCATATGGAGCTGCGATTGGGGAAGTAACCGCCATTGCTTTAGGTTCGGTATCGAACGAAGAATTGGCTTCAGCCGGAGTAAATGGTGCCACTAAGGTATTACATGCTGCTGATGAAAAACTTAATGCGGGTTTGATTCAGCCTTATACAGAAGTAATTGCCAAAGCATTTGAAAGTACTGGTGCCGAAGTATTGGTAACCGCAAAATCATCATTAGCAGACGCAGTAGTAGGTAGAGTTTCAGTAAAATTAGGAGTCGCTTTGGCTTCGAATGTATCGGAATTACCAACAACGGATAGCGGTTTTGTAGTGAAGCAAAGCATTTACACAGGTAAAGCTTTTGTAAACACTACTTTAACTACCGACAAGAAAATATTGGCCATAAAGAAAAATGCCATTGAGCTAAAAACAGACGGAGCAGCAGCTTCAGTAGAGGCTTTTGATGTGGCACTAGATGATGCGTTATTCGGTGCAAAAATCACTTCTTCCGAAAAAGCAGAGGGTGATGTATTGTTACCTGAAGCAGATATCGTAGTATCTGGTGGTCGAGGATTAAAAGGCCCTGAAAACTGGGGAATTATTGAAGACTTAGCGAAAACGCTTGGCGCAGCTACAGGCTGCTCAAAACCAGTTTCGGATATGGACTGGAGACCTCACCATGAGCACGTTGGTCAAACAGGTGTAAAAGTGAGCCCTTCACTGTATATCGCGGTAGGTATTTCTGGCGCTATTCAGCATTTGGCTGGTGTTAACTCTTCAAAATACATTGTTGTAATCAACAAAGATGAAGAAGCACCATTTTTCAAAGCTGCTGATTATGGTATTGTTGGTGATGCTTTTGAAGTATTGCCTAAGTTGAACGAAGCCCTTAAAAAAGCTTTAGCCTAGTTTTCTACTATTTTGAAAAAAATACAAATCGAAATCCTGGGTCTTTCCTCCAGTCAGTCGCAAACTTCTGGTTCTTTCGCACTTGTGCTCGGTGAAGTGGAAGGCGAAAGAAGATTGCCCATTATTATCGGGATGTTCGAGGCCCAAGCCATTGCGCTGGAAATTGAAAAGATTGTTCCTAACCGCCCAATGACGCATGATTTATTTAAATCATTCGCTAATGGTTTTGGCTTTAGTGTCGAACATATAATCATATCCGATTTAAAAGAAGGCGTCTTTTTTGCTAAAATCGTTTGTACCGATGGTATCAAAACCATCGATATTGATGCAAGACCCTCTGATGCCATTGCTATCGGAATCCGATTCGATGTTCCTTTCTATACTTATGAAACTGTGCTTTCAGAAGCCGGAATCATACTTACTGATGAGGAAGAAGTAGCCGAGGACATGGAAGACGCTCCAGTTGTAGAAAAGCCAAAAGGAGATCGATTGCAAGATTTCACCTTAGATAAGCTTCAGCAAATGCTGGATGAAGCCTTGGGTAATGAAGATTACGAAAAGGCGGCTAAGATTAGGGATGAAATGAATAGAAGAAGCTAGTAAAATATATAAAGCCTTTCTGAATAAAATCGGAAGGGCTTTATTGTGTTTAATAAGTTCTGTTAACTTTAACAGGCTGATCTCTTGAGTAATTCTTTCGAGGTCACAATGGAGTGGTTTTTAAGTCACTTTTTTAATATCAGAAATTCACATGTGAGCAGTTAATCATGGCCATTGTAAGAGGAATAATTGGATTGATAGTGTTAATCGGAATCGCCTATTTACTATCAAGCAGAAGAAAGAAGGTTGATTGGAGATTAGTAGGGGTTGGAGTCGTTATACAATTAGTAATTGCACTGCTTATTTCAGAAGTAGGCTTTATTCAATTGGCATTCGATAAAGTGAGTCAAGCTTTTGTTACTTTTTTGGGCTTTTCGCTTAATGGTGCTGAATTTTTGTATGGTGATTTGGCAAAAAATAGCAGTGCTACAGAAGGCGTAAATCACAGTTTGGGTTTTCTCTTTGTTTTTCAAGCTTTACCCACAGTAATTTTCTTTTCTGCGGTTACAGCAGGTCTATATTACTTGGGAATCCTTCAAAAAATCGTTTATGGTTTTGCATGGATCATGGCCAAAACTATGCGTTTGTCAGGTGCTGAATCAATGTCTGCTGCCGGAAATATCTTTCTAGGTCAAACCGAAGCTCCGCTTTTGGTAAAGCCTTTTATCGGTAAAATGACCAACTCTGAATTGCTCTGCTTAATGACAGGCGGAATGGCTACTATTGCTGGATCAGTATTGGGAGCTTATGTGTCTTTTTTAGGAGGAGGAGATCCAGCCCAACAAGCCAAGTTTGCCACCTATCTTTTGAGTGCATCTATTATGAATGCCCCTGCGGCCATTGTAATGTCTAAAATATTCTTGCCAGAATTAGAGCCAGAAAAAATCGATTCGCGATTGAAGGTGAATAAAGATCAGATTGGTGTTAACGTGATTGATGCCCTGGCTGGTGGCGCATCAGACGGAATGAAATTGGCGATGAACATCGCTGCTATGCTGCTCGCTTTTATCGCAGTAATCTATTCCCTTAACTGGGTTTTGGTAGATGGAATTGGTGCTTGGACAGGTTTAAATACATATGTGGTTTCAAGCACAAATGGCGTGTTTAGCGGTTTTAGTCTTGAGTACATATTGGGTCAGGTTTTTAGAGTGTTTGCCTTTATAATGGGGGTAGAATGGTCTGAAACCCTGCAAGTAGGAAGCTTGATTGGTCAGAAAACCGTAATCAACGAGTTTGTGGCTTATTTAAGTTTGGCCGATATGAAGGCTGCTGGTGATCTTAGTGAGAAATCCATAATTATCGCCACTTATGCGCTATGCGGTTTTGCGAACTTCTCATCCATCGCAATTCAAATTGGAGGTATTGGTGGTTTAGCGCCAAATCGTCAAGGAGATTTATCGAGGCTGGGAGTTAAGGCATTAATGGCCGCAACCTTGGCCACCATGATGACCGCAACAATTGCAGGTGCGCTGTTTGGCTAATTTCAAATACTGAGATGAAAGAAACCTACCATGTTTTAGGTTTGATGTCGGGCACATCATTGGATGGCCTGGACATGGCGTACTGTTCTTTTTGGAAAGAGGATGGTCGGTGGTGCTTTTCATTGAACAAATCCACTTGTATAGAATATTCCCCTGATTTTCAGGAGAAGCTTAAATGTTCTATTGAGCTTTCTGCTTTAGATTTATTGCTGCTCAACAATGAATTTGGCAAGTGGATGGGTGAGCAGGCTAAAACTTTCATAAACAAGAATCAGTTAGAAGTTGATTTTGTTTCCAGCCACGGACATACCGTTTTTCACCAAATAGACAAAGAACTCACATACCAAATAGGAGCAGGGCAGACATTGGCCAATGCTGCTGGTCAAAAAGTGATTTGCGACTTCCGTACGCTCGATGTAACACTCGGAGGACAAGGTGCGCCTTTGGTACCCATAGGCGATGAACTCCTTTTCTCTGATTATGATTTCTGCTTGAATTTGGGCGGTATTTCTAACGCTTCCTTCCGAATCAATGGAATGAGGAAAGCCTTCGATATTTCGCCTGCTAATATGTTGTTAAGCTATATATTGAAATCGACAGGGAAGTGTTTTGATGATGAGGGCAAAATGGCGAGTTCTGGTAAATTGGTTGAACCGTTATGGAATGCGCTAAATGCATTAGGCTTTTATCAGCAGCCATTCCCAAAGTCGTTGGGCTATGAATGGTTCAGAGATGAAATGATGCCTATGATTGATGATTCGCAGGCGAATGTTGAAGATCAATTGCATACTGCGGTGCATCACATTGCTTTTCAGATTAGTGAAAGCTTGAAGCCTTATGCAGCAATGAATAACAAAATGTTGGTGACGGGCGGAGGAGCTAAGAATTTATTTCTCATAGAAATGATTCAGTATTATTTAGGCAATTCAATAGAAGTAGTAATTCCCGAAACCTCAGTAATCGACTTTAAAGAAGCCATCGTTTTTGCTTTTATGGGCGTGTTGAGAAGTGAGGGAGAAATTAATTGCCTAAGTTCTGTAACGGGTGCTTCGAAAGATTCATCTTCTGGTGTAATTTTCTATCCTTGGTAAAATCTCTTTAAAATTACTTTCCGAAGGTTTTTATGAAGGCTTTTCCAAAAGCCAAAATAGGGGTAGAAGACATTATTTTCATTTCTTCGGCTAGATTGGTTTCCTCATCTAAAAATTTAAATACGGCTTTCGCACCGTTTTTCTCAAACAGGTCAGAGAATATTTGAGCCCCAGAATGTCGGCCACTCTTCAATACATTTAACAATGTACTGTCATATTTCTGGAACCTCTTTTTCTGATGAGGTAAATCTGCTAATGGATCTTTTTGCTTGGCTAGATTACTCGCCATCTTCTTTAAGATGTGTTGTGATCGCAAAAAAGTATATCCAGTGGAGGGTTTTGCAAAACCACCACTAATACCAATGTTGATAATTTTACCATCCTTCGCTAGAAAAGGAAAGTCAGTCATCGGAATCACACCAAACTCTTCTTCCAAAACCTTGTAATCCTCTATTTTTAGAAAATTGTTGAGATAGTCATCCAATCCTAAATCGTACGCTTCGGGTTGAAGCAATTGTTCACTAAAAATGGTGTATTCTACCAAGGCCTCATTGGGAGAAAATGGAAGTACATAACCAAATCGGCAGTCGCCTTTTTGATCTATTCTGAAATCCATGTAGGTCATTGCTTCGGCATCGAAGTAAGGCTCGTCAGTTTGTATAAACCGTCCTTTAAAATGCTGTAAAAACTGTACGTGCTTGGATGGAATATTGAAGTCTTTCAGCCCTGTAATGCTGTTGAAAATCATATTTCCCGAATAGATTTCGGTGCTTGTTTTCACAATTCCTAGAGGGTCAATTTCAATAATACTTTCCTTAAGCCAAGTAAGATTATTGAATTTGCTCAGCTCGTATTTTATAAAATCATAGAAATCCTTACCTCTTATCATTTTGTATGAGTAGGGCGAAAGGGCAAATGTTTGACTGAAAGTGGGGCCATGAAACGAAGCTTTGCTCCACTGTTTGCAAACAAGGTTTTCGAATAGATTTGCGTCTTTTTCCCAGAAGCACCAAGTACGATCATTTGTCGATTTATCGTCCTTATCGATAATAAGTATGGTTTTTTCACTATTTTCGTGTGCCAACAGCAAATAAGCGAGGGTCAATCCCGCTGCTCCACCTCCCGCTATTATATAATCGAATTGCTTCATTAACTATGTAAACTTAAAGTATAAAACTATGTTTTGGTCATTTATAGCGTGGAAAATGACCGAGTAGATTCTTTGTTGAAGGATTAAATTAAATTGTTAGGTTTGAGGCCTAACAGCACATTAGTAAATCTGGGAAACCCTTTAAGGGACTAATGAATTGTAAACCTATCATATTGCTCTGCCTTTGCAGTGTCCTCTTTTCATGTACAGAGAGGTTAATATGTCCTGCGTATCAAACTTCTCTAATTCTAGACAATGATTACCGCCAACAGATGTTTTCACCATTTACTGTTTTTGAAGGCGATACCATTCCAAAAATGCCTTATGGCTTTGTAAAAGATAGAACTGATGAATTGGATGAATCTTTTTATGCCGCTGCTGAAGGTAAGGGATTTAGAGTTCAAAAGGGACGAGCGTATTCTATGGAGAAGGAAGGCTTTGAGTATAGTAATCGAAAGCGCTCATCATTTATTGCCAGAATTTGGTCTAGCCCCGAGAGACCTGTTTTAGAAAATCCATATCTCCTTGATCGAATTTTAAAGAAACGTCCCTTTTACAAGTTAGACATTGTAGTGCCAGAGCTAATCCATATTGGTATTCTAGATTCCCTTGAAACGGAAGTGCAAGCCCTAAACGATACGATGGCCTTAGATTCTGCGGCTAAAAAGAAGGTGGTTACAGAAACTATTTTAACCACTCCTGAAGGCTATAATGGCTAT
Source organism: Roseivirga seohaensis subsp. aquiponti (assembly GCF_001267955.1). Lineage (NCBI taxonomy): Bacteria > Pseudomonadati > Bacteroidota > Cytophagia > Cytophagales > Roseivirgaceae > Roseivirga > Roseivirga seohaensis. Next base: position 20,048 of record NZ_JSVA01000008.1, read on the forward strand.
AATGTTGACCAGCTCAATTACAATAAGAAGTTCGGTCATTTGTTCCCTCAGCCTCCTCCTCTACCAGACCCAATAGATTCTGTAGCTTATAAAAAAGCTTTGAAAGACGCTGCTGCAGCAGATACACTTTCTACTGAAAAGAAAGGTGTTTTTGGTATGTTTAAGAAGAAGGACAAAGCAGCCAAACCTCCTAAAGAGAAAAAGAAAGACAAGAAGAACAATGAAGAAGCGATAAAGGAGGAAGAGGTTGGTAACGAATAGATGTTCTGAAGTCCGGTTTATCCTCCAATTTTCACTGAAGTCATAGTCAAAGAACCAGCTATCGACTTGTCGTTGAACAGTGATATAGGCTCATTTTTACCTTTCAATGCCAAGGTGTAAAGTAAAGGGAGATAATGCTCAGGAGTTGGAATTGAAAGCTCAAAAGCTCGTCCATTCGCCTTGTAATTAATCAATGAATCGTGGTTACCATTCAGAATAAAATCATTCATCTTTTCTTTGGCTTCCAAAGCCCAATCGTGGGCATAGCCAACGGTATTAATTTGGTTCCAAGCTACTAAGCGTAAATTATGAACCATATTTCCGCTTCCAATAATCAGAACACCTTTTCGCCTTAGTACAGATAACTGCTTCGCTAGGTCATAGTGGTATTGAGGAGGCTGATTATAGTCTAAACTCATTTGAATCACTGGCACATCTGCGTTGGGGTATAGGTGTTTTATCACACTCCAAGCGCCATGGTCGAGCCCCCAATCATGGTCAAGTCCAATGGCTGTTTTTGTAACAATTCTTTTGGTTTCTTCCGCCAGCGCTGGACTTCCAGGGGCTGGGTATTGCACTTCAAAAAGTTGTTTTGGGAAGCCTCCAAAATCATGAATGGTTTTAGGATACCCCATGGCGGTAACAAAAGTGCCGCTTGTTTCCCAGTGGGCTGAAATACAGAGAATGGCATTAGGTTTAGGGATTTCTGTGGCTACTTTCCTAAAGCCTTCCACGAACTCATTTTCTTCAATGGCATTCATTGGGTTTCCATGCCCAAGAAAGAGTACAGGCATTTTCTCTGTATTGGAAAAAGATGAGGAAATTTTACTGAGTTCGTTAAGTTTCATTGCCATTCCGTGTTAACATCATTAAAGCTAAATGAATTCACTTAAACCCACCACAATGGATAATGGCAATTATAATTCCATGTGTAAAATGGGGTAGGGCTTGCCTGTGCCATCAAGTTCAGAGCGGTCAATGATTTTGAAACCCATATTTTGGTAGAATCCAACGGCTTGTTCGTTGTCTTCATTTACATCTACCTTAGAAGAATGAAGTGTTCTAATAGCATATTGGGCAAGTATTTTCCCAATTCCTTTACCACGAGCGTCTGGGTGAATAAAAAGCATTTCAATGTTTTGTTCAGCTACTCCCAGAAAACCAATGATGTTTTTATTGCTATCGCGAACACAGCGCAAATCAACGGCTTTCAAATACTCGTTTAGAATCAAAGGTTTGAAATAGAGAATATCTTCTTCTTTCAGAAAATGGTGAGTAGCCCTAACTGAAGCTTCCCAAACATCAACAATCGCAGGGAATTCGTATGGTTGTACAAAGTCAACTTTAAGCTCCATTTCCCCTACAATTCTTTCAACTCTTCTATAAAACCAGCTGATAAAATAGGGAATCGGCACCAAGTACGCGGGTCCACATTGAATTCATCTAAGTGAAACGCAGGGGCAAGTCGTTCTCTTTTCCATTGGTTTCTACTCCAAAGTTTGTAAAACTTGATAATATGATCTTTTAAAAGATTTTCATCTTCAAGCTCTTTCTTTTTTAGATTTTCGAAAACCTCTTTGGGCGATTGATGATCTCGAATGGCCAATTGCTCAATGGCGAGCAAAATAGGGTAAGGCATTAAATCATCCTCATCGGTTTGATGCTGATCTTTTGGCCTTAGTTCAGCTGTTGGCGCTAAGGCGTTAATCTTGGCTAAGCCAGTATAGCCCAATTGTTCTTCTGCATAAACTAACCACTTTCTGATAAAGACTTTGTCTACACTTGATATAGGAGCTAGGCTACCGCTGGTGTCTCCATCCATCGTTGCGTAACCCACACTGCCCTCGCTTCGGTTCGAAGTAGTAAGTAGCACTCTGTTCTTAATATTGGAGAGCATCCATATAATAGGGCTCCTGGAGCGGGCCTGAATATTCTGAAGCGTGATGTCATCGGTTTCCCAATCCAGTTTTCTATGGAGGGCCGTTTCTATGGTCGAAGTATAATTCTCAACAGCCTTGTCGATTGTCCAATGATAGAAAGCAGCTCCTATGGAATTGGCAAGTTCTTGAGCCGCATTTAACGTATCATCCGATGAGTTAATCGATCCTTGGTAGGCTGTGGCGAAAATTTCACCAACGATTTCTTTTTGATTTTTTCCTTCTAAATCCAGTCGGTTAATGCTTTTCAGAAACGCTGATTTTCCTAAAGTTTCAATGGCTCTTTTTACCATTTCGGCTACTAACACTGCACAAGTAGCCGAGTCAGCGCCACCACTTATTGATAACGCATAGCCATTGCTTCGGCTTTTTCTTAAATAATCAAACAATGCTAAACCAGCGGCTTTAGGGAACTCAATTTCCTTTGGGTCAATCGGGCTAACATTGTGTGGCTGCGTGTTTCCTTCTGAATTTACATCTGCCCAAATGACCTGATGTGGCTTGAAAGAAAGCAATTCATTCCTTAAGATGAGTTCTCCGTTCTGGGCAATCATCATTTCCCCATCAAAAATCATTCTACCAGCTTCGTTTCCCAAAAGGTTGGCATACACATAAGTGCACTTAAAGTCTGTTGAAGATTTCTTAACCAAGTCAATTCGTTGCAAGGTTTTCTCCATTGCAAAGTGGCTCGCACTTGGGTTGAGTATTAGGTTTACTTCTTTTTCACAAAGTCTGTGTGCAGGGCGTACAACACCCCTCCAAGCATCTTCACATATTTCGAAGCCAATTTTCCAATCTTTATAATCGAAAGTAAGGTCTCCGATAGGATAATTTTTTCCTCCTAATTCAATTTCTAGAACTTCCCCAATTGGCCATGGAGTAAACCATCTAGGTTCGTAGTGCACTCCGTCTAGCGCCATATACTGCTTGGCATACACGCCTAAAATTTCTTGGTTGTAAACTACTACAGCGCAATTATAAAGTTTACCAGTAAAATAAAGTGGAAGATTGAAGCTGGTAAACAAATCCTTTGTTTCCGCTACAAGTTCAGGAAGAAAGGACTTGGCTTTTTCTGGAAGCCAATGGCTCAGAAAAAGGTCTTCACACCCATAAGAGGTTACCGATAGCTCAGGAAGACATAAAATTTCAATTCCTTCATTCCGGGCTTCATTTAAAGCCTTTTTGAGTTGAAGAATATTGTTCGTCCAGTCGAGAGGGGTTTGGTTTACTGTGGCAGTACCAATGCGATAAATTCCCATTTATTCAATTTCAAGTGAAATGCATGCCTCACGGGCTGCATCTTGCTCTGCTTTCTTTTTGCTTAAACCATGCCCCTTGGCTATTGGTTCGTCATCAATTAAAACTTGAATCACAAACTCTTTAAAGTGGGTTTTTTCCTTGGTTTCAAGCAGTTCAAAGCTAGTGGTTTTCCCATTCTTCTGCGACCATTCTATGAGTTTGCTCTTATAGTTTTTTGTGGTGCTGATAATTTCCTCAATATCGAAATGGGGAATAAGGAGTTTGTTGACGATAAATTTTTGAGAGCGATTAAAACCTTGGTCTACATAGACAGCACCAATAAGAGCTTCTAGTGTATTGCCGTATATAGATTTATGTGAATTGGGGGTTTTTCTTCTCGTATCGAATTGAACAATGTGATTTACTCCGATTTTTCGAGCGAGAAGGTTTAAGGAGTCTCTGCTTACAATTCTAGATCTTATTTCTGTAAGAAAACCCTCGTCTTTGTAAGGGTATTTTTTGAAGATGTAATTAGCGACTACAAGCCCTAAAACGGCATCGCCTAGGTACTCTAACCTTTCGTTCGACTCTTTTACTCCATCTTTTACCGATTTGGCCACAGATGTGTGCTGGGTCGCAATTTTGTAAGGCTTTAAATTAAAAGGCTTACTGCCCACAATTGTTTTAATTGAGGCAATAAGCTTTTTATCTTCTTTTGAAAGGGTTTTAAATTGGGTTAACCACAACCGCACTTTCAATCCAGTTTTCTAAATACAACTGATGTATTGTGACCACCAAAGCCGAAAGTATTACTCAAACAGGCATTGATTGTCCTTTCCTGAGCTTTATTGAATGTGAAATTCAACTTAGGATTGAACTGGTCATCATCAGTAAAATGATTGATGGTTGGAGGAACAATTTGATGTTCAATTGATTTTATTGCTGCAATCGCCTCAATAGCTCCAGCAGCTCCTAAAAGGTGGCCTGTCATCGACTTGGTAGAACTGATGTTCAGGTTATACGCATGCTCACCAAATACTTTTTCAATAGCAATCACTTCACTCATATCTCCCAAAGGAGTAGATGTTCCATGAACATTGATATAATCAATTTCCTCAGGCTTCATTTGAGCGTCTTCAAGCGCATTAATCATTACACTTGTAGCCCCTAAGCCTTCAGGATGTGGTGCGGTAATATGATAGGCATCAGCCGACATTCCACCACCAACAATTTCTGCATAGATTTTGGCTCCACGTGCTTTCGCATGCTCATATTCTTCAAGAATTAAAGCCCCAGCGCCTTCTCCCAAAACAAAACCATCTCTGTCTTTGTCAAAAGGTCTTGATGCTGTTTGCGGACTGTCATTTCTCTCAGAAAGTGCTTTCATAGAGTTAAATCCACCCATTCCTGCTTCGGTTACAGATGCTTCTGAGCCACCAGTAATCATCACTTTAGCTTTCCCTAATTTAATATAGGTCATAGCGTCAATCATGGCGTTAGTAGCTGATGCACAAGCTGAAACTGTTACAAAGTTAGGGCCGCGAAAACCGTATTTGATTGAAATCATACCCGCAGATATGTCTGCAATCATTTTTGGAATAAAGAAAGGATTGAACCTTGGGGTACCATCACCTTGAGCGAATGACATTACTTCATCCTGAAAGGTTTTAAGTCCTCCAATTCCTGATCCCCAAATTACTCCGGCTTTGGATAGGTCAATAGACGCTAAGTCCAAGCCTGAATTTTCAAAAGCTTCAGTAGCCGCAACCATTGCGAACTGAGTAAAGAGATCCATCTTACGAACCTCCTTCCTGTCGAAATAATTTAAAGGATCGTAATCCTTTACTTCGCAGGCAAACTGAGTTTTGAATTTTTCTGGATTGAAACGGGTGATAGGCCCAGCACCACTTACACCTTTAATTAGGTTATCCCAATATGTATCAAGATTGTTCCCTAAAGGTGTTAGTGCGCCAAGGCCTGTTACTACAACTCGCTTTAATTGCATATAAGAGTAGTAAGTAATACTTATTAATTGCTAACGTTAGCTTCCAGGTAAGAGATGGCATCACCTACGGTGCCAATGTTCTCTGCTTGATCATCTGGAATTGAAATGTTGAATTCTTTCTCGAACTCCATGATTAACTCAACAGTGTCAAGTGAATCTGCTCCAAGATCATTAGTGAAGCTTGCTTCGGGAGTCACCTCTGATTCTTCTACTCCTAGTTTATCAATGATGATATCCTTTACTTTTGATGCAATGTCCGACATTTTGGAAAATTTTAGTTAAAACGTGTTGCAAAGAAATGCAAATTAACAATAATGTCAAACATATTTTTTAATCTTGTCGTAGGTACTTTGAGTGTTCAGAAACCTGTTTTTTTAGCATCTATGGCAAAAAATAAACTTGAAATTTCTTATGAGATCGATTTTGAGCTGATAGCGATTAATGCCAGTGTTAAGGAGTATAAACTTGCTTGGATGTTAAACAAAACCCTAGGGTGGAATTTGGTCAAAAATGAGAATATCAAACTGGATTTTACAGGAAATAGAGGGATGTTAATCTCAAACTATTTGTACCAAACTGAGTATCAGATTTTCAGACTAATCAGGAATAGAGCGATTGAGGGAGAGGAGCAATATAATGCGTTTATTATTCCTGAGTTAAAGAATTTCGACTTTTTCATTATGATAGAAAATGAATCTGTTGGTTTTGACCTAAATACTTTCATTTCAAAAATCAAAGAAATACCTTTCGTTCAATTCGCGGTGTTAATGGATGCTGCGACATTAAAGTCTAAGGACAATTTAATATTTTAACATGGGTTATAATAAGAATATCAATAAAGCTAAAATTGTGGCCACGGTAGGTCCCGCAAGCGACTCTAAAGAGATGCTAAAGGAATTGATCTATGCGGGGGTAAATGTTTTTCGCTTAAATTTTTCGCATGGAGATCATGCAAATAAGTCTCAAATAATAGAGAGGATAAGAGAACTTAATAATGAGTTAGGTACCTATTGCTCTATACTTCAAGATTTGCAAGGGCCTAAAATAAGGGTAGGTGAAATTGAAGGCGGTGAAGTATTAATTACTGCTGGCCAAGAAATAGTGATTACCACCGAACAGATGGTGGGGAATAGCAAAAAAGTTTCTACTGTTTACGAAAATCTATCTACTGATGTAAGTATTGGTGATATGATTCTGATTGATGATGGTAACCTAGAGCTTACGGTTAAATCGATTAATGGTGCAGATGTTACCTGCGTTGTTAAATACGGTGGAATGCTGAAATCTAAAAAAGGAATTAACCTTCCATTCACAAAGGTATCTGCCCCTTCTCTTACTCCAAAAGATATTGAAGACTTGGCATTTGGCCTTGAAAATGATGTTGACTGGATTGCTTTATCTTTCGTTCGACATGCTGATGATATTCGCGATTTAAGATCAAGAATTCAGGCGGCAGATAAGGATTGTAGAATTATAGCTAAAATTGAAAAGCCAGAAGCGCTTCAAAATATAGATGAAATCATAGCTGAATCCGATGCGCTAATGGTTGCTCGTGGAGATTTGGGAGTTGAAATCGTTATGGAGGAAGTGCCAATCGCTCAAAAAATGATTGTTGAAAAGTGCAATTTGGCTGCTAAACCAGTAATCATTGCAACTCAAATGATGGAGAGCATGATTTACAATCCACGTCCTACTAGAGCCGAAACAAACGATGTTGCGAATGCTGTGTTGGATGGTGCTGATGCATTAATGCTTTCTGCAGAAACTGCTGCTGGTAAATACCCAGTACAGACTATTAAGAGTATGGCAAAGACTATTGCCTCGGTGGAATCATCTGCTCAAAGTATTTACAGTAATTTTTATGAGCCTTTAGAATCAAGCGATACTTATATGAATGATAACATTATGTTGTCAGCTTGTCGTTTGGCAGAAAGAATCGAAGCCACTGCGGTTTTGGGAAATACAGTGTCAGGTTATACAGCTTTTAAACTATCCTCACATAGACCCAAGTCACATATCTTCATTTTCACTCCGAAAAAGAGTTTGTTGACGAAGCTGGCTTTGGTTTGGGGAGTTAGAGGATACTTCTACGATAGCCAAGAGTCTACGGATCAAACGTTTAAAGATCACGAAAATATTCTCAAGGCAAACGGACATTTAGAGAAGGGAGATGTATTTATTACCACCGCGAGTATGCCTATTCGAGAAAGAGGTAGAACCAATATGTTAAAGCTTAATATTGCAGATTAAGCTTCTGTTTGTGGCCCTTGAGAAGGAACCATTATTACCTTTTCTTGAGCCACAAATACTTGCCCTGGAGCCGTGCCTTTCTTTTTTCGCACATGTTTAACAGGCGTATAAATAACCGGTACTAATGTATCGGTTTTTCTTTTTGAATAGTATGCTGCAAATCCAGCAGCTCGTTCAATAACAGATGTTGGAATGCTTTTACCTGCCTGATGTTTAATCAATACATGAGAGCCAGGAACATCTTTGGCATGTAGCCAAAGGTCTTCCTTGAAGGAGTGTTTCAAAGTGAGCTCATCATTAGATTTTGCATTTTTTCCTACCCAAACCTGATAGCCCTGAACCAAAAAGGTTTTGTAAGGTAAATGAACTTCTTGGTTGCCCTTATTTCCAGCCAAGTCGCTACTTTTTATGATTAACCTCAGGGCTTTGAGGTTTTCGGTTTTCTCAATTGCTTCTTTCTGGTTTTGAAAACTAATTAGCTGTTCTTCTTTATTTAAAATGTTTTCTGTGAGTTTTTCAACTTCGATTTTTCTATTCTTCGACTTACGGTAATAATTTTCAGCATTTTTTTGTGGGGAAAGTAACCTGTTAAGCTTAATGTCAATATTCTCGTTTGTGTAGAAGTTGAATAGGTTAATCGTTGTTTCTCCTGAGGGAATTGCATGGAGGTTAGCCATAATAATGTCCGCAATTTCATTAGGTGCAGTGGCTGATTCAAGCTTATCTAATTGCTGTAGTGTTTTATGAATGTAGCTCTTGGCTTGACTGATTTTTTTATTGAGCAGTTGTATGGCACTGCCTTTTTCTTTTTCAAAAAAATACTCGGTGTGAAAAACCTGATAAAAACGATTTAGTGCTTCTACAGGGTCGGTTGAAAGTACCTCTTTTATTGTGCCGTATTCAATTAAACTTAATGACGGTCTTCCGTTGATTTCAGTAATATAAAATGGGCTAGTTTCTAGTTTATGAACCAACTCTGATAACTTGCTCCACTGCTCGGTAGCAGTGAGTTCGTGGAAACGGCCCGTTAATAGGTGCTCTTTGATTAGTTTTCCGAAAGTAGGGTAGAACTTGCTGTAGTCAGGTTTGGTCAAATAAAGAGCTTCTGAGCGGTCGATCGGTCTTTCTAAAGAAGAGAGGGTAATCGACTTGTCTGCTATTAACTTCTTTTTAAATAACTGAGGGTTTTGACCTTTGGGAATTAAGATGATATTAGATCTATTTCCGTGCATTTTGAAAAGTAGCACAGCGCCATTTTTAAAGCCAATGTGAAAGGCCCTTTCATTTCCGTATTGGTGAATCGATTGAACCTTACATCGAACCAAAAAAGGGAAAATGTCAGCACTGTTTCGTTTACTTCGAGCAAAGTTTTTAGGAAAAGATAGGGCTGTGAAATCACTCTGAAGCGTGGCTCTGAGATAAAAACTGTTCTTGTCTTTTAATAAAAAGCCTAGAATTAGTTCGTCTTTTTCTTGGCTAAAGGATTCAACTAACTCTGCTCCCAGAAGTAATTGCTCTAGAGATTTTGAAAGTCTTTTTAAAACGTAATAATTAAGGTGCACTAGATTTCGATTTTTAGCCCATCGTAAGCTATTTCGATATTTTCTGGCAGAAGTTTCTCTGTTTTTTTATGAGTACCCATTCTATGACTCAAATGTGTGAAATAAGTGTGGTCTGCATTGATTTCTTTAGCTAAACTAATGGCTTCATTCAGGGTCATGTGGCTAAGGTGTTCGTCAATTTGAAGTGCATTTATCACTAAGGTTTTTGAACCCCTTATTTTATCCTTTTCTTTGTCAGAGATCGTTTTGGCGTCTGTTATGTAGGTAAAATCTTTAATTCTAAACCCAAAAACAGGTAGCTGAAAATGGGATACTTCAATAGGAGTAATTTTTGTTTTTTCTATAAAGAAAGGCGAGTTGTCGATTTCTTGAATTTCAACCCTAGGAATACCTGGGTACTTATTTTCACTGAAGATATAAGCAAACTCCCTTTTCAGTTGTTCTACCACATTTTTTCGGGCATAAACAGGCATATCCTTTTTTTGAAGAAAGTTGAATGACCTAATGTCGTCCATGCCAGCCGTGTGGTCTTTGTGTTCGTGTGTAAAAACAAGAGCGTCTAATCGAGTGATGTGCTCCCTAAGGATTTGCTGTCTAAAGTCAGGGCCAGAGTCAAAAATTATACTTAATCCGTCAACTTCTACATGGATGGAAGTCCTAAGCCTTTTGTCTCTAAAGTCAAGCGAACGACAAACCTCACAGGTGCATCCAATTACGGGAATTCCTTGAGAGGTTCCGGTGCCTAAAAAAGTAACTTTCACAGATCTATTTCAGTTTGAGACAACTCCATTAAGAGCTTTCGGTTCTTTTCGTTGAGCTTAGATTTGTCTATTTGAACGGACTTCAGTATGTCAATCAGGCAAGAGATTTTACCTTCGGTAGTGTAGTATTTATTAACGATTGCTATTTTGGTGTCATTCAAAAGGCAGTAACCTGATTTGAAACTGCCTTTCTCATAACGTAATATGTAGTCAGATTCAGCGAATATATCTTCGAGTTTGCTCAAAAATTGTTTCGTGTACCTAATAGTCATTCAGCAGAAGCAGTGTATTTTTTTACCAATTCGATGAGCTTATCGTAATCCAATGGTTTTTGCATATACTCATTGATTCCGGCCTCGAAAAAAGTGCTTTCAGGAAGGTTTTTAGCATTTCCTGAGATACCAATAATAGGCACTTTTCCCTTTTTGTTTTTAATGGATCTGATCTTTTTCGTGGCCTCTAACCCGCTTAATACCGGAAGGTTGAAGTCCATTATAATCAGATCGTAATCACCTTTTTCATATTTATCCAAAACGCTTTGTCCATCTTTGGCAGAGGTGATTTTGCAGTTTTCGAAAAGCAGGATTTTTTTCAAAAGGTTTTGAATTACGGAGCTGTCTTCCGCAACGAGTACGTTCTTATAATCCACTTCAGTCATTTAGTTTAAGTTTAGAATTCTTCCGTAATTACTTACGAAAGTGGTGAATAAAGCAAGTAATTGCCGTAAATAATTTTCTAAATCTGTTGTTTTATGATTTTTTATTTCGATTTCTGCCTTTTCAGAAAACTCGGCAATGGGAGTCAGTCCTAAAGATGCCGAATTTCCCTTGATGGTATGCAAGATACTTAAAATTTTGTCAATATCATTTGATGCAACGTGAGATTTTAACTGCTCTATGGCCTCGTTCGTCTCTGTTTCAAATTCTTTATATATTTCTAATAGCTCTTTCTGAGAAGCATATTTTTCGAGCTCTTTAATCGTTTTTATATCAATCAATTCTGCATCTGATAGCCTCAGAGCTTGATTTGAAGCAGATTTTTCTTCCCTCCATTTCTGAAGAAGTTCTCCGATTTGATCCTTGAAAATGGTGGCTTTTATCGGTTTTAAAAATAGTTCATCAAAACCTAGTTGTTTGAATGAGGTATTTCCAAAATCGTCTGAAAAACCAGTGACGGCAAAAATCAGTGAAGGGTAATCGGGGTGTCTTTCCTTAATAAGATTTAGGCATTCAAAGCCATCCATTTCCGGCATTTGAATATCCATAAGTATAACATCTGGAATGTGATTTTCAAGAAATTTCAGGGCAATATGGCCGCTTGAAGCTGATAACAATTCTGTATCTTCGTCCGATAAAACGGAACGTAAGTATTGACGATTTATGTCATTATCGTCTACGATGAGTATTTTTCTGCTCAAAATGGGATGTCTAGGTCGAAGTCTGGCAAGTTTATTCATTAATTATGACGATTCAAATAGGAGGTGTGATTAAGTTTAACTTTTTAATTTGTGTGGTTGGTCCCACGGCTGTAGGGAAAACAGCGCAATCAATAATCTTGGCTAAAAACCTTGAAAGTGAAATTGTTTCGGCTGACTCACGACAGTTTTATAGAGAATTAGAAATTGGTACCGCAAAGCCTAGCGCTGAAGAGCTTTCTACTGTAAAGCACCATTTGATCAACTCGTTGTCAATTCATGATCATTATGATGTTAGAAAATTTGAAAACGATGCTTTGAAAATTTTAGACGATATTTTTTCCACAATTAAAACTGCTGTTATGGTGGGCGGTTCAGGGTTGTTTGTTGATGCAGTTTGTTATGGATTGGATGATTTACCACAAGTACCTTCTGAATTAAGAGATGAACTAACTCACGAACTCAATACGAATGGGCTTCAATCGCTTGTGAATGAATTAATGGAATCCGACCCAGAGTATTGTAAACATGCCGACCTTAAAAACCCACAACGTGTAATTCGAGCTTTAGAGGTTGTTCGCTCAACGGGAAAGCCCTTTAGTAGCTTTAGAACAGGTAAGAAAGTAGACCGACCGTTTCATGTAATTATGGTAGGGCTAGAAATGGAGCGAGAAAAGCTGTATGAGCGAATTGATTTAAGAATGGATCAAATGATCGAAAACGGTCTGTTTGAAGAGGCCGAAAAATTCTATACAGAACGTAATCTTAATGCACTTCAAACAGTGGGGTATAAAGAAATTTTCGGCTATTTGGCCGGAGAATACGATAAAGAAGAGGCCATCCGATTGCTCAAAAGGAATTCAAGAAGATATGCCAAACGCCAAATGACTTGGTTTAAGAAAAATGAGCAAGTCAAATGGTTTGAAGCTACTGACAACGAAGGCGTGTTAAAATATGTATTGTCTGAAATTGAATCAAAAAGTCTTGAATCCGAAAAGTGAGGCCACCATTTTATTTGCCGGGGAAGCGATAAATCTATTGTATTCTCCTGAAGTGGTTCTCAGTTTACGTAACAGTTGCTTCTGCTCTTCATTCAATCGCTGAATTTGGGTAGATAATGGTTTGTCCGATATTTGAGGGGCAGCCAAATTAATTTCATCAATCAACGCCTCTTCTTTATTAAAGCTTTGAAACCTATCAGTTGATGTCTTTTTCAACTGCATGGCCACTTCCGCCAATGGTGAAACCTCGTTGCTGTTGTGGTAACCTAATATTAACTGTTTTCTTTCACGGCTTACCTCCTCCATTCTGTCAATGGTTTTGGTAATGTTAGCTTTTCTAGGTTTTATTTGATTGTATATGTAAATCGAAAATAGAAGGGTGAACCCTAATAATGCGACTATAATTGGCATGTAACCCATTGTTGTTTGTTTTGTATTTGACCTAATTTGTTCGAAGTAAATTTTTTTTGAGAACAAAAGCAAAGTTAACCCTTAATAGCGGCTTAATACCCCATTGTTTTATGTCATTATCGGTTTTCTTATCATATTTGACCAATGACTGATTCTGTCAATAAAAAAGTTTTGATTGTTACCTATTACTGGCCGCCAAGCGCTGGTGGTGGAGTGCAACGTTGGCTTAAGTTTTCTAAATACTTGCCTGAATACGGTTGGGAACCAGTGATTTTTACGCCTGAAAATCCTGATTTCGATTTGAAAGATAAATCTTTGGCCAAAGATGTTTCTTCACAAACCGAGGTCTTAAAATTCCCCATTTGGGAACCTTATTCAATATTCAAAAAGCTTTCTGGAAGAAAAGAATTAAAACAAGGTCAGGTACTAGAAGGAGGGAAGAAGGGCTTTATGTCACGCTTAGCCATTTGGCTTCGAGGTAATATTTTTATTCCTGACCCTAAGGTGTTTTGGGTAAAACCTTCGGTTGATTACATCGCTTCTATTTTAGAGAGTAACAACATACAGACCATAGTTACCACCGGGCCACCTCATTCTATGCATTTGATTGGGCTAAAACTCAAGATGAAAAATCCAGCCATCACTTGGGTAGCCGATTTCCGTGATCCTTGGTCGAAATGGGATATTCTTCAGAAATTCAATATGACTGCATTGGTTTGGCGGAAACACAAGAGCTTAGAGCAGCAGGTAATACGCGCGGCCGACTGTGTGCTGACTGTGAGCGAAAGTTGGAAGAACGATTTTGAAGACTTAGGAGCCAGAAGAGCAAAAGTGATTACCAACGGTTTTGATGATGAAGATTTTAAGACTTCCGTTTCAGTTACAAACTCAGATAAATTTAGAATTAGTCATGTAGGCATGCTCAATGTTTTCAGAAATCCAGAATGGTTTTGGAAGGCCCTGAATGAAATGGTTGCCGCAAACGAATTTGATAACGATTTAGAAATTGAGTTTGTGGGAATTCTCAGCGATGATGTGCTGGCTACATTTCAAGATCATACTCATCTCGCTCCACTTATTCAGAAGTATAATTATTTACCTCATACAGAGGTGTTAGAGAAGTACAGACAATCTTCTGTACTGCTATTGCTTCAGAATAATTCCGAAAATGCAAAAGGCCATTTGCCTGGGAAGTTCTTTGAGTATTTAGGTGCCGATCGAAGAATACTTTGTGTTGGGAATAAGGAAAGCGATTTGGCGGAAATTCTTGACAGGACAAAATCGGGAAGCGTGTTTGAGCAGACAGATGCAGATCAGTTAAAATCCTTTTTAAGAGAAACCTATCAAGATTGGAAGAATGGAAATTTGGTTTCTAATGCTGAAGGAATATGTGAGTTTGGAAGACGAAGCCTAACACAAAAGTTAAGTGAATTACTATATACCTTGGGTACTCGCTAATTCTTCTTTAAACGATTTAAAAAACCAAATACAAGACTATTCACCTCTTGTGATACCTTGAGCCCAATGGTGAGCCCAACAAGTAGAACACTAATAACGGTGGAGCGGATAAGGATATCCAAAAGCGTTTGCTCCAGTGTAGGAATCCATTGATTTACCCAAAGTACCAAACCAATAATCGCTAGTAATTTGATGCTTCCCATTGAAAACGGTTGAATTTTAAATTTCACCCAAACGAATAAAAACTTACTTAGGTTAAAAGTAAGCATGGCTAAAAACGAAGCTATGGCAGCTCCTTCAATTCCATATTTTGGAATCAATAATAAATTAAGCACAATGGTAAGGATGGCTAAAATACCCACTGCAACTACATTGAATTTGTAGTGTTTGGACATTACGATGATTTCTCCATTGGTGCCGAAAATCATATCGCTTAGCTTTCCTAAGCCTATAAATAACACCACGTTAATGCCTTGAATGTACACTTCACCATTGGGGATAAATGAATAGAGGCTTTCTAAATTTGCCCAAATACCAATAAGCAGCAAGCTTCCTATAATCATTTGGTTAATAGAGGTTTGCTTATAGAGTTTCTCTACAGCAGGCATATCATTCTTCTCGAAGGCTTGAGAAATAAGTGGAGCAGAAATTTGAGTAATGGAACGTTTAGGCATTTCAATCACCACCCCAATAAAAAAGGCAACTGTGTAAATCCCTGTGGCATCTAAGCCCAAAGCTCCGCTCACCATAATACTATCAATTTGTAGCACGATTTGCGTACCGCCTGCGCCAATCATCATATAAACCGCATAGGTTATGATTTGCTTCAGTAGCGCTGTGTTGATGAATTTAAAGTTGAAGCTGAGCTGAAAAGCCTTAAGCTGGCGTAGATAAAAAATAACGGTGATCACCATCAGCAGGTAGGCGGCAGATAGCCACTGAATAAGTCCATTAAAAGTGATGATGTTTAAGGCATAAAGCGCAACAAGAACCGTGACGGAAAGCCTGAGTTGTATGTCTCGAATTAGTGTAGGAATAACAATTTTTAGTAAACTTCTGCAATAAGCCTCTAACAATTGAAATTGAATAAGTAGAAGGCTAATCAGTAGAGTAATTCCAAAATACTCGATAAACAACCCTGATTCTTTGGCGAAGTAAGCAGTTATTTCGGTTTTGAACAGAAAGGTAAATGTGGCAAATAAAACGAAGCCAAAAACTCCTCCTAAAATAATAAAGCTGAGAAAGCCTTTTTGATCTTTCAGTTTTGGAAAGAATTTGACCAAAGCAGAGCTCAAACCAAACTGCCCAAAAGTTGCCATTAAAAACGCACTGCTTTGAATTAACCTGAACAGGCCAATTTGATCTGCTTCTAGAAAATAAGGGAAAAGCCAAAGTACATTGATGTAACCAATCAGCACCCCAAGGTAGGCGATGACTGAAGAACGAATGCTTTGTTTAATTACGATGCCCACAGGTTATCTTTCCGCCTCGATGATATAATAGCGTGGCGTGAATTTTCTTAAAATTGGTCTGAAACCGAGTTTTTGAACAGGGCTAACCCATTTTTCCCTATTAAGAATTTTCCACCCCGATTTCTCCACAAGCCAGTCGAATTGCCAATCTTCAAATTCATGAAAATGTTGATCCCATTCGTCTAATTTATTGCGGTAGGCTTTTGCAAACCATAGGCTCAGAGGAACTGACGCAAAAAGTTTAGGTGCTTTTACTTGAGAAAGAATTCCCATTGGGTTGATTAAATGCTCTAATACTTCAAACATGGTAACGGCATCATACCCCTCTTTTGCAATAATTTCGGGGTTTAGGTCGAAGTCCACGCCATAAGCATTATCTACTTGGTAACCATAGTCTGTCAAATATGCCGACATATCATTTGGAGTTCCCAAATCCAAAATTTTACTTCCTTTCGGAAGAGATGCTTTCATGAATTCAAGGGTTTGCTCGAATCTTCTGTACTTGGTAATGTGTTTGTTTTTATCAGTCATTGGATTCAAGTAATTGCTGGTATTCGTTAATGAGTATTTCGCCTGTAGCTTCCCAATTTTCGTTCTGATTTACTGTGGCTTCATAACCATTTTTGCCAAGCTGGAGATAAAGTACCTTATTCAAATATAGTGCTTCAACTTTATCTGCGAAATCTTTTGAGTTTCCGCCTTCAAAAACTAACCCGCTATTGAGTTTTTCTACCACTCGCTTCAGTGGTGGCGCATCGCTGACCAGCACTGGCTTCCCGACCATCATGCCCTGATAAAGCTTGTGGGGAATAGTGTTGTCGGTGTGCCCATTTCTGTTGTGCGGAATCAAGTTTACGTCTGCAAAAGCCATGTATGAAAAGAACTTAGTAAAGGGCTGATAGCCATTGATTTTTACTTGATTCTGAATGCCATGCTTCTTAATCAACTCTTCTAACCAATTATGGGTGGCTGCTGAAAGTGTACCCGTAAGTTCTAACCTGATTTGAGGGTGATGCTTTAGAAATGCCAAGCCTTCAATGGCTACATCCACGCCTCTGTGAGGCCCTACACCTCCAGTGTAAGCAAGTATAAAGTCGCCTTCCTTTTTTTCATAAATATCCTCAAACGACTCTTGATTTAAGAAGTCTTTTCCTTCGGAATTGGTGATGGTAATGATTTTGGAATATGGAATGTTGTGAAGCTGATGAATCCTTTCTGCCATTTCTTCAACCACTACAATCACTTTGTCGGCCGATTGAGCCATTTCTTTTTCATACTTCAACCACTTATTGAAGTCAAAGAATAAGTTGTTCTTAAAACGAATAAGGGGGTTCTTTTTCCACATAAACCACACCTTTAAAGCTTCTGGGTAGTTTTCATGAAAATCGAGAATCACCTTTAACGATGGATTTTTTTGCTTAAGCTGTAAAGCTGTTTTCGCTAAGGGCAAGTCGTGAACATGCAATGCATCGAAGCTCTCTTTTTGGTTGAGCCAAAATAGTTTTTTATGAAATTTAGGTTGGAAGAAGCCGAAAGCAACCAAAAGGATGTCCCAAATGCCTCGCCAGAAAAAAGTTTGAGCAACAGGTATCCTGTGCACTTTTATACCATTAACGACTTCGAAATCTTGTTCATTTTTCCGTTGTAAGCATATGAGGTGTATTTCAAAGCCAGCCTTGATAAGTGCACTTGCTTCTTTGGTTACTCGAATGTCATTCGGGTAAAATTCGTGTAGAAGCATGCAGATTTTCTTGCCCATAGCTTCAAATTTAGGATTGAATTTTTGATTATGAGGGATGAGGTCGTTTTTTTACATAAATTTCCGACATGCATATTACTCTTATCGCTGGTGCTAGGCCTAATTTCGTTAAAATTTCACCTATTATTCATGCTATTCAAGCACATAACGAGTCAACTAAGCCTCGAATAGAATATGCGCTTGTGCACACAGGACAGCATTATGATAAGCAGATGAGTGATTCGTTTTTTGATGACCTCAATATTCCGGCTCCAGATGTTAACTTAAATGTAGGCTCACATTCTCATGCTGAACAGACAGCCCGAATTATGGTGGCCTTTGAAGCGTATTTAATGGAGCACGCTACGGACTGCGTTTTGGTTGTAGGAGATGTCAATTCTACTATGGCTTGTGCGATTGTGGCTAAGAAAATGAATATCAAGGTGGTACATGTTGAAGGCGGACTTAGGTCAGGCGATATGACCATGCCAGAGGAAATCAATAGGCTGGTGACGGATTCAATTTCAGATTACTTTTTTACCACCAGTGAAATTGCAAATCAACATTTGAAGCGAGAAGGGGTAAGCGATGACCGTATCGTTTTGGTAGGAAATACAATGATCGATAGTTTAGTGTACTCCTTAGATAAAATCAAAAAACCAGATAGCATCGCAGGTTTGAATTTAGATGATTACTATCTTCTTACTTTACATCGCCCATCAAATGTAGATCAACAAAGTCAGTTATTAAATTTACTGCAAACAGTAGACAGGCTCGCTAATGGCAGAAAAGTAATCTTCCCAATTCATCCTCGTACAGAAGCTCAAATAAGTGATAAAGGAGTGTTTAAGAATATTCACTTTGTACCTCCTTTGCCTTATTTAGAGTTTCTATTCTTAATGAAGGGAGCCAGTGCCGTAATTACAGATTCCGGAGGGATACAAGAAGAAACCACTTATTTAAAAGTACCTTGTCTTACCCTAAGACCAAATACGGAAAGACCAGAAACCATTGAGATTGGCAGTAACCAACTCATTGGAAATGATATGAATGCATTGGCGGAGGCTCTCCTTCAAATCCAAACGGGAAGATGGAAAGAAAGCCAGATTCCTCCGTTCTGGGACGGGAAAGCTTCAGAAAGAATTGTACATTATTTAATTAAGTTACTGGCGTAGTTTTTTTAGGTTTTAAACTCCAGTAAACTGTTCCCAAAAACAGCAACACCACCAAAATAGAGAAAATCCTCATTACGATTTTCCCCGTACTGTAGATGGTAGGTTTGAACTCGAAAACGATTTCATGATTTCCAGCAGGGATTTCCAATGCACGAAGCACATAGTTGGCGCGAAGCATTTCTACTGGCTGACCATCAATGGTTACTTTAAACCCTTTTGGGTAATAAATTTCAGAGAATACAGCAAAGCCATCTCCTGAATTCTGGCTGTTGTATTTCCAATAACCAGGGTGGTAGTCTATTAAGTTAATCTGCCCTTCGCTGCTTGGATCATCAATTTTTAAATCGAATTCGCTAGCATTGACAATCGCTTGTGTCTTGGTCTCAATATCTCCAATCTTATTAAAAGCTTCATCTGGAGAATTAACTTTAAATAGATTGTCAACAAACCAAGCGGCTCCATTCGCTGAATTATTCGTCAGAACACCTTGATTTGAGTTGGGATCTATAATTAAGTAACGGGTATTCAACATATTCAAAACCTCGAAACCACGAAGGTTGCTGTCGCCATTCTTAATTCTTTCGGTCAATTCCTGCATTTCAGGAAAGATGTTATTGTCGATTAATTCTTGATATCTTCTCAAGCGCGCACCATGATACCCATTGATGGTATGGTGATGGTAAGACGACTGAGCGTTGTAAAATGATGAAGTGAGGTTTAGTACACGGTCTCCTAAACTTTCGTTTTGTTTAATATATCTGTCTGCATTGGTTTCGGTAAAAAACTGCGCTCTTGGCGATTTAGCAAAGTTAGCCTCTCCAATAAAACGTCCAGCAACGAGACTTACATCTAAAATCCCAAGCAAAATCATTAGTCCGAAAGCCGTAGGTTTTCCTAGTTTTTTGATGGAGTACAAAAAGTAAGTGCCTGCAAAAAGAGCAATGAAAATAAAGGCTCGGAATGCATCACTTCGGAATAAATCCTTACGGTCTTCTTTTAGAGCATTTGCGTATTCTACAGGTAACTGTCCGTCAAAGACCGAACTGAAACCTAATACACTTGGAATGATTGCTAATAGTAAAGCCAAGCCTCCTGTAGTGCCCAATGCAATCCATAATTTCTTTTGCTGCGCTTTATTCAGTTTTTGGTCTATTACCTTTTCTAGGCCCAACATTCCTAAGAAAACAATACCGAAAATGGGCATCATAATAGTGAAACTCACCGATCTGAATTTGTTATAGCCTGGGAAGTAATCGAAGAGAAAGTAATTCAGGCTAGGTAGGTTTCGGCCGTAGCTCATTAAAATCCCTAAAATGGAAACGGCCACAAGCCAAGTCACATACCTTCTTTCTACAAAGAACATCCCCACTACACAAAGGAATACCATGATTGCACCTGCATAGTAAGTAGTTGGCGATTCTTTGCCCCAATAGGTTCTAAGTTGCGGAAGGGTTTGTCTTACTTGGGCTTCAGTAGCACCCGCTTTTCGCAAAACATCTGCGCTGTTTGAGTCGGTTCCTAATACATCATTTCCTCCTAAAGCATTTGGGATAAATAAAGTGAAGGGGTCGGCAAGGCCATTGCTGTATTGAAAAGCGTAGGTTTTAGATAAGCCGTCTTCGTTTAAGTCTTGGTCGGTTTGTTGAGTTAATTCAGACTGACCTCGGTTTGAATATTTTCCGTACTCGTAAGTCGCATAAAATTCACCAAAGAAAGTGCCTACGGCTAAAACTGCCGCTAAAACCAGTAGGCCCAAACGTTGGGTAAAAGGCTTTAATTCGCCTTGCTTTGCCGCATGAATCAGCTGAAGTAATCCGTAAATAGCAACAATAAAAGCCAAGTAATAAGTGATTTGAAGGTGGTTTACCCGCATTTGCATGGCCAAAGCCAAAGCAGTAAGGCTGAAACCTAGCCATTTATTTCTGGTGAAGCAGAGGTGAATTCCGCCCATAACCAATGGCATCAGTGAAACTGCCGAAATTCGAGCATTGTGCCCGGCCGTTATGCCTATGATATTGTAAGAAGAAAGCGCAAAGGTGACTGCGCCAATAATGGCTAAATAAGGCCTCACTTTAAAGCAAAGGAGCATGATGTAGAAAGAAATCATCGAAACAAAGATGATTCTAACGGGGTGAGGTAGTCCAAAACTGATTACCGCATGCATGGTTTTGATCAATTCATTCCCCCATTTCACGCTCACCATATAGGCTGGCATTCCACTAAACATGGAGTTGGTCCAAAGGCCTTCTTCGCCAGTTTCAGCCCTGTAATCCAAAATCTCCTTCGCGCCACCTTCCCATTGCAAAATATCGCCTTGGGTTAAACTCTTGTTTTCAAAAAAAACGGGTTTGAAAAGGATAAGCGTAAGCACTAAAAAAATGGCAATCGCTACAATATGAGGCAATACGTCCTTCTTAAAATCGACTTTGATCATGTTTGGGAATGTTATGAAGGCACCAATATCTTCATATCAAATGTATTTAAAAAGGTGAATTGTTTTTTTTGGGTTTTTCAATGCGAATTCATCCTTCGCGCTGACGATTATTTTTATATTTTTGCAGTCAATTACAATTGAGAATATGTTTGATAATTTAAGTGGTAAGCTGGATCAGGCGTTTAAAACGCTGAAAGGACAAGGGACAATAACTGAAATTAACGTTGCCTCTACGGTAAAGGAAATCAGAAGGGCTTTAATCTCTGCCGATGTTAACTTTAAAGTAGCCAAAGATGTAACGGATAGAATTAAGGAAGAAGCACTTGGGCGTGACGTATTGATTTCTGTTAAACCAGGCCAACTTTTAGTGAAGATTGTAAGCGAAGAGCTTACCAAAATGATGGGGGGCGAAAAGGCCGACTTCAATGTGAAGGGCGACCCAGCTGTCATCTTGATTTCTGGACTTCAAGGTTCGGGTAAAACCACTTTCTCTGGTAAACTGGCCAATATGCTTAAAAAGCAAGGTCGTCAGGTATTGCTAACCGCTTGTGATATTTATAGACCCGCTGCGATTGACCAATTGAAAGTGTTAGGAGAGCAAGTAGGAGTAGAGGTATATGCCGAGCCAGAGAATAAGAATGCCCTTCAAATTGCCAACAACGCGATCAAACACGCTAAGGCAACGGGTAAGAAAATTGTAATTGTGGATACTGCCGGTCGTTTGGCGGTAGACGAACAAATGATGAATGAAATTGAGGAGCTTAAAAGAGCCCTTAATCCTACCGAAACCTTGTTTGTTGTCGATTCGATGACAGGACAGGATGCGGTAAATACAGCCAAAACCTTTAACGAACGTCTCGATTTTGATGGTGTTGTTCTGACCAAATTAGATGGTGATACCCGTGGTGGAGCTGCCCTTTCTATCAGAACGGTGGTGGACAAACCAATCAAGTTCATGTCTACTGGCGAGAAGATGGATGCCATCGATCTTTTCTATCCTGATAGGATGGCTAGCAGAATTCTTGGTATGGGTGATGTGGTGTCCTTGGTAGAAAAGGCACAAGAAAACTTTGACGAGGAAGAAACACGCAAGCTGAATAAGAAGATTCGTCAGAATAAATTCGACTTTGAAGACTTTCTTTCTCAGCTCGAGCAAATCAAGAAAATGGGTAATATTAAAGACCTTTTGGGGATGATCCCTGGCATGGGGAAAGCCATAAAAGGACTAGATATTGATGACGATTCATTCAAGCCAATTGAGGCCATTATCAAATCGATGACAAAGGCTGAAAGGGCCAATCCAGATTTGATTGATGGCAGTAGAAAAAAGAGAATTGCAAGTGGTAGCGGAAGAACTATTCAGGAAGTAAACAACCTAATGAAGCAGTTTGCGGACATGCGCAAAATGATGAAAACCATGAACAAGATGGGGGGAGGAAAAAGAGCCTTAGCCAACCTTGGAGGAATGAGACGATAGTCCTTCGTAACTAACTGATTAGTATTCTAATTATCGAGTGGATTCCCATTCAATTAATGCCATTTGGTATTGAAAATCACTAGTCTGAAAGGTGAGCTTATATTTTGATCCGTTGGGGTTTCCCATCGAAGAGAAGCGAGCTAAGTTAGCGCTAGTAGAATCCGTATTAAGTTTTTTATTTACTTCATATTCAATATCGGCACCTATTCTGACCCATTTCAATTTGTAGTGGTCTAGGTTTTTGTTAATAGAATATCCATTACTGGTTTTTGTAATCGCCTTTTCTGTTTCCAGAAGGGTTTTATTATGGTAGTCGTTGATCACTAATTTAGCCCTGCCAAATTGATTGATTAACTCATTGGATTTGTCTACAGTTAAATAAGCTTGAATTTGTACCAATAGGCTGTCGATAAAGAACAAATCAATATTGTTGATATAATGAGATTCGGCCAAATAGTCCATTTGGTCTAAACTATACACCGAAAAGTCTTTGGTGTAAAACTCGCCATAATGTTTAAAAACCCTTTGATCGAGTTCCGAAATAGGCATGCCCAATTCCAACGAGGAAAATGATACTTTGTATTTTGGTACCGAACTGTTTACTGAGGCAATTGGTACCCTTGGGGCTGGTTCTACTTCCTCAACTTTTTTCTGAGGAACTTCCTTTTTAGGAGCACTACAACCTATAGCAAATAAGAGAGTGGTAATCAGTAAAAACGGCTGAACTATCTTCTTCAATACAGAACTAATTTTTACGTTAATGTAGGAGAAATTAATGAGTAAGCAAAATTTGGGATGTACATGTTACTATTTATAGGAATCCGTTACTTTTAGAAAAGAAAGCTTAGGATGGGGATGCTTGAAGAAGGGAATCTCCCCATGGAAGAGTTGATAGTTCAAAAAGGGTTGGAGGCCTAGATGATGAAAACAGTAAATAGAGTATCATATGTTATTATAATTGCAGTTGTAGTACAAGGGATCTTTTTCCCCATCGATGATTACATATTTGGTATAGCAAGGATCATTTTACTGCTAGGTTCGATAGCCTTGACATTCTATACTGAGAGGCTAATTAGGAAGTCTAAATAATCGTTGGAATGATTAAGGGAAAAATTCAAGAGATGGTGTTAACCAATAATAAAGTAGGGGGAAGTATTCTGTTGGAGGCGGTGGGTACGAATCAGAGCATAGTAGATCAAACTCCTACAAGGGATATTAGGTAAGTTAATTAGTAAAGATTGACAAGATGAAATTGGTGAAATCAATTAAAGAGGATGCTACTTTTTTGATCACATCTATTATTGGGCTTTTGCTCTTAGGTGTAATTTATGGGTTTCGTGAAATGTTGTACTGGAGCGCAGTTATGATGGCTATTTCACTTCCAGTCATAATGCTAGTGGTCGTTTATAGAACATTTGAGCGATTTGGAAAAAGAGATGCATTGGTGATTATAAAGAAAAGGTCGCCATACTACTTAACTATCATTGCTGTATTTATTCTAGATTACATTTTCATTCTTGATAATTACTTAAGGAAATACATTTTGGCTCTAGATTCTGTGATTATTGTTGGACTTTTGGTATTAGCCGTATTGATCAAGGTGTTTAAAAACGTTTAACCCTAAGGTGTTTAATTTAGCCCCTATGATATTTGATGCTTGCCTGCACAGCAAGTATATCTTTGGTGAAATCTGTTTTGTGATGTTCTTTGAGTACATCATTTAGAGTAACAGAAAGGCCGGTTCATACTGAAGTTTTAAGAGTCGATTTCTATAATCGCTGAGTAACAGCAACAAAAATTGTATAAAACGTTAACTTTGAGTATGGATTTACAGACGAGAAAACTACATTTTATTGAAGAGGTACTCGCGATAAATAGAGAGTCGATTATCGATAAATTGGAATCTGTTCTTAAAAAAGAGCGAAAAAGCACTGACCCTGTCCTAAAGGAAAAACTTATCTCCAGAGCTTTAAAAGCCAACGAAGATATTAAGGCAGGAAGGGTACATAGCCGACAAGAAGCAGAAGCTAAAATTAAGGGCCGTCTGGGCATATGAGAGTAATTTATACAGATCAGTCTATTAATAGCCTTGAGGAAGCGCTTGAGTTCCTTGTTGAAAAACAAAAGCTCTCACCTGAATAAGCTTCCCGTTTAAAAAACAGTCTGTTTGACAGAGCCGATAGTTTAGCGATAAATCCATTAAAAGGTCAACAAGAAGAATATCTAAAAGACTTGAAAGAAGGACACAGAAGAATTATAGAGGGTCATTTTAAGATCATTTACAAGATTGAAAAAGAAACGGTCTATATCACGGATTTTTTCGATTCCCGACAGTCTCCCGAAAAAATGAAAGGGTAATCAAAAAAAAGCAAAATCAATGCTCTTTTATTACTGCCGTCAAAACCTCAAAGTATTGGTTAGTTGTGATGTCCTTGATTTGAATAGCCTTTAAATCACTGGGCGGAAGGCCATATTTTAAATGAGCTTCCCATACATATTCAATAAACCATTCTGGTTCTTTTCCCCAGCGTTTTTCCTTTAGCCTTCTTTTTAAGAAGTTTTCTTTATCAATATTTAGAAAAATGGATTGGTTGATTAAGGCATTGATATTGGTATTAGCGAACACCAGAATGCCCTCAATGATGACATAATCATAATGCTTTTTTGCTTGAGTGATGGCTTTGTGCCAAGCATCCCAATCAATAGACTCTGGGACTTCCCAGTCGGGCAGGTCTTTAATTTTTGGTAGCTGATCTTTTGATAGCGCGTAATCGTCCTGATGGAGCACTGTGGCGTTCTTTAGCTGAGTTCCAAGCCAATCTGCCAGCGTAGATTTACCTGACCTTGAAACTCCTCCAATAGCGATTACGGTAGACATGGCTAAAAATAAAAAATCCGAACCTATAAGGCTCGGATTCCTAAATATCATTTTAAAAAAAGACTACTTATACATTACTGAATGTACAGCATCTAGCGTTCTTTTTACATTTGGCAAAATTACATCAATCAAAGTTGGAGCATAAGGCAATGGTAAGTCCATGCTGTTTACTCTTTTGATTGGCGCATCTAAATAATCAAATGCATCTTTTTGTACGTTGAAAGCGATGTCTGTTGCCAATGAAGACAATGGCCATGCTTCTTCTACAATCACCAAACGGTTTGTTTTCTTTACCGATTTAATAATGGTAGGGTAGTCCAAAGGTCTTACAGAACGAAGGTTAATTACCTCTGCGCTAATTCCGTCTTTGGCCAATTCATCAGCTGCCTCGTGGGCTATTTTCATCATTTTACCGAAAGAAACCAAAGTAACATCAGATCCTTCGCGCTCAATGTGCGCTTTACCAATTTCTAATACGTATTCTTCTTCAGGTACTTCGCCTTTGTCGCCATACATTAATTCAGACTCCATAAAAATCACTGGGTCACTATCGCGGATGGCGGCTTTCAATAAACCTTTGGCATCGTATGGAGTAGAAGGTACTACCACTTTTAATCCTGGGGTGTTTGCATACCAGTTCTCAAAGTTTTGAGAGTGCTGAGAGCTCAACATGCCTGCGTTACCTGTAGGTCCTCTAAACACGATAGGAACTGAGTATTGTCCGCCAGACATTGACATCATTTTAGCAGCAGAGTTGATTACTTGATCAATAGCTACCAGTGAGAAGTTGAAGGTCATGAATTCGATAATTGGCTTAAGACCATTCATAGCGGCACCAACACCAATTCCTGCGAACCCTAGTTCCGCAATGGGGGTGTCGATTACTCTTTCCGGGCCAAACTCGTCTAACATGCCTTGGCTCACTTTGTAAGCACCATTATACTCGGCCACTTCTTCTCCCATAAGAAAGATTTTATCATCCTTTCTCATTTCCTCAGACATGGCTTCTCTCAGGGCTTCACGAAACTGTATTTCTCTCATTAATCTAGGGTTTTAAAGGCCGTAAAAATAAACATTCAGTACTCAATTCACAAAGAAAGATTGACAAGAGTAATGGGTATAAAAAAAGGCTCTGAATTTACATCCAGAGCCCTTTTTTGAATTTTTATACTCGATTACTTCAAGATGTCGATAAATGCTTGATTACCACTAAACTCTCTGAACTCTAAATCAGATAAAGCTTTTGCTTTCAATGAAGCGTCAGCGTTTACAGCATTTCTTAAGTTCTCAATTACTTTGTTCTCGTTTCCTTGACGAGCAGCAGCAACTGCCGCTAAGTAATGAGCCCAAACAAATGCTCTATCGTTAGAGATTACAGTTTCAAAAGTAGACTGAGCGCTTCTGAAATCGCCTTTCAAGAACTGAGCCATACCTTTGTTGTATTGGTCAACCGAACGGTTTGTAGCATTGCCCAATGAGCTTAATGCTGCATCGTAGCTAGCCATTTTGATTTCAATAGCGCCTTTAGCACCGTTTACACCTTGTCTCACATCGTTACCAGGGTTCATTGTTAATGCTTTGTTTAAAGCATCAAGAGCCGCTTGGTTGTTATTTTGCATTGCTTGCGCCATTCCTAAGTTTGCTTGCGCATGAACGTTAGCATTCTTTTGGTTTGAAATTTCGAAATGGTTGATCGCATCTCTCAACATGTTAGTTTTTTCTCTTCCAGAAGCAGCCATTGCCATTTCCATAGATACTGCACCAAGGTTGTTGTGGATTGCCCAAGTATCGTTCTTTTTAGCAGCAGCTTCGTAGATTGATTTTTTCTCTTCTAAAGAAGGAGTGAATGAAGCAGCATAAGCCAACTCTTCAGCAGAAAGTTGATCAGCAGATCCTCTTCCTTGTGCAATAGATTTTGCTAAAGAAATAATTTCTTCTCTTGATTTTTTAGGCTTAATAGTTAACACTTCAGTTTTAGCTGTTCTCAACTGAGGATAGATGTCTTTAAATACTTGCTTGTAAGTACTCAACTTCTGAAGTTGTTTTTCTTTTTGTTCGAAAGAACCTGAACCATTGATAATGTTAGTCCATTCTGATTTTTGAGCAGAAGAAATGCCATTGTAGCTAGAAAGCATGGCTTTCAATTCATTCCAATCGTCAACAACTGGTTTAGTGATGAATCTGATTTGACTTGCCATTCCTTGGTAGTCATATTTATCCATTTGCTCTCTGTACCATGTTTCGATGGCTACAGCTCTTTCTTTTGCTAAGTCAGCGTTAATTCTGTCTTTACCTTCTGGAGAGTGAGTACCAGTGATGGTAACTGTTTTAGTTGCATTCTTTTCTGCAATGAAAGCAGCAAACCTTGAACCTCTATCACTGTTTTTTTCTACTGGCCTTAAAACCGATCTTCCTTGCTCAAAGAAAAACTCTACGTTAGTAGGGATTAGTTCTTCTTTATCATTGTAGCCATGAGGAGCATATGAAGTAAAGTAAGAAGGCTGAACCAAAGTAGAAGTAGTAATTAAACCTTCAGCAATGATAAGTTTTTCAGATTCTACAAAGTTTCCAGTTTTAGGGTTTGAAGCAACACCTTGAACTAAAAGGTTTCCGCGAGACATAGCAGGGTCATATGCGAAAGAGTATTCTTTAGATGCTTTAGGCTGCTCTGTTGAAGCGTTAGGGAAATCTTTCTCATTGAAAACAACTGGAGCCAATTGTTTTTCTTGAGTGCCGTATTGGTAATATGTGTTTAATGTGTAAACCTTTTTAGGTTTTAACATTTTAACAGGCAGGTTTGCCGACATTGTGAATTTTACTTCGTTCCCGTGAACTTCCAATGGAGATGGCTCAACTGTAAGTCCTTGGTCTTTAGACATTCTTGCCATTTTGCTTAGTGCGCAACCAGACATTGATAGGACACCAAGTATCAAGAATGGAAAAAATAGTTTAGCTGTTTGGGTTTTCATATTATTTTGATTGATTTAGAACAGTATAGCCTTAATTTTAGGACTGCAAGTTTAATAAAATTTTAATGGATTCCGATTTTAACCTTTAATAAATTCTTTTGTAAATTTGATGTAATATTTGTCCAATGGAAAGAATTCAACGTTTTTTTGAAAGCCAAGCCTACGGTGTTTGTACCAAATTAGGTGAGAAGCTTAATCTGTCGGCTTCTTCTATTCGCTTGTTCTTCATCTATGCTTCATTTATTACTTTTGGTTCACCTTTATTGATTTATTTAGGCCTAGCCTATGTGATCAATTTTCGGAAGCATTTACGTAGAAGACAAAATCCTGTTTGGTACAATTAAGGATTTATTTTTTGATAGGTTTTTTTCTGCCTTAAAAAGTAATCCCAAATCACTAAGCCCCTATATCTTGGATTGTTTTGCGATAGTCTTTTTGCAGACTTTCGTTTTTTGATTTGGCTAGGAATAGACCTCATAAAATCGAAATGGGCTCTGATGATTGCGAACCCGTGTGGAAGTCCACTCAGAATTGAGAATTGAGCAATGGCAAGCCAATCTAAAATCAATCGGATTGGAAATTTCCAGAAGAGGTCAGAAGTGATTTCATTCTTTAAAAGAATAGTTAGCCCATTTCTGAAATTTAGATAGGTCTTTCTTGGACTGGATTTATCTAATGTTCCACCGCCTAAATGGTAAACTACACTTTCAGGACATACTTTTACTTTATAACCTAAATTCCAAAAGCGCCAGCAAAGATCAATCTCTTCCATATGAGCGAAGAAGTCTTCGTCTAGACCACCAGCTTCAAAATAAGCCGAACGCCTAACAAAAAGAGAAGCCCCCGAAGCCCAAAACACATCTTGGGTTTCTTGATATTGATTTTGGTCTTCTTCTATGGTATGAAATACTCTGCCTCGGCAAAATGGATATCCTAGAATGTCAAGATAACCACCCGAGGCACCAGCATACTCAAAGTGGGTTTGCTTTTTTAGGTCTAAAATTTTTGGCTGAACTGCCGCCAAACTACTATCCGATTCCATCAGTTTTAAAATTGGAGAAATCCAACCTTCAGACACCTGAACATCGGTATTAAGCAGTACTACAAATTCATGATCTAACTCTTTTAGTGCTTTATTGTAGCCTCCACAAAAGCCATAATTTTTTGAATAGGTAATTAATCTAACGGATGGGAAGTTGTTTGTAACAAACTCCACAGAGCCATCTGTTGATCCATTATCAATCACAATAACGTCATGTCCTGTGCTGAATTGCACAACAGAAGGCAAGAAGTTTTCTAGATGAGTTTTGCCGTTATAATTAAGAAGGGCAACGGATAGGTTTGACATTAGAACATATTACCTAGGTCCATTCCAGGGATGTTAGGCATAATACCTTCTGTGCTTTTTCTGATTTCCTCTTTTGCGCTAATGTCTGCTTTATCAAGCGCATTGTTAATGGCGGCTACAGTAAGGTCTTGAACTGTTTCTTTATCTTCTTTGCTCATTAAAGCTTCATCAATTTCAATTGAAATGACTTGCTTTTTCCCATTAACGGTAGCTTTTACCATTCCGGCACCAGCCTCGCCTGTTTCTTGAATGTATTCTAGCTTGTCCTGGGCTTCCTTCATTTTGGACTGCATCTCCTTCACCTTGCCCATCATTTTCATCATATCGAACATAAGCTTGTTATTTTTTACCCAAAACTATCGAATTAATACTAAAGTTCCGGTCTGTTGGATGGTGGTATTTCCTGCATCTTGAAACGAAACACGGTAAGCATAGCCACCTATACTAGCAGGAGTGCCATTATAAGTCCCATCCCAACCAAGACTCGGGTTGGTAGAATTGAAAATTAAGTTACCCCAGCGATCAAAAATTTGCATCTGAAAGTTGATGAAGACGCCATCTCCAACCGTAAAGGTATCATTGATTCCATCACCGTTTGGAGTAAATGCGTTTGGTAGTCGAATGGTGCCTACAGATAGCGGGAAGCAAAACTCTGAGCTCATTTCTGAAGTATTCCCGCAGTCATCTTCATAAGCTACAGTATAGCAAAGTTCTAATTGCCCTGATTTTAAATTGGTATCGGTAAACTCTGGGCTAGACGATGTTCCAATAGCACTAAAGGTGTCGTCTGGGTTCTTTTTGTAAATCGTATAATTTGATGTACCAACTGGTGCTTCATTAAACTCTAGCTCGAAAGTGGCATTCACTAATTCTCCATCCATAGATTGTATTGCAGGCGGACTGAGAGTGCCACTTAAATCGGGGATAATTGGAGCACTCTTAGAAGTAGCGGCCCCGAAAGTAGCTTCAAAATAATAGCTTTCTACCAATGTACAATTACTCAACATGCGTTGCACTGAGCCTGTATTTGTGGTGAAAGTTTCTTGAGGGCTGCTGTTTTCGTAGAACTGCATTTGAGTAAGACCATTGGAGTTTGAGCTGAAGTCAAAATCAATTTGAATATCTGAGTTTACATAGGCGGAATTAGATTGGGCCGCCACAGTATGCACTGTTTCAGATGGTATTGCTGTGTTATCGCATTGGGTAGTGCTTTCAATTTTTACCGAATACACCGTATTAACAAAATCGAAATTACTGTTGGTGTAAGTGTAGTTTGTTGGGTTTGTACTTGGGTCTAAAATAACAAGGTCTGTTTGGTTTCCGTCTTCTGATTCAATCATTAATGTGTGTACAATCCTACTGTCCAAGCTTTCATAATTGATTTCAAGAGTAGTGGCACCCAATACTTTCAGGCTATTGATTACTGGAGTAGGGGAGCTGTCGAGTGTGGTAATTGACTTTGTAAAGTCAGAACAGCTTGTGGCATTCCCCGAAGCTAGTCCTTGTACGGTAATGCTATAATTTCCCGCAGCGGCATAAGTATAGGGCAGTTCATTTGAATCAGTTGCTTTGTCAATTGTTTGTATAGGGCTTCCATCTCCAAAATCAATGGAATAACTATCGTAGCTGTCTTGGGTAAAATCTATATCTAGAAAAACCTCATTGTTAGCGCAGGCAAATACATTGTAGGTAGGTTCTATGGCTTCTATTACGGTGATTTTGATATAATCAGATTGCTCTCCGTTTGGTAAGGATTGACTAATGCCTATTACATAATATACCCCTGGCTGGGTGTATTCAAATTGCTGTTCCGCTTGAAAGTTAGTGAAGCACTGGCCAGGGTCTTGTTGGAACGTACTGCAATTATTAGGGTCTGTGGTGTTAAGGTAATCGAACTGAGTTGAGGCCTTTACATTAGTGATGTTAAGTGTAAAGGGGGCGCACCCAATTACGTGATCAACTTCAAAATTAGCAGTGAGTTGGCTTTGGGTTTGCCCGCTTACGTGATTCGAAAGCACAAAAAGCAATAAAATCAGAACACCAAAAGGTGTAATAAACTTTGAAAGTGCTTTTGCGTCAATTTTCAATTCAGGTGCTAATTTGATTATGCTTCTTGATTAACGGTACATTATCGCTAAACTTATTCAAAACGATGGCTTTACCTATCGCTTATTTATTGTGTAGCCAAAAAATCAATAAGCTCTAATAAAGTTTGTTTGTGTTGCTCACCACTCTCCATGTTTTTTACCGTGTAAATATTAGTGTCAACTTCTTCTTGCCCAACCATAACTACAAAAGGTATGTTTTTCTTGTTGGCATAACCCAATTGTTTTTTCATTTTGGCTGGCTCGGGATATACTTCACAATTCACATTGTTGTTCCGCAAACGAGAAGAAAGACCTAAAGCGTGCTCCAAACAATTCTCATCAAAATTGGTAATCATCACCTTGGTGTTGCCCAGTTGATTTGAAGGAAAAAGGTTAAGCTCCTCCAGAACGTCATAAATTCTATCTACACCAAAAGAAATACCTACGCCCGAAACACCATCTAAACCAAATACGCCAGTAAGGTTATCGTAACGGCCGCCAGCGGTAATAGTGCCCATTTTTACGGAGGTAGGTTTTACCTCATATATGATTCCTGTATAGTAAGAAAGGCCACGAGCCAAGGTAAGGTCAAAGTGAGTTTTGTCGTGAGCAACCCCCAAACTGGTCATGTGTTTTAATGTAGTTTCAACTTCGTTCAAGCCTTCAATTCCTACTTCCGAGCCAATGAATACTTTTCTGAGGGTTTCAATTTTATCGGTATTGTCTTCTTCAAGTTCCAGAATAGCGGTCAATCGGTCAAGTCCAGGTTTTGGAATGCCCAACTGCGACATTTCTTCTAGCATTTTCTCCAAACCGATTTTATCCAGTTTGTCCAAAATAACGCAGAAGGCAGAAAACTTGTCTGTTGCGCCAATAACATCGGCCAAACCTTCAAGAATTTTTCGGCTACTGATTGAAACCTGATAATCCTTTAGCTCTAGTTTACAGAAAATTTCGTTCACCATGGCCATTAACTCGGCTTCGCAAACTAAGGAATTGGTACCGATGATGTCTGCATCGCACTGATAGAATTCTCTGTATCTGCCTTTTTGTGGTCTATCGGCACGCCAAACGGGCTGCACCTGATAACGTTTAAAAGGGAAGGTGATGTCGTTTTGGTTCATTACCACATACCTTGCAAAGGGGACGGTGAGGTCGTATTTTAGTCCTTTTTCGGTAATCTTCTTGCTCAATTCTTTAGCGCCAGCTTCAAAATCACTGAAATCTGTTTTTGATAGAAAATCACCAGAGTTTAGAATCTTAAACAAGAGTTGGTCGCCTTCATCACCATATTTTCCAGTTAGTGTAGAAAGGTTTTCAATTGCGGGAGTTTCTAGTGGCATAAAGCCATATTTCTTAAAAACGCCTTTAATAGTATCGAGAAGATAATTTCTACGAAACATTTGTTCCGGTCCGAAATCGCGTACGCCTTTGGGTAATGAAGGTTTTTGAGCCATTCTTGTTGGTTTTAATCATACAAAACTACTAAACACAAGGCTAATCTGGAGGGTCTAAAACAGAATATTGAAAACTTATGTGAATTTTATTTCGCTAGGGGTTTATAAATTCTATTCAAACTCTTATCTTTGCACCTCATTTCGAACAAGTACTATCATGGGGATAACGAGATTAAAAAGAAAAGCGAGAAGAAATAAGCAGAGGTCTGCTGATAGGGTTAATAAAATCAAGCAATTGACAAGTACCCCTGTAATTGCTAAAATTGACGCTGAAGCACTAAAAGCTTCATTTGAAACTTCAACTAAAGCTGAGGCTAAGCCAAAAGCTAAAAAAGAAGAGGCAGAGAAAACAGAAGAGTAATTTACTCTTTTTACATATTTGAAGGGACTGTTGAAAGACTGTCCCTTTTTTTGTTGGCCATAAACCAATAATGAAAACGTAGTTCAAATCTTGTTGCTAAGATTTATAGGTGAGAATTGTTTATTTTGGTTGATTAACCTTATTCAACCATGACAAACATTGATAGACCCAAAGGTAAAGATGAAAGTAAACTGAGGCGATGGGTGGCCAATCTTCAGTTAGAAAGTTGGCAGCTGGAGCTTCTTATTACTGGTTTTTCCATTTTTTTGCTTGTTACTGGTATTGGTGAGTATGCCGAAATCAACCGAAATATTCAGGAGAATAAGCTGAACCCAGGAGCGAATGGAATCAATCCGCTGCTCAGTATTTCTATTAACTTCATTTTAGACACCATCCCAATAGGGATGAAATTCTTCCTTATTAACTTATTAATTCACCTCTTGCTCAGAGGGTTTTGGATTGGTATTGTAGGTCTTAGTTCGGTGTCAAGTTTTATCGACTATGATAAACTTGCGTTTAAAGGAAAGTTCAGGAAATATATGCCAGAGAAGGTTCGCTCTCTTGACGAACTGATCGTTCACCTAGATAAGATTTCTAGTGTAATTTTTGCCTATACATTTCTGCTGGTCTTTTCCATTGTTTCCGTAGTAATTGTTGTAGCCATAGGGGTAAGCTTGCTGAGTGTGACTGTAATGCTCAGTACTTCTAATGAACTGACAATATGGGTAGGGATAATGAATTTGGTAGCAATTTTTGCGGTCATTTTCTATTTTGTGTTGGCTATAATCTTCTTTCTCGACACCTTGTTTTTTAGTGCTTTCAAGAAATCAAAATGGTTTTCGGTGTTGTATTACCCCATTTATCGCTTCTTTTCGGTAATCACCTTATCTATTTTATACCGGTCAATTTATTATCACCTTATTACCACCTATAAGAAAAAGCAGATCATAGGAGTTTCCTCGGTGCTATTGTTGGTGCTTCTGGTCACTCTCAGGGCCGATGCGCTGGATGTAAATGTGTTCTACCCAGAGCGGACTAATATTTCTGAAGGATATATGGTTGAGGGCTTTTACGATGATTTAAGGGCAGATGACCAATTTATTCGTGAGCTTAGTTTGCCTTCTAAATATGTTGAGAATGGTTTTCTTGAGCTTTTTTTACGCTACAACCCAAAGGATAATAGTACGCTTGAATTGCTGTGCCCAGATAGTTATAAGCTTAGCCCAGATGAAGGTGTTTTGCAAGGTTTCAAAGCTGGAATGAAAGTTCAAATGGACACTACTCTGAATGTAGATGATTTAGTGCGCGATAAGAATTATGAAGCGCGTTTGGAACAGTCTTTGGCATGTCAAACTCAGCTTTTTGAGGTATACATTGATGGCATATTATATCCTAACCTAGATTACGCTTTCAAAACCCATGCTTCAAATGGCGAAAAAGGGTACTTAGCGGTGATAGATGTTATTGAGCTGGGAAGAGGAAAGCACCTTTTGGAAGTAAAAAAGTTAAAGGCTAGTAGTACTGCACGAATGAGAGGTATTGAGCTAGAGGATTTAAAAATGGAGCTTATAGCAAAGCTTAATTTTTGGGTAGAATAAATACAGCCCAATTACAATGGCGATTGACACATTGCATTGGGCTGTATTTAGTAGTATATTTTTCCTTTAGGTGAAAAGGAAGTCTGCTTAATAGTGATATTTTTTCCAATGGCTTCTAACTTTCAATACAATGAAAGTTATAATTCCAGAGTAGAATAAGGCAAGGCTCAGAAGTGTGCTATCAATATTCATTTTGTTCTTTGTTTATGATGAATCAAAAGTAGCTGGTTGTCAAAACGAATATCTAAGTGATTCTCTTATTTAAAATTTTAGGTAAAAATTATCTCCATTTCACTTTAATGAACTTCTTCCCTTTTTGAAAATGATCTGGGATGTTTGAAAGGATTTCTTCACGCAATTTTTCAATAAGTGATTCTTTGGTAAAGCTCTTATGTACTACTAAACTAATTTCTCTTATAGGTTCAGGGCTTTCTAAGCGCTTTACTCTTGGATCGTCCAATTCTTCTATCACCGATAACTCCGGAACAAGCGTATAGCCCATGTTTGAGCGCACCATGTTTTTCAGTGTTTCGATAGAACCGCTTTCATATGAAAAGCCTGGGTTGTCAGATTGTTTCTTTTTATCACAAATATTCAGTACTTGATTTCGGAAACAATGCCCTTGATTTAAGAGCCAAAGACCGTACAAGGGTAGGCTGTCTGGTTTAATATTGCTTTTCCCGTAAAGCGAGTGATTTTCTGAGCTGTATATTAGAAAAGGCTCATTGTATAATGGGATTTCTCGAATAGATGATTCTTCTAACGGAGTGGCTAAAATACCAATGTCGACAAAATCATTTTTTAAGGCATGAATAATTTCTTCTGATTCCATTTCCCTAATTTGTAAATGTGTGTTAGGGTGTTTTTCAGAAAAACTTTTTAAAAATCTAGGCATCAAATAGGGGGCTACCGTAGGTATAACCGCAATTCTAAAACTACCAGTAATGGTGTCTTTTTCTAAGTTCACCAACTCTTTTAGCTGATGCGCCTCTCTCAAAATTTGTCGAGCTTTGTTAATAATCAGTTCTCCTGTTGGAGTAGGTACAATTGGGTGCCTCGAACGATCAAAAATCAGGGTATTCATTTCATCTTCAAGTTTTTGAACTTGAAGGGTGAGCGTGGGTTGTGTTACAAAACAATGCGAAGCGGCAGTTACAAAATGGCGATGCGTATCAAGCGCAACGATGTATTCAAGTTGTTGTAAGGTCATTGTATAGCTTTAGTCTATACTAATATAGATACCATTAATTTGATTAATAGTTCCGAAAGGCAGAAATTTATGCTATTAAATAAATCGGGTAAGGTTAAAAACTCACGGAAAACGAATTATGAACTTTCACACTAGAAAATGGGTACGCCCCACAGATTTAAATCCTAATTCAACTTTGTTTGGAGGTAGGCTTTTGGAATGGATAGATGAAGAGGCCGCACTCTATACTATTGTTCAACTTGAAAACAGACATATAGTAACCAAATTCATCTCTGAAATCAATTTTATAAATGCCCCTAGGCAGGGAGATATTATAGAAATTGGAATTGAGGCTGTGGCCTTTGGTCGTACTTCAATCACATTAAGGTGTGAAGTACGAAATAAGCTTACTAGAGAAGATATTTTGAGTATTGATAAGATTATTATGGTAAACCTAGGCGAGGACGGAAAGCCTGCTGAACACGGTAAAACCAAGATTGAATATGTTAAAGATAGACTCAGTTTATAATTAGCAAGAACAAATAAAATAGGGGGAAGAGCTATTTCTCTTACTTCCTATTTTATTTAGTTTTTAACCTCATCACAATCTCTTCGCCCCAAGTCGTTCTTTCTTCCCCAGCCCCTTCGTAAGTATCTAGTCGCAACTCTTTAAGCTTCTGCATGGCATCTTCTGCGCTTAAACCTATAAACCGAAGAAATGCATATGCGATCATCCCTGTTCTATGAATTCCCGCAGAACAGTGAAGGTATATCTTACCGCCTTGCTCTAAAATATCTTTCATTCCCGAAAGTAAAGCACCGAGTTCTTCGGTTCTTTCTTCTGCCAATGGCTTTGCACTTTCCATGGGTAGCCAAAGCCATTTTAAATTTGATTTGTCGGTAAGGATTTTAATTTTTTTAGCGCCTTCGTTTTCTGAAAGCAAGGTCAAGATGTGTGTACAATTTTGAAGTCTTAAATCTTCAGTAAGTTTCGTGCTTGGCCGGTGTCCAATCGTCAAATATCCTTTTCCAATGGCTACCCAGTTTACGAGCTCCATGTTTTCAATTCTCTTTTGCATGGCTTTTACTTTACCTAGTAGAGGGCCAATGATTTGCTTTGAGCTTCGGTTATTGTCTACCGCTGATTGTAGGTCAATAAGAAGTTCATTAGCATTTTGTATACCTTCTTCAAGGCTAGAGGGAATGGGGTTGGAAAGCCATAGGGTTGCGCTTTCTACAAGCTTGTTTGTAGTCATTGAGTGGTTATTAATCTCTACCAATATAATGTAGATACTGGAACTTGTAATTATGTTTGGTTTTAATGTAAATAAATAAAACCAGCTACCTTCTATTGTCCGAATCTTCCAGCATGCTTAGGTAGCTCGTGTAGCGTGAGTCTGCAATTTCTCCATTCACAAAGGCCTCTAGCACTGCGCAGCCTGGTTCGTTTACGTGGAGGCAATTGTTGAATTTGCATTGGCCTAAAAATGCCCTCATTTCAGGAAAGTAGTCGCTAATTTCATCTTGCTCCATTTCTACCAAGCCTAACTCTTTAATTCCAGGCGTATCTATGATTCGGGCATTATCTTCGGTTTCAAACATTTCGGCAAAAGTGGTGGTGTGAGTTCCTTTATTAGCAAAGGTAGAAACCTCACCAATTCGTAAACCTAGTTCGGGTACCAATGCATTTAGTAAAGAAGATTTGCCTACACCAGAATGGCCAGAAATTAAAGAGGTTTTGCCCTTTAACGCTGCTTTAATTTCATCTAATCCTTTTTCTTCCAGCACAGAAATAAGCAGAGTTCTATAACCAATACTCTCGTAGAGTTCCTTTAATTGTGCTGCAATTTCTAAACCTTCCTCATCGAGTAAATCGCTTTTGTTAATAACTAAAATACATGGGATTCTAAACGATTCGGCACTGACCAAAAAACGATCTATAAAGCCTAAAGAAGTGCGTGGAAAGGCAAGTGTTGCCACCAGAAGTGCTTGGTCTAAATTAGACGCGATAATGTGCGAGAAATTAGACTTACGGGTGGATTTACGAATTATGTAATTAGTACGTGGCTCAATGGTTTTGATTACGGCCGAACCTTCTTCACCTTCTTGTTCAAGCGTTACCCAGTCGCCTACCGCAATTGGGTTATTAACCTTCAGCTTGTCTTGCTTAAATTTACCGCGTAATCTAGCTTTGAAAACTTCTTCGCTTTCGGTTTTTACTTCATACCAAGAACCCGTAGATCGAATGACTCTTCCTCTCATTTGTTCCATTGGGTTAAACTGTCCATAATTTTTGCCGTGGCACCAGTATTTTCTTGAATATAAGCTTTACACTGCTCAGATGCTTTGTTCCTGAAATTAGTATCGGTAGATAGTTTTGCGAAATGCTCTTCAATTTCTGATTGTTGCGTGAATGAAAATGCGCCTCCTTTTTCAATTAGCGCCAACGATTCAGGGAATTTTTCTAGGTTGTTGTTTCCGAAAATTACGGGTAGCCCAAAAGTTACCGCTTCTAATATATTGTGTAGCCCGTCTCCAAAGGCTCCGCCAATGTACGAAAATTGTCCATATTGATAGAGCGAAGAAAGCATGCCTATGGTGTTGATAATTATGATTCGAGATTGATCAATGTTTTCTGGTGTAGCTTCTGTAATTCGGCAATGGGGTAACTTCAAGCCCTTTTCTAATTGCTTGATGCTGTTTTCGCTCACATCATGCGGAGCAATAATGAACTTAATGTTTTTGGAATGATTGATAATAGGGAAGAGGAAGGCCATATCGGCAGGCCAGCAACTTCCAATTACCATAGTGAGTGCGTTTTTACTGAATTGAGCTACTAACGGAAAATGCTTTGGGTTGCTCACGGTGTCTACTACCCTGTCAAAACGGGTGTCGCCAGCAACAGAGACTTGTTTGATGTTAATTTGCTGCAGTAGCTTTTCAGACTTTTCGTTTTGAACAAAAATGTGATCGAACAAGTTGAGCGTTTTTCTGAAAAAACCTCCATTGGGTTTGAAAAAACGCTGTTTTTCATTGAATAAGGCTGAAATGCAATACAGCGGAATATTACGTTCGTTGGTTTGCTTGAGGTAATGATACCAAAATTCGTATTTCACGAAAATCACCAAGGCTGGATTGACGATATCTAAAAAGCGTTTGGCGTTCTTTTTTGTATCGATTGGTAAATAGTAAACAAAATCGGCTTCGGTGTAATTCTTCCTGAGCTCGTAACCTGATGGAGAGAAAAATGTAATGAGTATTTTATTATTAGGTTTTGAATTACGAAATGCCTCAATTACTGGGCGACCTTGTTCAAATTCACCTAGTGAGGCACAATGAAACCAAATCACAGGCTTTTTGATGTCTGAAAAATCCTTTGCTAGGCGATCAAATATCCCTACTCTACCGCTTACGAACTTTTTTGCTTTTTCATTGAATGGGGCTACCAAGCCAATAACAAGGCGATAAAAACGGACGGATAAATTATAGAGAATAATAGCCATTCAGAACAAAAATAAAAAACCCTCCATTAAGGAGGGCTTTTATACGAAATATTTAATTCAGCTTAGTTTTTTGAAAGGTAATCAGCAACGCCATCTTTAGTAGCTTTCATTGCTTCTTTTCCTTCTTCCCAGTTTGCAGGGCAAACCTCACCGTATTTTTCAACATGGTGAAGGGCGTCAACCAAACGGATCATTTCATCGATATTTCTACCTAATGGCAAATCGTTGATAGTTTCTTGCCTTACAGTTCCTTCTTTGTCGATTAAGAATGTACCTCTGTAAGCAATAGGAGCTCCTTCGAAAGTAAGTTCGCCTTCTTCGTTGTAGTTCCAATCTCCTGCTAAAACGCCATAATTATGAGCAATTGTTTTAGCCGTATCTGCTACTATAGGATAGGTAACACCTTCAATACCACCTTGATTTTTAGGAGTCATTAACCAAGCCAAATGGCTTTCTTCAGTGTCGCAAGAAGCTGCAACTACCGCAACGCCTCTTTTCTCGAATTCACCTAGCTTCTCTTGAAAAGCCAAAATTTCAGTAGGGCACACAAAAGTGAAATCTTTCGGGTAGAAGAAAAATACTACATCTTTTTTACCGATGTACTGCTCAAGAGAAAATCCCTCTACTATTTCTTCTCCGTTAATTACCGCTGGTGCGCTAAATATTGGTGCTTTTTTTCCAACTAATGACATTTGTTTTTTATTTGAATTGAATAATTAATTTCTTTTACTAATCTTTACGTTAAGAGACCACTCAAATTAGTCAAATCCCACCTTTTATTTATTGATGAAATTGTCTTTCACGTGTTTTCGGCTGCAAAGATAACTGTCAATAGAGTCGAATCAAATGCTTGAAGTTTTTCTTTTAGGATAAATCAGGATTAGTTTTAAGCCATATAAATGTAAAATACAGGCTTCGAATTTATTGTTAACTTTACGTAACCTGTTAATACAAAATCAATGAAGAAGATCTGCCTATTTCTTATGTTTCTAATTACGCTTTCTGCTTGCGATGAAGGCGGAATTTTAATTACTGTGCCTTCTGTAGGTAACTATGAATTCACTATCAACAGTGACGAAGCCAATGGTAGCACAAATAACAGCTATACCGCTGAGCGATTGGTGGATCCATCGGCATTATTTACAGAAGATTCAGAACTGATTAAGAATATTACGCTTAACCAGCTGACTTATGAGATTTCAGATTATTCTGGCACTGCGGGTAATGATGTTCTTATGAGTTTAAGTCTTTCTACAGAATTAAATGGTACCACCACAGAGGTGTTATCGGTTACTGGTATTACGTTAGCGAATGGACTTTTTACTGCTTTTGAAAGCGGAAACGCGTCTTCTCAACTTAGCGCAGCCCAAGTGGCCAGTTTAGAAGCTATTATAGATAACCAAGAGCCTTTTAATTTAATCGTGACTGCAGGCTTTGATAAAGACATTGAAAGTGATTTTACTGTTGAGGTAGTTTGGGATATTACCGCTTCTATTTCACAAAACACTAACTGAGTATATTTTTAACTGTTCAACCTTATAATTATTTAGCATTCTTTTTAAAACCTTAACAATGAAAAAAAACGTACTGTTAATTTTGCTAATGGCCACTATCATTAGTGCCTGCGGAGAAGCTGGTATTCAATCAGATATCTCCCAAGTTGTGGAAACTGATCCTGTTACAGTAACTCTTGATGTTCCTGCGGTGGCAATTGGTCAATTGATCAATGAAACTCCACCAGTTACTGTAGAAACAGGTGAAATCAATATTACCTCGGATGAGTTTGATGAGTACATGGATGAACTTCAGCGTTTTACCATCAACAAGATTTGGTATAAGGTTGAAGGCTTTAATGCTGGAAATGAAGCTGATTTGGATGTTACTTTGAATATCATCAGTGGAGGTAATTCAACCGAACTTTTGGAAACTACAATTGTTGATGCCCATCTTAAAACAGAAGATGTGCTTCTTTTCGATAAGGCAGCTCCTGGCGATGTAAATCCTGCTGCTGTATCAGTCATCGAAAGCGCTTTATTGAATGGTACTTCTTTCAAAATTGAACTAGTATTAGTTGGGAAGAATGTTACTTTTCAAACAGCTAGCGACACATTTGATTTCTTATTCAAGTTTGATGTAACCGCCAGAGTTCAGTTAGATTAATTTTTTAAAAGCATTTTGACATGAAAATTTATACAAGAATATTATTGATCGCTGGACTAATGGTGTCAATGGCGAATGTTTCTAAAGCACAATTTGATTTTGACTCTTTTTTAGAAGCGGGTTTGGCAGATGCTAATAAGCTATTAGAGGCTTACATGGCGCCTGCTTTTCAAGGTATTGGCTATGGTGTAAATGCAGGTTGGTATAATACGGCTAGGCCACATAAAACTTTAGGTTTCGACCTGAATATTTCTGTGAATGCCGCAATTGTACCTTCCAGTGGTGAGTTCTTTACTTTCAAAAACTCTGATTATTCAAATGTGAAATTATCGAATGGTACTTCAGCACAACTGCCTACTTTATTTGGCCCTAATTTGGGTGCTGATGATCTTCCGGAATTGACATTTATGGATAACAGTGGTAATGAAACTATTCGTATTTCAGCACCAACAGGTTTAGGTTTAGAAGAGGAGTTTCCAACAAACGCAGTACCTTCTCCAATGATTCAATTAGGGGTTGGTTTGATAAAAGGAACTGACCTTAAGATTAGATATACACCAGACATGTCGTTTGGCGATGAAGAAGAAGCCAATGTGAAATTATTTGGTATTGGAGTAATGCACGATATTAAGCAATACTTGCCAGTAGTGAAGAAGTTGCCTTTCGATCTTTCCATGTTTGTAGGGTATACAAATTTGAAAACGGGGTTTGTTGTAGATTCAGACTTAAATCAAACTGCGGAGTTTGAAACTAAGGGAACTGTAGTTCAGGCATTGGTTTCAAAAAAAATAGCACTTCTTACAGTTTATGGAGGCTTAGGCTATGCAAAATCTAAAACAACTTTTGGGTTGAAGGGAGTATATACTACTGAAACTAGTAGCTACACTGATCCAATCGATTTAGCTTATGAAAATGGTGGAGTAAAGGCAAATGTTGGATTAAGAGTCAGATTGTTATTCCTGAACATTTTTGGTGAATACTCTTTCCAAGAATACAATACAGCTACTGTAGGTATTGGTTTTAGCTTTAGAGAAGGAGCCAGCAATACAAACATTCCAATTGTACCAGGTATTTAAGAAGTACTACATTGTGATATAATAAAAAAGGGGCTCAAGCCCCTTTTTTATTATTACTTCCCCTTAAAGTCAGGTTTTCGTTTTTCCACAAAAGCATTCATTCCTTCTTTCTGATCTTCGGAAGAAAATAACATGTAGAAGTTTTTCCTTTCAAAATGAAGGCCTTCTTCTAATGGTACTTCAAAAGATCTTTTTACGGCTTCCTTAGCCATTTGAACAGCGATAGGGGACATTGCCGCAATTTCACTGGCAAGGCTAACGGCTTCTTTTAAATATACTTCAACAGGTACAACTTTATTTATCAGTCCATAACCAAGGGCTTCTTCGGCTGAGATAAATTTCCCTGTTAATACCAATTCCATGGCCTTTGCCTTGCCTAAGGCTTTAGTGAGTCGTTGGGTGCCTCCTGCTCCTGGCATTACCCCAATTTTAATTTCAGGCTGGCCAAATTGAGCCGTTTCAGACGCTACTATCATATCGCAGGTCATTGCCAATTCGCAACCACCGCCTAATGCAAAACCAGATACTGCTGCAATAATAGGTTTACGAGTTTTATTAATCTGATCCCATGTGCTAAACTGATCTACTTTCCACATATCAATGGTAGACTTGCCAGCCATTTGCTTGATGTCGGCACCTGCTGCGAAGGCTCTTTCATCCCCCGTAATAATGATTACTCGAACTTCATCGTCTTGATCTAATTCTTTTAGGCAATCCCTAATTTCACCCATAAGTTGCAGGTTCAACGCGTTTAGTTCTTTAGGTCTGTTCAACTGAATTAGTGCAATGTGTTTGGCGTAAGCTTTATTTACTTTGATAAATTCCATAGGTTAGGTTTGTTTTTTAGATCACTAAACAAAAATAGAAAGAAATGGGAATGTCTAAGGTGAAGGTGCTATTTGTTTGCTTGGGAAATATATGTAGGTCTCCTTTGGCAGAAGGTGTGTTTAAGAAGAAGGTAGAAGAGAAGGAACTAGCCGATCGTTTTTTTATTGATTCTTGTGGTACTTCTAATTACCATATTGGAGAGCAGCCCGACAGGCGAACCGTTAAAAATGCATTAGCCAATGGAGTTCGGCTCAATCATCAAGGTAGGCAGTTCACCGTTCAAGACTATAATGATTTCGATTATATAGTTGCCATGGATTCGAGTAACCTTAGGAATATTGAGATGCTTAGACCTAAAGGTAATGATAGACAAATTAAGCTAATGCGGAGTTTTGATGAAGCAGGTTTAAATAAAGATGTTCCAGATCCATACTACG
Source organism: Roseivirga seohaensis subsp. aquiponti (assembly GCF_001267955.1). Classification (NCBI taxonomy): domain Bacteria; kingdom Pseudomonadati; phylum Bacteroidota; class Cytophagia; order Cytophagales; family Roseivirgaceae; genus Roseivirga; species Roseivirga seohaensis. The sequence goes on from NZ_JSVA01000008.1 coordinate 64,534, forward strand.
GAGGTCAGCGTGGCTTTCAAGAAGTGTTTGATATTATTGATCGCTCTGCACAGGGTTTACTTGATTTTATAATTAAGGAGAATCAATTGTAGAGATGCTGAATGAAAAAAGCCGATTCCAAAGTTGGAATCGGCCTTTTAAGCAAAATATACTAACTACTAACTAACTATAATTGCATAGTATATTTTATTTTAATTCATGGTGAATTAATTATCCCACCAAACTGGAGAGTCATCGTTGTCACCGTTTGCTAATCTAGCTACAGCAGCGTCATAGTTCTCACTGTTCAAATCAGACTCATTTGAAGGGTAGTTATATCTCAAAGGGATATTACCATTGTCATTCAAGAAATTTGGAGTTGGAGTTAACACAGGGTATCCTGTTCTTCTCCAATCAGCCCACATTTCGAACCCATCAGGGAATAAAGAAATCCACTTTTGATCTCCGATTTTTTCAGCAACATTACCTGCATAAGCATTTTGAGGATCAGCTAAATATGCTGCAAAATCAACTGCATCATATACACCTCTTTGTCTCCAAGAATCTTCGATACCTTTAGCGTATAGAGTGGCAGCAACTTCAGTTGTCCAACCTAATTCAGCAGCTTCAGCACGAGTAAGTGCGATGTAAGAAGATGTGATGAAGTAACTATCAGAAGTTTGACCTGTGATAGCATCACCCATCAAAGAATACTGATTGTTTGCAGTCCAAGCGATCAATTGATCTCTAGTATAACCATATGGAAGGCCTACATAAGCACCATTGGTGTTTTTGTTTGCATACACCTCTAATCTTGGGTCGTTTTTAGCAATAAGCTCATCAATCATCACGTCACTAATGGTATAATCGGCTCTAGTTAAGAATAGAGAATACCATCTGTTTGCAAAGTTGTTGTTGTCCAAGTGAGGGTATAGGATGTTATCTGCATTTGAAGCAATGTATCCGTCTGAATCATTCAAAGCAGCGTTAAATTGCGTAGCAGCATAATCACCAGCTCCAGGGTAGCGCTTAGATAAACGAAGAGAATAGATCATTCTTAATGAATTTGCTAATTTCTTCCATTTAGCTTTGTCGCCATTCAACAAGATGTCACCAGAAGGCATTGCACCATTGTCAAAACCGTTTTCAGCCTCAGTCAACTCTTTTAAAATATCTTTATAGATACTTTCTTGAGTGTCGTATGAAGGGAAAGTGTTTCCATTCAAAGCTTCAGAGTAAGGAACATCACCCCACTTGTCGGTCACTTTAGAGAACACATGAGCTTTTAAGATTCTAGCAACAGCGATTTGGTTCGCGTTTGAACCATAATCTGCAGCTTTTGTCTTAGTATCTGCATCAGTGTTATAGTTAATGATCGTATTTAAGTTCTGCAATACACCAGTGTATTCGCCCCAACTTACAGGTCCTACTGCATATAATGAGGTTTCAGGGTATTGTGTTTCAGATAAATACTGAACATAAAGAGATGGTGCAGTTTGGGTTTCGTACCCAGAAACTGACCACAGAGCACTTGTAAGCAATGCATTTGGTAACGGTGTACCAGTTTGCGCTGGGTTTACGTTAGTATCTCCAAAATCATACTCTTCACATGAGCTCGCTAAGAATAGCACAGACACCAAAAGTGATGCTAATATGCTTTTCGTTTTTATAATTGGTTTCATTTTTCTCATTTTAATAAGTTTTAAAATCCAAATTTAACGCTCAAACCGTAGCTTCTAGTACTAGGAAGCTGTCCGTTTTCACCGTAAGAGGCAGACTGATCAGAAGGATCCCAGTTGTCTTGACCTTTCGCAGTTGCAATTAACCATGGGTTTCTAGCAATGAACGACACGTTGATACTGTTGAATGGAGAGTTACCAAATACTTTAGTTACTGGAACTCTGTAGTTCACAGAAAGCTCACGCATTTTAAGGTAAGTAGCGTCATAAATCATAGTTTCGGCCATTCTATTTTTACCATAGAACTGGTGGAAATAGCTGAAAGCAGAAACATATCTATCTACTGGGTTACCATTAGCGTCAACACCTACCATACGGATACCACCGCCATCAGCAACAGCATCTCTTACGTTTTTACCATTTTCGTTGATGGCTGCAGTCTCATCTAAAAGACCTGAGTAGTTACCCCAGTGCTCTGATAGAGAGAAGAACTTACCACCTTTTTGGTAGTCAAATGACATGTTCAATGTCAAGTCTTTCCAAGTTAAAGTAGAGATAATACCACCGTTGAAATCTGGTAATACAGAACCGAAGTATACGTTTTGCTCAGGAGTGAAAAGACCGTTAGCATCTAGAATAGGAAGACCTTCTGCATTTCTTGCAATGGCAGTTCCTCTTAATTGACCCCACTCTTTTCCTTCTTGGTGTACAGTTCTTGCAAATCCGAATGAGCCAGAGCTATAGATTAAACTTTCTAAGTTATCAGCAATGCTTACGATTTCAGACTTGTTCTTAGCCCAGTTAACAGTTAAGTCCCACTGGAAGTCACCAGAACGAACTGGAGTACCAGAAAGCACTAACTCAATACCAGATCTTTTTGTTGAACCAGCATTCTGAAGAATAGAGCTATAACCTGAACCAGTAGCAATTTGCGCAGAAAGGATATCATCTCTGTGTTTCTCATTATAGTAAGTAAAGCTAATACCAGCTCTTCTTTCAAAGAATTTAAGATCTGTACCAAATTCAACAGAAGAGTTAGTTACTGGAGAAAGGTTTGGATCAACAAGACGGCTTGGAACTGACATTAATAGGTTGCCACTGAATTGGTTAGCACCGATTCCGTAGTATGCTTCTGTTGTATAAGCTCCAAGGTCACTACCAGACTCTGCATAACCAGCTCTGATTTTACCATAACTTAAAGCAGGAAGTAAGTCTTCTGTGAATTCAGAGAATACAAAAGATCCACCTACTGAAGGGTAGATATAACCATTTTTACCTTTTGGTAAGCTAGAGCTCAAGTCATTTCTAAGCGTAGCTTCTAAGAATAAATATTCTTTATAACCTAAAGTAGTTCTTGCAAACGCACTTCTAGTTTTTTGCAAAGAATAGCCATGACCTGTTACTCTAGGGTTTACAGTGTTAGCTAATGACCAAAGATCTGGTACCACCATACCTCCAGAAGTAGCACCATTGATACTAGTACTTAAGTTGTTTCTAAGGTTTCCTCCAAGGTTGAAGTCAACAGAAAGGTCACCGAAAGTTTCAGAGTAAGTAGCTAAGAATTCGAAGTTATCTTCAGTATAACGAGACTGGTTTGTTGAATATGAGTTGAAATAACCAGCCTGAGAGGCTGAATTAGCCAATAAAGCAGGAAGTCTAGTTTCTCCACGTCCAAATACTTCATATCTTCTAGCAGTACCAGTGATTGAAAATTTGTCGTTTAACTTATAAGTTAAAGAGATATCTCCGAATACTCTGTTAGTATTTGATCTATTATCCAATAACTCAAAATAAGTGTATGGGTTATACCAGTAGTTACCTCTATTGAAGTTTGCAGTAGAGAAGTTTGTGGTAGCCGATACGTTACTGTGGTTCCAAGAAGCAATATTGCCAGTAGGAGTTTTGAACTGAGATAGCTCTCTCAAAATGTCCATATCCAAGTTTCTATGGAACCATGAGTTGAAGTTACCAGTTGCATTGTTTGAGTAACCATCGTTGAAATCACCTTGAACTTCTTGATCTTGGTAGTTTACGTTTGTTCTGATAGAGAAACGCTCAGAAACATCGAAATCTAATTTAGCTGAGATATAGTTTTTCTTTAACTCAGAGTTAGGAATCAAACCAGTTTGTTGCTCATTAGTGTAAGAAACTCTAACAGAGTAACCTTCGCCACCTTTTGAGAAACTGATGTTGTTTCTTAAAGTTTTACCAGTTTCCCAGTAGTCTCTAATGTTGTTTGGTTGTGGATCAAAAGTAGCAGTCTTGAAAGAATACTTAGAACCAGGGTACCAAGCATACCAAGGAATGTACTCAGAACCATCCATTTTAGGACCCCAGCTCGCATCATCAGTATAATCGTGGTATTTTTTACCATCAAATACTTGCCATTCAGCAGGGTGATTAGGATTCCAGTTATAAGTGATCCAGTTAGCAGAACCACCACCACCATATACGTTTTGGTATTTAGGCTGACGTCCTACTTCTTCGAAAGTGATACCTGTAGTGAAATCAACAGCCATGTCGCCTTTAGCAGCACGTTTTGTTGTAATCATTACAACACCATCCGCAGCTCTTTGTCCGTAAAGGGCAGTTGCGTTTGGTCCTTTCAAAATGTTAACACTCTCAACGTCATCCATGTTAATACTACTTGGGTTAATACCTGGAGTACCATCAACAACCCAAAGAGCACCACCATCAGATGTTAAACTGATGTTACCTCTAATTCTAACAGAAGCGTTAGAACCAAGTCTAGCACCAGACTCTGTTCTGATTTGAACCCCAGCTACTTTACCAGCAAGCGCGTTTGTTACGTTTTGCTGCTGAGCCATGTTCAAATCTTTAGCATTTACCTGTTGTGCAGTGTAAGGTAGCGTTTTTGCATCTCTAGGAATGTTCAAGGCAGTTACAATAACTTCACCGAAATCCACTACCTCAGGCTGCATAACTACATTGATGTTATTTCTACCGTTGATTTGAACTTCTTGGGTAATAAAACCTAAGTATCTAAAAACAAGAGTAGTAGCAGACTGTGGAACAGTTATGCTATAAGATCCATCACTTTCAGTAACAACACCACTGGTTGTACCTTTGATGTAAACAGATAAGCTTATCAATGGAAGCCCATCCTCAGCACTAGTTACTTTACCAGTAATAGTTCTGTCTTGTACATTTACAGACTCAATGGTTTTACCATTAACGTCTTCGTTTAAAACTCCATTTGCAAACATCGAAGACATTACGAATGTCTGTATCACAATGCCAAATAGAGAGTACTTAGCGCCTCGATAGAGGGCGTTTATACATTTCTTTTTCATAGATAAAGTTGTGTTTTAGTTAAACATAGTTTGTAAGACCATGGCGCTCTACTGCAATAGCGCGTCATGGGAGTTGTAGTAATAGGTTCTGTCATAGGCATTTTAATTGTTAAGTTAGTTATGTAATTATTTGCTTTAGTAATAGGTCTAGCACTAATGAAACCTGTAGTAAAATCAAAAAAAGTTTCATTGATGTTAGAGAAGATCTTTGTAATAGCATTCCTGAAGAAGGCGTATGGCTTGATTGAGCTCGAATAAATATTGTAAAGAATTGAATAACCCTTATTAAAGCCTCTGTGACTTAGTTTGCTGCTAGAAATGATATAGAAGGTGTCAGACTCGGTTTGTTTCTTATGAAAGAATATAGCCGCAGTAACTAAGCCTACTTTAGTAATATTAACAAGTCGTTTTTCCATCATTAAATGGTTACTCGATTTGTTTTTTCGTACAAAAAAATAAGTAGAAAGTTGGAATTGATTTCCCGCCTGTAGTTCATTAAGTCTAGTAGTTTTAGTAGTTCCTCAGAGCCGTATCTAGGATATGGATTCTGATTAAGGATACCAAAATAATAATAATAATTTAAACTACATCGCTTGTGGCGATAAAAGAGTATTTACAGCTTTTGTTTTTGATGAGCAGTGATATATGTTGTTATATGGCTGAAAAACACATATTTGCCTCTATGTTGCGTTTTTAAAGTGACTAAGGGTAGGTTTTGCAAAACTTCGGTTACGCACTATCCCCTCAGTTTAGTGTTTTATAAAATCCTTTTTAATAGAAAGCCCTTATTTTAGACAATAATGCCTCTATGCTTTCTTTAACCTGATCGGAGGAATGTTCGTAATGGTTAACAATAAAGCTAAATATTAATATTCTACCCTTTCTAGTTTTAAGGTAACCGCTTAATGTATAGTTGTTCCGCAACGAGCCAGATTTGGCATAAATATAGGGCTCGGTCTCTCCGGCATACCAATCTTTCAGGGTTCCAGAAATACCTCCTGCTGGAAGTAGCTCAAACAGCCTCTCCTCGCCAAGTTCTTTATGAAGTTTTGAGAGCAAGTTGGTAATGGTTCTTGGGGTGAACATATTGTAACGCGATAACCCAGATCCATCTTCCCAAACCAATTCATCTGGTTGATTTCTAAACAAAGATGTTTTCGTTTTTTGAATGATAGCCTCGGTGCTTAGTGTATCGCTTTCCAGCCCACTAGCCATTAATAGTATCTGCTCTGCAAACAGGTTGTCGCTTTCCTGAAGCATGTGCTTATATAGAGTGTCTGAAAGAGAGGTATATAAGGTTTGAGCGAACCTAAAGTTTTTTGGCTTTTCAACTAGAGTGATTTCCTTTTTGAGAGTATCGGAAAGTAATGCGGTAAATAAATCGGTTGAATAATGAAATGGCCTTGTTAAGGTATCGATCGCTGAATAGCCCACGATATCAAAGTCGTGATTGCTGGGGAAGGCATATTCGTATTGGTTTTCAAACTCTTCTCTCTGTGTGTAACTTCTCAGGCGAATAAGAGAGTCTTTCTTAAGTTTAAAATTAGGTTTGAAATAAGATGGTGATACGTCAATTGTTTTCTTCTCCTTATTAAGGTATGCTGTAACACTATTTCTATAAATCGGAAAAACAGATTTTTCGGCTGAATAATAACCATTGTAGTCATCCCAACCCCACCCCGGGCCAAACCTATCATCTTCCATTGGGCGCGGCCAATAGTAGAGCTTCTCCGTTCTTGACTTTAGAAAATGAAATGCGGTGGTGTCATTATATTCAGGGTGAAGGAAGAGCGGATTGCCTGTTCCCCAAAAAATCAATGAGTCATCTTTAATGATATACTGTAGGGCTGGAATATTATTTCCAAGAAAATGGATGCCAGCATATAAGGTGAAAAGCTTGGTGTTCGAAGCGGGAGTCATGTATTTATCCTCGAACTGACTTGCAATGGTTTTTCCATTTTTTGAATCAACCAATTTAAATCCAACAAAGGCTTGCTCAAAACCGGGTAAGTCTTTTAAGTCTTTAAGAATTTTCTTCTTAGAATATCTCTGAGCATGCAGGCCTTGAATGCTGATTATAGAGCATATCAATAATATGAGTAGCTTTTTACTCATAAAAGACGGCCACTTCATCTAGCGACTTTCTTCTGTTATTGGGTACGTATACTTCTTCGGCCTCATACCCCACTGGTAAAAGTAAAAATGCTCTTTCGTTTTCTGGTCGGTTTAAAATTTTCGCTAAAAAATTCATTGGGCTGGGGGTGTGCGTTAAAGTAACTAAGCCAGCATCGTGAATAGCGGTAATTAAAAAGCCAGCTGCCAAGCCTACCGATTCTGCCACATAATAGTTCTGATGCTTTTTTCCTTCAGCATCAAATTCAAATGGGCGTTTGAAAACAATGATTAAATAAGGCGCTGTTTCTAGAAAAGGCTTTTCCCAGTTTGTGCCCATTGGTTTTAAATCATCCAGCCACTCTTCGCTCATGCGTTTGGTGTAGCTTTCGTATTCTTCTTTTTCTGCGGCTTCGCGAATCTGCTTTTTAATTTCAGGATTGCTCACTACACAAAACGTCCATGGTTGTTTATGCGCACCTGAGGGCGCTGTAGAAGCCGACATGATTACATTCTCGATAACTTCCTTAGGAACAGGCTTGTCAGAAAAATCACGCACAGACCTTCGCGTTTCCATCCAGTCGTAGAATTTCGCACTACGGGCTTTCATTTCTTCCAGTGAATAGTGTACATGCGAATATTTGATGAATTCGTGATTTTCTATGACCTTAATGTCTTGTTGTGCGCTCATTGTTTTAATTAAATGACCCACAAGATAAGAAAGAACCTAGAAGCTGAAAAATAAAATAAAAAAACCCCGACTGATAATCAGCCAGGGCACGATTTGGATGTAAAATAACCCTACTCGAGGGTTGCCTTTAAGACGATTGAAAATCGTCAATGTTTCTTTAAATTACTTTTTTGTTTTCTGGCAATCATTTGGTTCGCTATTAAACCCAAAATAGCTCCTGCACAAATTACCCAAGCTAGTGTAAGGTTTAAATACGAAATGGGAATTGTGAGTAAGATAACAATACACAGCACTACCCATCCTCTGTCAGCTTTTCTAGAAGTCCGTTTAAGGGGAATGTGCTTGACGGATTCCGTATGGTCTGAAAATATAAATTTTAGCTTTGGCCAGTCGTAAAGTAAAAGCCAAGTATTCAATAGCAAGAATAATCCATTCACATAAGGTGTGCCTTTCCAGTCTAGTGAGATCGTCACCATCAGAATATTGAGCAATACAGGGAAAAGCAAGACTGCACCTAGTGTAGCAAATCGCTGAGTAAGTAATAATAAACCGACAATGATTTGTGAAATAGCGATGAACCTAGCATAGAGTCCAAGTCCATAAGGAGCTAATTCGTCTTCGAGCCAAACAGGCCCAATAATGCCTGGGAATTTATGTTCGAAATACAACTTGCTCATTCCGGCACCAAAGAAGATTAAGCCCAAGAATACCCTGATGAGTAGTATAACCGTGGGATACGGAATCCAAAGTATCTTTTTCATATGAGTGAATTTATTACTTGGTTTTATTTGCGCTAGTGGAACTCCCATTGGCGTGCACTATAAGCTTGATAATCTCATTTTTATCATTTCTTACAAATTCTATTTGACCAGGTAATGCAATGGGAAAAAACTTATCTTTTGATTCAGGGTATATTTCAAAGGCTGGTCTTCCCGGAAGCGTGAGCATTAAAACTTTATCACCAGTGGCGATATTGATCTTTATTTGCTCATTGATGGAATACTCGCCTACATACTCGTTTAACTGGTCATCACTAACAGGATAAAGATCTTTGATTTCGGGTAAGTCATAACCTTCCCAACCATAAACTGTGGTCACACTTGTTACTATTTCATAAAGTATCTGGGGGTTGTCTGAATTAGCCATAATTACCACCCCTTTACCATTTTCAATTCCACCGATGTAAATGCAGTTGAAGCCCCAGTTTGCTCCGGAATGTGTAAAGTATAATTCTTCTCCATGCTTTTCGATGAAAGTGCCCATGCTGATATCGCTGGACTCAATGAAAGGGCTAAGCATTAGCTTAGTAAAATCTTGGTTAAGCACCTTATTCGATTGGTTTTTGGCTGAAAGCTGCATTTCTATAATGAATTTAGCAAGGTCAGTGGGAGTAGTCCACAAACCTGCTGCGGCTAATTCGGGGTAGATATGGAATTTGCCTTCTACTTCTGTTCCATCGTTTTCGTAAGCCGTTGAGAACATTGATCCTTTTTTGGGGTCACCGGCTCCAAAAAAGCTATTGTTCATTTGCAGAGGACTCAGCACTTTTTCCTTTAAAAAATCGCTATATTTTTTATGGGTGACATCTTCAAGTATTAGTTGGCTTATCAATGTTCCTCCTCCTGAATATTGGTACCGAATGCCGGGCTCAAAAAGGGATTTAATGGCTTCGGTATTCGAAGGACTTTCTCCATTCAATATTTGAATTACTGAAGGTTTAGGTTCTTCAAATGTATAACCCGGAAAGCCATGTACGTTAAGACCTGCTGTATGGCTAAGCAGATGGGCTGTGGAAATGGGTTTGTTGCCAGATTCGTAGGGGAATTTCCAAGTGCTTAAATAATCATTAATGTCTGCATCAAGGTTGATTTCTTGATCCTGTGCTAGCTTGAGTATGGCCATAGCATTAAGTGATTTGCTTATAGATGCCGCTTGAAACAAGGTATTTGATTCTACTTTTGTTTTCGAGGCCACATCTGTAAAGCCATAACCTTTGGTCCACTGAATTTCACCTCCATCAATAACAGCTATGCTCAGTCCTTGTACATTGTAGGTTTCCATTCGCTCCTGCAATGTCCAAGTAGGTTGCTCTTTGGTCATTGTACTTGCGGCTAAATTGCTTTCTACAGCTTCAATCTTTTGCTGGGTTTTTTTCGAGAATTTAGACTGAGCAAAGCTGAAGTTATTTGTTAAGGCCAGCATTACTATCATTAACATGCCTGAAGTTTTGAATACTTTCATAGGTATTGAATTTGGAAGACTTCCTTTGTTTAAATAATTCGTTTTCTGAGTTGAGTCACTCCTGCGAGGGTAAACATTACAACCGCAACGATTAAGCTCTTATACACAGAAGCCATATCTGCCCAAACTTGAAAGCCTTCTTGCCTTACCCCACCAGTGGCGAGAATAGAATAGCCATATGGATGGTATGGAGCGTATTCCCAGCCTCTGACAACAATCATAAAGGAGATGAGCCCGGCAATACCAATACCCAGCGGTAAAATCAGATTTTTTGATTGTTGACTAATAAAGAATTGGATTGAGGCCATGCCTAAAGTGGCTAAGAAAATTTTAACCATTAGCGCATATTCAAAACTGAAACTGAAACTTTCTTCGAAACCTAAACCCGGCTGTACAATGCGCATGGACAAACCGACAAGAATTGTAAAGGTGCCAAAAAGCATTAGGCTGATAAAGATCATGACAATGAACACCTTCATTTTTGATAGGTAGAGCGCCAAACGCGAGAGTGGTTGCGCATATATCAATTTCCAAGTATTCGAACTGTACTCAATATTGTTGACCAAAAGAGCAACCATCATTACAAAAAATGGAAAGAGAAAATTAGCAGGGTCAATACTGTTTCCAAGTAAAGTTGACCAAGCGTTCATTCCTTCATTAATAATTTGGGGGCCTTTTCGCCAGAAAATAATAAAGTTAATAACGGGCACAAAAGCGGGTGCTAAAATGAGCAGCCAGAGGGTAAAGGTCTTTTTGTACTTAAATATTTCTGCTGAAATCCCTCTTTTGAGTTGTATTGCTATATTCATTGGTCTAATTTTTTGGTAAGGTTTAAGAAGATGGATTCGAGGGTTTCCTCGGTAGATTTTAGCTGATAGACTTCAATATCGTTTTGCACCAAAGCTTTGTTGATTCTTGAGATATCAGTTTTGTCAGTAACCGGCAACGTTATCGTTTTACTGTCATGCTCAGAGATGGTGTAATTCAACTCTTTGATTATTTCGATTGCCTTTTGAGAGTTGTCGAGCTTAATTTCTAAAAACTGACTAGAGTCGTTGTTATGAAGCCCATCGAGCTTGCCTTCATACATGATTTTGCCTTGGTCTATAATGGCTACATCGGTGGCCATTTTTTCGATTTCAGTAAGAATATGGCTCGATAGGAAAATCGTTTTACCGTGTTCTTTATTCAAGCGAATAATCAATTCGCGCATTTCGATAATACCACTCGGGTCAAGTCCGTTTGTGGGCTCGTCTAAGATGAGCAGATCAGGGTCGCTGAGTAGGGCAGAAGCAAGCCCGAGCCTTTGGCACATTCCCAAAGAATAGTTCTTCGCTTTTTTATTGGCGTTATCCGTCAGCCGAACGATTTTTAGCACTTCGTCAATTCTAGACTTTGGAGCGCCAATCATGCGCCTGACCACTTCAAGGTTTTGTCGACCAGTAAGGTGTTTATAGATAGAAGGGTTTTCAATCAGTGCGCCTACCTTACCTAAGAGTTCTACCTTGTTGGCAAGAAGTTCTTTGTTGAATAATTTTACTTGTCCCGGTTTGGAATGAAAAAGATCGAGTAGAATTCTAATGGTAGTGGTTTTACCTGCTCCATTTGGCCCCAAGAAACCATAAATGCTACCTTCGGGTACATTTAGATTTACTTGATCTAATGCTTTAAAGCTGCCGAAATTGAAGGTTAAATTGTTGGTTTGAATAATTGACTTTGGCATTTTTTAGTATTTAGGGGAAAGACGATGGGCTTTCTAGTTTTGTGTAACTAAACATTGAACTACTCGACCAACTAGGAAATTTTGTCTATGAAATGCCCGATCTAGACCTATAAGGTTTTCAAAACCTTATAGGTTTGGTTTATTAGTTTATTTTTAATACTCCCATTCTTCTAGTAGTTCAGCCGTATGATCACTGTGGAAAGAAATGTATTCTTTGATATCGCCAAACCATCCTACAACTTCATTTCTAGATAGCAATGTTGGTTTGTTAGATGAAATTGATTGGTAAGAGCTATAAACCCAATCATCAATATTTCTGGTAAAACCATGTTTTATGGGGTTCTGATGAATGTAATTAATAGCTCTTGTTAAGTAGTGGTCCGAATTGATCTGAAACCTTTTAGTATAATCGATCCATAAAGCTCCTCTGCGATTGTATTTCTTGTTATAAGCTTTGGCATATGAGTTCAGTAAATTGCTGAGCTGCTGCATAATGAGTTTATGAAAATCATTATGATACTTGGGATGCTTTGTAAGGGTTTCTTCATTGTGAGTTTTAATTAAAAAATGGATGTGATTGGGCATTAGACAATAAGCTAAAGTACCACAAACGGAGGGCATATAATTAGCGTAACGCCTTAGAAAGTAGCGATAGTTATCATCGTTTCGAAATAGATTTTCGTCACCTATCGCATGGTTTACGATATGATAGTACGTTTCGGGTTCAAATTTCTCTAGGCCTTTCATTTGTATCAAACCTATTGGGTTTTAAAAATTCTATAGGTTTATATACCCATTAATCTAACGATTTTTATTTTTTCGAACCTTTAATTTTGAAACTATATAGTGTTAGTATATTGATTATTTATACTTGAAATTGCTTTGAGACCTTTCTTCATTTCAATCGTCCTCTTAGGAAATGAAGAATTTTAAGACTTGGCTTGAGCAGCATCAGGAAGACTTGGTAATAGTCGTTCTGCATGTTATTGCTTGGGGGCTTTACTTTTCCTTTATCAAACTGACTTTTTTGAGTAGCCGTTTTAGTACTGAATTTAGTGTTTGGTACTTTATTTCAGTGGCTATTGTCGATATGAGTGTATTCTACTACCTCTATAGCATTAGCATACCCAAATTGCTAATGAATCGAAAAGCAGGTCGGTTTTTTGGTCTGATATTATTGATGCTTGCCGTATACCCATTTTTGGTGTTTTTAATGAATTCGGCTTTAATACATTTCTTTCCTACAGATATTACGCCCATAGCGGCTTTAGCAAAATCACGCTTTTGGACAGCTTATGGGGTGCGGGTGTTGTCTTGTTTATTTGTGGTAATGATGGCGGGTATTGGTAAGTTCACATTCGACTGGTTCAAAAATTTACGAATCAGAAGAGAGCTTGAAAATCAAAACCTCACCAGTGAACTGGCTTTCCTTAAGTCACAAATTAACCCTCATTTCCTTTTCAATACGCTCAATAATATTCACACGTTGGCCTATAAAAAGGCAGATGGAGCACCAGAGGCCATAATGAAGCTTTCGGAACTGATGCGCTATATGATTTATGATTCGAATACTGATTTGGTGCCCTTGAAGAAAGAACTTCAATACCTCCAAAGCTTTATCGATCTTCAAGAACTTCGGTTTAAAGCCCAAGGAATTGTGAGTTTTAAGGTAGAAGGTGATGTTTCTGAAAAGCATATTGCACCACTGATCTTGTTTCCTTTTGTTGAAAACGCTTTTAAGCATGGTGCCCAACTTAATGGCCCTGATGCCATTCAAATTAGTTTGAAGGTCAAAGATGATTTGGTGTATGAGGTGAGGAATGGAGTGGTTGGGAGGAATGATAAACAACAAAAAGACAGTGTAGGCGGAATAGGGCTGGGGAATATTAGGCGTAGATTAGAGCTTATTTATCCTTCTGACTTCGACTTAGAAGTAGAGCAAACCGAATTGCATTTCAACATAAAACTAACCATTAGAAATCATGGATAAAATTAGATGCATGGTAGTCGATGACGAGCCATTGGCCATAGAGATTTTGGAAGAGTATATAAACAAAGTGCCGTGGTTAAATTTTGTCGGAAGCTTTGATAAAGGTGTAGAGGCCATTGAACATATTAATAACAATGAGGTTGATTTACTTTTTTTAGATATTCAAATGCCTGACCTCTCGGGCATACAAGTGGCTCAATTGATTGGGAAAAAGTGTGATGTGATTTTTACTACGGCCTATAACCATTATGCGGTAGAGGGTTTTGAACTGGAAGCGAAAGATTACCTACTCAAACCAATTTCATTTGAACGTTTTCTTAAGTCTGTTCAGCGCATCAAAGGATCGCAAGAGCCATTAGAAAAGGAAGCGAATGATTTTGTGTTTGTGAAGACAGAATACAAAACAAAGAAAATACGCCTGTCCGATATTTTATACATAGAAGGCATGAAAGATTATTTGCGCATAGTTACCTCGAACGAGAAGATTATGATTCTGCAAAGCTTCTCTAAACTCTTGCCCACTTTGCCTTCAAACCGATTTTCACGGGTACACAAATCCTTTGTAATTGCTTTAGATGCCATCGATATTATTGAAAAGAGCAAAGTGAAAATTAAGGAACAATGGATTCCAATAGGAGAGTCATATAAGGAGGATTTTTTGAGCGAAATTCAGCGTAGAACAGTTTAGGATTTGAATGAATGTTTTTTTGAAAATAATACCCTTCTACAATAACCTTTTGCTTACAACTTAGGTTAATCGAATCATGGAAAAGAAGACTACAAGTAAATCTTCTAAAGCGAAGGTAAACGATTCAGAAAAACTCAAGAAGGCCTACATCGAGCACATTCTTGAACACGGAAACAGACCTGCTTCTATCTTTAAGTTTGTGAAAGAACTGAAGATTAAGGAAGAGGCTTTTTACGAAAACTTCAATTCTTTTGATACCCTAGAAAAGGAGCTTTGGCGCGATTGGCTCCAAGAAACCATTACGGCAATTAAAGCCGAAGAGGTTTATGCGGAATATTCGGCTCGAGAAAAACTTTTGGCCTTTTATTTCACCTTCATAGAAGTGCTGAAAAGTAACCGAAGTTTCATTCTTCTCACTGTTAAGAAAACAATCAAGCCAGAGTTTACTCCTGCACATCTTAAAGAATTCAGAAAAGATTTTAAGGATTTTGTGAATGAAGTTTTGACCGAAGCTAAAGAAACTGAAGAGGTGCAAAACAGACCTTATATTGGCGATAAGTACGATGAAGGAATTTGGCTTCAGTTTTTATTCGTATTCAATTTCTGGATGAAAGACGACTCCAAAGCATTCGAGAAAACGGATGAAGCCATTGAAAAAGCTGTCAATTTATCTTTTGATCTAATGGGGAGAGGGCCATTGGATGCCATGATTGACTTTGGAAAATTCCTTTTTCAGAATAGATAAATGAAACTAACCTTCCAAGGATTTTAAAACTTAGGAAGGTTGTAATATATAAGATGAAAGAACAATCAAAAATACCTACAGGAAAAGTGCAGAGGGCGGCTAAGTTTGTAACTACAGGCGCCAAAGTGGGAGGTAATTACATGAAACATTACGCCAAAAAAGTAATGAATCCGTCTCTTTCAAAAGATCAACTGCACGAAGACAATGCTCGGGATATTTATAATTCTTTGAGCGAGCTAAAGGGTAGTGCACTAAAGGTAGCGCAGATGATGAGCATGGATAAAAACATGCTTCCAACAGCTTACCAAGATAAATTCTCTATGGCACAATACAGTGCCCCTCCATTGTCTTACCCTTTGGTGGTAAAAACCTTTCAGCAATACTTTAAAAAATCGCCCACTCAAATTTTCGAAACCTTCACTAAAAATGCAGTAAATGCAGCCTCTATTGGGCAGGTGCACAAAGCTACTTTAAACGGAAAGGAATACGCGGTTAAAATTCAATACCCTGGAGTAGCGTCTAGTGTTCGTTCCGACCTTAAATTGGTGCGTCCGTTTGCGGTTCGGTTAATGAATTTAAATGAAAAGGATCTCGACCATTATATGGAAGAGGTAGAAACAAAGCTGATTGAAGAAACCGATTATTTGTTAGAAGTGCAGCGGTCAGTAGAAATCTCAGAGGCCTGTGCTCACATAGAAAATATTCGATTCCCGAAGTATTATCCCGAGCTTTCAGACGAGCGTGTTATCACCATGGACTGGATGGATGGCAAAGTGCTTAAGGAGTTTATAAAGTCGAACCCATCGCAAGCCGACCGAAACAAGGTAGGGCAGGCGCTTTGGGATTTTTACGATTTCCAAATCCATACTTTAAGGCAAGTACATGCCGACCCACACCCTGGTAATTTTATTATTAGCGATGATGCCGTTTTGGGAGTAATCGATTTTGGCTGTGTTAAGGTAATTCCCAATGAGTTTTATGATCCATATTTCAAGCTAATCAGAAAGGATATTCTTCATGAAGATAAAGAGTTGGAAGAACTTTTTACTCAACTACAGTTTATTTACCCCGATGACAAAGCAGACGATAAAGCCTATTTTTCTGCTGTTATCAAAGATATGATGGGAATTTTGGGTCAGCCATTTCATCAAGATGAATTCGATTTTGGTGATGATAGTTACTTTAGAAAGATCTACGAGATGGGTGAAGTGATTTCTCAGTCACCTAAGTTCAGAGAGAGTGAAAGGGCTAGGGGAGCAAGAGATGGACTGTATATTAACCGTACGTACTTTGGTCTCTATAATATCTTGAATGAATTGAAAGCGAAGGTAAAAACCACCAAGCCAGAATGGGCCATTAAAGTGGCAGTTTAGTATTATAGTTCTGAGGTGGTTGATGTTTCGATTATGAATTTTCCTTCTACTTTAACCGGTTTGATGCTCATATGGCATGGGTCAAACTTCTTGATAAAACCACTTGAAATATCTGATGTGTTGTTTAATACTTCAATCAATACTCCTTCTATGTTATAAATCTCGAATTTGAAGAGGCCAGATTGGATAATTGAACTCATGTCCTTAAGTAATTCAGACGCTTCTTTATGCATGTTTCTATGAATCATGCTGTCTTCATTCTGAATATTTTCAGAACGACTTAGATCATCATGAGAGTTGCATCTGGTGAACAAAACTCCCAATAGAAGTAGTGAGGTAAAAGTGTATTTCATTGACTTCAACTACTACCAATTTGATAGTGAATACCCCACTTTGTTTTCTTGAATTTGTTCAAAATAGGTGAATCACCTAGAAAGTAATTTTCGACTAATGTTCCTCATTGTGCTGCCTCATAACTTCATCCTTAATTTGTTGTCTTAGCAACTTCTGGTTTTTAATAAATAATAGTAGCAGAAGAAAAGCAACAAACAGGTGAAGCGCAATGTAAAGCCAGCGGTTAAAATCAAAGCCTAAATAGCTGTATATTTCTTTAGGTTTAATTATAGTGCTGATTCCATTAGCCAAATAGATTATTCCACCCACTAGAAATAACCATCTCCATTTTATTCCAAAGCGCTCGGAACGCGTTCTTCTATCATCCATATTTGTTAGTCATGTATTCGTAGGAATCCTTAATTAAGAGCTTCAATATTTCAATATCAACGTCTTCAATTTTCTTAATGTATAGACATGATTTTCCCGTTTTGTACTTGCCCAGCCTTGCCATATAATCTTCGTATTTTTCAAAACCGGGCATTATATATAGCGTAAGATTTTGAACCCTTGGAGAAAATCCGATTTTCAGAAAATCACCTTCTCTTCCGCTGTCATATTTGTAATGATAAGTACCAAAACCAACAATGGAAGGCCCCCACATTTTTGGAGCTTCTCCAGTGATCTCTTCCATTAGGGTGTTAATCAGAACGCAATCGTTCTTTTTCTTTTCCTCTGCTATACTGTTTAAAAAATCGCAAACACTTGCATTAGTTTCGGTAGTCTTGTTTTGTGCTTTTGTCATGAGTTAAAAAAAATATGGGTAAAAAATAAGTATGCCTATAATTGCAGCGGCAACAGCTGTAATCAGAACAGCCGCAGCGGCAATATCCTTTACAATTCCTGCCTTGGGGTTAAATGCTGGAGAAACCAAGTCAACTAGCTTTTCGATAGATGAGTTAAAAAGTTCGGCCACCAAAACCATTGCGATTGCTGAAATCACCCACAACCACTCGTTAATAGTCAAGTTTACATAAGCGCTCAAAGCAATAACCAACAATGCTGCGAACAAATGAACTCTGAAGTTATGTTCGTGCCGAACTACATGCCAAAGCCCTTTGAAAGCAAAATTGAAGCTTTTTAACCTTGCCAAAACTGAGAATTTTTCAGACATCCGTTAAAAGTAAGAAGATTTATAACGCAATGAAAAGTAGGTTCGTAAAAGCACGAGGACTAATTTTGGGCGTTATGCAAAAAACTAAATATTTCTACCTAATCCTTATACTCTTCTGCACCACCTTGAGCTGCGATAATGACAAGGCAAAAGCTGGAAGATTTTTATTGATGGGAAATAATGAATTGGCCAATTTAAACTATAAAGAAGCCATTAGATTATATACTGAGGCCATAGGCAAAGACCCACAGTTTAAAGAGGCTTATAATAATAGAGGTGTAGCACTTTATAAAAGTGGCCATTACGCAGAAGCCCTCAATGATTACACTTTCGCGATAGTGCAAATAGATCCAAGGTATACCGATGCATATAAAAATAGATTCGAAGTGAATTTGGTTTCAGGCAGCTACCAACGGGCTTTGGAAGATGCGGAATACTTGGCTACTGTTTACCCCGACAGCGCCTATACTTACCTTTATCAAGGTTTGGCACTAACCGACCTTAAGCGCTATGATGAGGCCATTTCTAAATTTGATATGGCTTACCAGAAGGATCCTGAGAATGTAGAAGCTGTGGTAAACCAAGCCAATGCATATTATATGTCCAATAGATATGAAAAAGCTCGTGAATTACTTCAGAAGGCAATAAGCATTGATGCAACCGAAGCAAATATTTATAATACTTTGGCCTTAATAGCTACTCAAGAAGGTGATTTCCAGGAAGCTTTGAAGCAAGTAAATCAAGCCATAGAGATAGATAGCAGAAATGGCTACTTCAGTAATAACAGAGGTTTTATATACTTAAATTTAGGCGAGCTAGAAAAAGCCGAAGCAGATATAAATATGGGGATCAAACTTGACCCTAGTAACCCTTGGGCTTACCGAAATAAGGCTATTTTCTACTATGACAATAAGAGCTTCGATGCAGCTTTAAGAAATATAGAACTGGCCGCGCAGTATGATGACTCCATTCCTTTACTTAATCATTATTGGGGTTTAGTATTGGTTGAATTAGATAGAATGGATGAAGCCTGCGCTAAATTTTCGTTGTCAGAATCTTCAGAAAAAGAGATGCTTATAAAAAAGTATTGTAAGTAAAGAATAAGACCTTTTCCTCGAAAGCCCCTGCCGCCTTTTATATCTGAAAGGCGGTTTTTTTGTTTCTTGAAATAATTTTCAATACTAATGTTAACAAGTCTTAACAACATGCCGTCTACCCTTTGATTATGGATGTAGCACAGTTCAAAACGGACGTTCTGCCTTTAAAGAACAAACTTTACCGCTTTGCCTTCAACATTGTAAAAGATGAAGAATTGGCCAAAGATGTGGTGCAAGAATGTATGATTAAGGTGTGGGAAAAAAGGGATGAAGTAAAACACATTAATAACCTGGAAGCTTGGTGTATGCAAGTAACCAGAAACAAGGCCCTAGATAAGCTACGGTCTAAACATGTTAAGAAAACGGATCTTTTTGAAGTGGAATTTGACACTAGAAAAGAAAAGGACACGCCAGTTGTACTTACCGAACGAAACGAAATTATGAACCGCATTCAATTTTTAATTGATGCACTTCCTAGTCGACAACGAGAGGTGATGCAGTTAAGAGATATTGAAGGCTATAGCTATAAAGAAATAGCAGATATGCTGGAGATTGACATCAATTTGGTGAAAACGAATTTGTTTAGAGCACGCAGAAAATTGAAGGAAAGCCTTATTAAAGAAAATGCTTATGGACTCTAGAATAGAGCAATTGTTAGAAAAATACTGGGCTTCAGAGTCAAGTATTCAAGAAGAAAAAGAATTGAAGGAATTGGTGGCCAATGCCGACAATTCAGAAGAGATGGAAGAACTGAAGGCCTTATTTGGGTACTTTCAGTCGGAGCAAGAGCTTAGTTTGGGTGATGATTTCGATCAGGAAGTTTTAGCCATGATTGAGGCAGAACCTGAAACGAAAGTAATAAACATATCGGGCTATTTTAAAAGGTATGCAGGAGTAGCCGCAGCAATGCTGGTGTTAATTACAAGCTCGTACTTCTTTATGCAACAGCAAAAAACATATGAGCAAGAAGATACTTTTGACTCTCCTGAATTGGCGCTTCAAGAACTTAAAAAGCAACTGTTAATGGTTTCAAACTATATGAATTCAGGCTCAAGTAATCTTGATAAACTTGGTAGCATGAGCAAAATGGATGCAGGAATGGAAAGTCTTAAGTATATGGGAGATGCCGCCAGAGGAATGGAGCCAATTAGTGAAATGAATATTTTAGAAAGCGAATTTTAAAAACTTAAAATAGAACACAATGAAAAAGTTAGTAATGATTATGGTAATGGCTGTAATGGCCTTTGGAGTACAAGCTCAAAATGATGCGATTTCAAAGTATTTCGCGAAATATGAAAAGGATACTGAAAAATTTAGTGCGGTATCATTCAGTGGTAAAATGTTTGCAATGATCAATTCTATTCAGGTAGAAGATGATGAAGATAGGGCTTTGGTCGAGTCTTTAGGTAAAATCAAAGGAGTAAAGGTTCTCTTTGCTCAGAAAAATGTTGATGGTGCCGCTATGTATAAAGAAGTAATGGGCGCTATCAAAGGCAAAGATTTTGAAGAGTTAATGTCGGTAAGAGATGAAGACAAAGACATCAAATTCTACATCAAAGAGAAAGGCAATAAAATTGACGAACTCTTTATGGTAATGGGTGGAACTAATGAGTTTGGAATGATTAGCATTGTAGGTGATGGTATCGATATCAACCAATTGTATAGACTTTCTAAAAATCTAGGGATGGACGAATTCAAACACTTAGGGGGTAAATAAGCCCCTTATCCTTTTTGGAATTCAAAAACTCAACAGTTTTTTATATTTGAATTATGCGCAAAACAACACTGATATTAACACTGGTCTTATTCTCCACTCTTGCTTTTGGTCAAAGCAAGAGTGTTGAGAAATTTAGGAGTGACAACGAGCCTACATTGAAGCTCTTTTTTTATAAGAGTACACTTAAAATGTTTGCCAACATACAGATGAAAATGGCAGACGAAATGCAAGAATTACCCGATTTCTCTTCCGTGATTAAGAACATCGAAAAGGTCAAGTTTTTTGTATTCGATAAGGATACTTATGAAATGGATGACCCTATGTTTTCTAAACTCGAAGAAGACATTCTTTCTGAGGGCTATGAATCCATGATGTCAGCGCGAATGTCTGGAGCTAACATGAATTTTTTAATGAAGGGAACGGCTGAAAAACCTAAGGGCTTTGTAGTAGTAATGCGTTCAGAAGAAGGAGTTAGTTTGGTAGATATTGAAGGCTACCCAGACTTAAAGCAAATCATGAAATTCTCAGAATTTATGAGCAAAAATACTAGCGGCCTAGAGTCGATCATGGACGCTTTTAATTAGTAAAGTACAGGAGCTGGTTTTGGATGGGCCAGTTGCTGAATATCAATAAAACTCAAAAACACGATTTGGAAACTGTATTGTCAATTAAAGGCCTCTCCAAGCAATATGGAAAGGTCAGGGCACTTGATAACCTCAATCTTGAGGTGAAGAAAGGAGACGTCTTCGGAATTCTCGGCCCTAACGGTAGCGGAAAAACGACTACCCTCGGTATTATCTTAAGTGTAATCAACCAAACCAGCGGTCAGTTTGAATGGTTTGGTGAAAAAGCCAACAAGGATACCCGAAAAAAGATTGGAGCCATTTTAGAGCACCCCATTTTTTACCCATACCTCACTGCGGTTCAAAACCTCAAAATTGTTTGCGATATCAAGGAAGTCCCTTACGAAAGGGTAGACGAGGTATTGACGCAAGTGGGACTTGATGAACGCAAGGATACGAAATTCAAAACCTTCTCGCTAGGTATGAAACAGCGTCTGTCCATTGCGTCAGCATTGCTTTGTAACCCTACGGTA
Organism: Roseivirga seohaensis subsp. aquiponti; assembly: GCF_001267955.1. Lineage (NCBI taxonomy): Bacteria > Pseudomonadati > Bacteroidota > Cytophagia > Cytophagales > Roseivirgaceae > Roseivirga > Roseivirga seohaensis. The sequence goes on from NZ_JSVA01000008.1 coordinate 86,486, forward strand.
ATGATTCTTGATGAGCCTACCAATGGTCTTGATCCTCAAGGAATTGCCGAAATCAGAGAACTCATCATTGAAATTGCCAATAGTGGGAAAACCATCATTATTGCTAGTCATTTACTAGATGAAGTTCAAAAGGTATGTTCGCACTTTTGTGTGCTTCAGCGCGGTAAACTGATTTATAACGGGTTGGTGGAAGACGTAGGTAAAGGTTCAGTTTCGGTAGAAGTAAAAGCTGACCATGACGACTTACAAACTGTTTTGGAAGAGTCTGGCCTTGGAACTAAAGTGAAGCGAGAACTTGATAAGTACATCATGACGATGGAGGGAGATCATTCCGCTGCCGAGTTGAATGCCTATTTGTTCAAGCAAGGAATCACTGCCAAGCATTTACTTGTGCAATCGAAGAGCCTTGAAAAGCAATTCTTAGAAATTTTAGCTGGTAATAAAGAAGGAGGTGCCCAATGATGAGATTACTGAAAATAGAACTGAAAAAAGTAATGCCAAACCGCGCATTTCGGGTATTGGCCATTATGTACATTGTGGCGATGGTGATTATCAGTATGGGTGTTATGCCATTCTTTCAATACTTAAAATCTAAGTTTGCAGATTTTGATATGGATGGAATTGATCCCACTATTATTCCGTTTTATGAATTCCCAGACATTTGGCAGAACCTTACAAGTGTAATGATTTGGTTCAAAATGTTGTTGGGCTTTAGTTTAATATTCTCCATTACTAATGAATATTCATACAGAACCATCAGGCAAAACGTAATTGACGGTCTTACTAAGAATGAATTTATCTGGTCGAAAATTATTATGGCTGGGTTTTTAAGTGCGATGTCGACAATAGCCTTGTTCGTGTTAGGTTTGATTACAGGCTTTATTTATTCGAGTGAAATATCTTTCTCGCTTGTTTTTAGCGATGTTTATTTCCTGTTGGCCTTTTTCTTCCAGCTATTTGCATTCTTATTATTTACTCTTTTTGTGGGAACGCTGATAAGAAAATCAATTATTGCTATGGGGCTACTGATCTTTTGGGTTTTAGCTGTTGAAAATGGGTTTTACGTTTGGAGCAAGGTGAAGAGTATTGATTGGGTTGAATACCTTCTTCCTGTAAAAAGTATTAATGCGTTAATTCATAACCCATTCCCTAAATATGTTTTTATGGAAGTGCAGGATTACATTGCTTGGCACGAAATGGGGCTTGTGATATTGTGGGGTGCTTTGTTTTATTGGGCTACTACAAGATTAGTATTGAAAAGAGATTTATAGAAAACTCCCTTTAACTTAAAACAAAAGCCCTGTTAGTTGTAAAACTGACAGGGCTTCTTTTTGGTCATTGCGAGCCTGTTAATGCTATTTGTAGAAGTGCCGATTACACGAAGCAATCTCTCCTTTCATATTACAGAAACGGCTGTTTTAAGACTGCTTCGTTTAAGGAATCCACTTAATGTCTTTAAAGTTGGGTTTACGCTTTTCTAAGAAAGCATTTCTACCCTCTTTAGCTTCGTCTGTCATATAAGCAAGCCTTGTGGCTTCTCCAGCAAATACCTGTTGCCCCACCATGCCGTCATCCGTCAAGTTCATGGCGAATTTTAGCATTTTAATAGAGGTCGGAGATTTTTCCAAAATTTCTTGCGCCCATTGGTAAGCGGTGTCCTCCAGCTCGTCATGCGGAATCACGGCATTCACCATTCCCATATCAAAAGCATCTTGAGCTGAGTAGTTTCTTCCTAAAAAGAAGATTTCTCTCGCCTTTTTCTGGCCTACCATTTTAGCCAAATAAGCTGATCCGTAACCGCCATCAAAGCTTGTAACATCAGCATCGGTTTGCTTGAAAATGGCATGTTCTTTACTGGCCAAAGTAAGATCACAAACCGTGTGGAGGCTATGTCCACCACCAACAGCCCAGCCTGGCACCACGGCAATCACTACTTTCGACATAAAACGGATTAAACGCTGAACTTCCAGAATATTCAACCTTGGCATTCCATCGTCATCTACATAGCCTTGGTGTCCTCTCGCGTTTTGGTCGCCACCGCTGCAAAATGCCCAGCCACCATCTTTGGGCGATGGGCCTTCGCCTGAAAGTAACACCACTCCAATGGAAGTGTCTTCGCGGGCATCCAAAAAAGCATCAAAAAGTTCTGCTACAGTTTTAGGTCGAAAAGCATTGCGCACTTCGGGGCGATTGAATGCAATTCTAGCTACACCATCGCCTGATTTTTTATAGGTGATGTCTTGATATTCTTTAACGGTAGTCCAATTGGGTGTATTCATAATGCTTTATTTCTTGCTAATATAAAATTTTTGATTGTGAGGCTGATTCAAACATCATCCTGAAAATATTTTTTTTCGGCTACAAAAGTGCCAAAGGGAAGGAGTGAAGCCAGTAATGACAGAAATGTAACTCCAATAGACCATTGTTTTTGTTTGGCTACAATCAGTACCCATAAACAGTAACTCACAAATAAGACCCCATGGGCTAAGCCTACGGGGTGGGTGGGTTCTGGAATATTGAAAATGTATTTTAAGGGTACGCAAATTCCTAACAGAAGTAAATAGCTTATTCCTTCTAAAATGGCGAGTAAACGTAGTGTTTTTAAGTGGCTCATTGGGCTGAATCCTTTTGCTGCGAAGATAAGCAATGTAGTATTTGGCCTTATGCTTTATCTCTCTTTTTTGGCTATGAAGTCGAGTAAGTTGTAATAATTCTAAATGTACTGTCGCTGTAATGTATATACCGTATAATAACTTTATGCTATTTTTTTACAGCCGAAAGTAGTAGTATTAGCCACGTATTCCCTTTTTGGAATGAAAAACGATATTAAAATGAACTCAATGAAAAAGAAACTTGCATCAGTGATAGCCGCTGTGGTCATTTTGGCTGGCAGTACGAGCATTTTGAAAGCGCAGGATAAGCTGAAAAGCATGCCTGGTTATGATCAATACCAGAAGATAGCTCCTCAAATTAGATCATCCGTTGTTCCGGGTAGTCTCTTCGTTCAGTGGAGTGACGATGGATCGTCTTTTGAATATACAAAGGATGGTAAAAGATACCGTTACGATGTTAAAAAGAAAAAGGCTACGGAAATCGAAATGCCTGAGCCAGCCTCAAGAGGCAGAGGTTTTAGCCGTGGCCCAGCCAGAGGTAGACAATTTCCTTCGGCAGATTCTCCTGATGGTAAACTAAAGGCCTTTACCAAGGACAGAAACATGTACTTGAGTAACCCTGACGGAAGCAATGTAATTGCCATAACTACAGATGGTAATGCTGAAAACCAAATCAAATACGGTATTGCCACTTGGGTTTATGGTGAAGAATTAGGACAACGCACTGCAATGTGGTGGTCGCCTGATAGCAAGAAAATTGCTTTCTACAGATTTGACGAGAAGAATGCTCAAAAATATTACGTGCTTTTAGATCAATTAAAGCTATACGATTCTCTTGAGGTAATGTCATATCCTAAAGTAGGTGCCGACAACTTACCTGTGGATTTAATGTTGTATGATGTAGACACCAAGCAAATGAAGAAATTGGATGTTCGTGACGGTAAACCATTTAATGATGGTGCTGTAGGAACTTACCTTTATGGCATGGATTGGACGCCTGATGGAAAGGAATTGCTTTTCCACAGTACCAACCGTAAGCAAGACATCATGGAATACCGTGCGGCTGACCCGGTTACAGGAAAATCTAGAGTTGTAGTTCGAGAAGAGTGGTTGCCAAGTTTTACTAAAAATACGCCTGAAATTAGAGTGCTGGAAGACGGGAAACGTTTCGTTTGGGCCTCTGAGCGTACAGGTTTCAACAACTATTACCTATACAATTTCGATGGTACTTTAATCAATGCCATTACAAACCATCCTTTTGAAGTAGCTAACATTGTTAAGATAGACGAGAAAGCTGGCGAAATGTATTACATGGCCAGAAGTGGTGAAAACCACATGAAAATGCAATTGCACCGAGTGAAGTTAGACGGCACAAAAGACACTCGTTTAACTGACCCTAAATTTAACCATAGCGTAAATATTTCTCCTGACGGTAAGTATTTTGTGGATGTTGCTCAAACGCATAACATTGCACCTTTTACCAACTTGGTTGATTCAAAAGGTAAAATAGTTGCTGAATTGGCTCAAAGCGATTTGACTAAATTCAATGAATTAGGATTGAAAAAAGCAGAGGTATTTACCTTCACTTCAGCTGACGGGGTTACTGAGTTACACGGTATGATTCACTTCCCTTCTAACTTCGACCCTAACAAGAAATACCCTACACTTTTGGCTAACTATGGTGGTCCGGCTACAAACGAATTCTCTGAGAATTTCTCCCTTCCAAGCCCATTGACTGAGTACGGATTTTTGATCGTTAGTATTGATGGTAGAAACGTGAGAGGTAGAGGTAAGAGATTACTTGATCAACTTTATGGCCACCTAGGAATCGTAGAGCAAGATGATTTTGCTGAAGGTATCAAGTCACTTTATAACCGCCCTTACTTCGATAAGAATAGAGTAGGTGTTTACGGAACTTCTTATGGAGGAACTACGGCTGCAATGAGTTTATTGAGATTCCCAGATGTATACCAAGCGGCTGTTGCAAATTCAGCAGTTGCGGACTGGGTTTTTTATGATAACATCTATACGGAGCGTTACATGAACCTTCTAGAGGACAATAAAGCGGGTTATGATAACTTCAGATTAGCTAAGTATGCGCCAAACTTGAAAGGTGAATTGATGATTTATTACGGAACGGCTGACAATAACGTGCACCCTTCTAACTCAATGCAATTGATCAAAGCTTTACAAGATGCAGGCAAGAGCTTCGAAGTTCAAGTAGGGCCAGATAGAGGTCATACTGCAGTAAACACAGAGCGAATGATGGAGTTCTTTATTCGCCATTTAGTAATCGATAGCGAAAACAAGTTGAAGATAGAGCGTAAGTAAAATTACTTTCTTAAAGAAGAATTGAGAGCAGTACCCCTTGGTGCTGCTCTTTTTTTATGCTGTAGCTTAATTGAGTAATTGAGAAATAAGTGATACGCTAAAAATAGTCAGCATAAACCAACCAATAAACCCCTCAATAATTGCTAAGTAGCGGGGGAGGCCTTTGATAGGGATTTCGCCAAAGCCTAGAGTAGTGAAGGCATTAATGCTTAACATAAGTGCATTAAGTACACGTATAGAAAGATCGAAACCAACGCCAATCACCAGGTAGGTGCCAATTTGTATATTTTTCCAACGTTTTTGTGAAGGGTTGAGCGTATGCCATTCACCGCTCAAAATATCTGTATTTTTAAGCACTCTACTTGTCAGTTTTGTACTTATCATTGCCATATTATACACTGGCTTGGACCAAGCAATAAAGAAACGAGGTAGCTCTAACTTCCCATCTTCAATCCGTTTTTTGAAAGCTTCATACTCACTAAGTTCTTTCTTTTTTTCTACCAGATAGATATCGTTCATGCCTTCTTTACTCCGCAGATATTTTTGGAAGAAATCAAAACGATGAAGGATTCTATGCTTACCCTGCTCGTCCCAGCTGTTGGGGAAAAAGAGATAAACTAAGGCAAATAGAATAACCACGTTTACCGAAAAAACTATTGCTTTCGAGGGCTCAGTTCCGTAATCAGAAAACACCTTAAGGAACTGATTCACCTTCCACTTAAAGAAAGTGTTAAAAGAAGGGTCTTGAGAATAGAGGTAAGCAAGACGCTCAGTTTCCATATTTTTAATGCCAATGTAAACTGTATTTACATCTTCCAAATCGTGTTGGGCCTTATACAAATCAAGAAGTTTGCCTCTCAATTTTACTTCTTGCTTATATGACTTTCCAAATTGAACGATGTCATTTTTATAATTGGTCAGAATGCTGTTATTGGCTTCAAAACTAATGAAGCTACTCATTTTAACAGAATCTGAAAGTGTGTTGAAATAGTCGTTATAGCCTTGTGAAGAGATCAGTTGATTGCCCCATTGTGACCATTCAAAAGTGCTGCTGGTGGTTAAGTCATCAAAATCCAACAATACATGATTGTTGAATGTGTTTTCTTCCAAAATGGAAGTGTTGAGTTCCATCGAGCCTAGAACCTTTATTTCAGCAATCCAATCTCCAAAGTTGTTTCCTGAAATATCTACTTGGTCGGTTAAATTTCCTGTAATTGTTACTCTACCTTGATCGTAGAAAGTACAATTTTTAACAGTAACAGATACTACCGAAATGCCATTGAACCTAGAGCCCCTACCTTCTTTAGACCCCCAGATTTCAGAGTTTTCAAACCTAATTCTAGAACGCATTTTCTCATCTGTGGTACCCAAATCCATGTTTACACTCTTTTTCAACTTACTGTTGGTTACCGTTAATGCTAAGTTTATCGCACGACTATTTCTATCCAGCAATTCTATGGTTTTGGCCATTGATTCTGTCGACATAATGGTTAGTCTTCCTTCAAAAGTGCAGTTCATAAAGTGCACTGATGAAGTGTTGCGGAGCATCACGTTCTTGTTGAATTGTATATGGTGCAAAGCACTGGGCTGTCGTCTGTCTGGGGCATCAAAATGCACATTGGTAAGCTGTAAGTCTTTGTTTACATAAATTGAATCAGAGTTATCGAAGGTGTTTACCGAACTTCCTGGGAAACTTGTATAACTAAAGCGGTTATCGATGCCTTGGGCATATTTGATAATCGCATTTTCAAGCCTAAAAACAGAGTCACTAGAGTTTTCTATCATTTCGAAAAACTCGGAATAAGTGTAATTCTTAAACTCATTGGTTTGAGAAAACAAATACTGGGAGGCCGACAGAAATAAAATCAATAAGAAGATTGATCGATAACGAGAAGGGGCTTGCATACTGTGGTTTAAGGTTGTACTGCTATGTGAAAAGTTAAGGAATATACTGAAAACAGCGGCCGAATCAATATTGGGTTGTTTTTTAGACGGGCGTAGGGTGCTGTAGTTTAATGGTAACCTCCACTTTAGTTCTTATTTCCAAATTAAATTTTGATTACAAGCAAAAAGTAAATTGATAATTTGGTGTGTTTTTTCGCTACTAGTAATGTTCTTTTTAAGTACCTTATTTCCCTCACACGCTTTTGGGCGCCTATTTACCACCGTATTTATTGGTATTGAAACGCCCGATACAGACAGTTTGAAACCCACCTTTAAACATCAGAATAACCGAACACCTTCTGGGAGATAATGAGAAGGATATTAAATGGTATCAGGCTAGCTAGTTCACTTTAAAGAGAAATTGAAATAGAAATGGAGTCTTCGGACTCCTTTTTTTATGTAAATAACCAAGCCCAGTAAATTAAAAAACCCTGCAGGGGAAGCCTTACCCACAGGGCAATTATGTACCATGTCTTTTTTACTTTGTTCGTTTGGAGCATATGGATATTGGCAGGAAAAACGCCAATGAGTACGGCTATAATTCCCCAAGCACCAATTTCTTGAGTAGAAGGAAAGAGGAGTAATGTACCAAAAACGATTTCGAAAACACCACTCAAATATACTAAGGGCAAATGGTAGGGAAGATACCTCGGCATAATCCTGAGGTAGGCCTTGGGTTTGACAAAATGCATAATGCCAGCTAAAATGTACATGGCACTCATGATATAAAGTGAAGTATTCTCCATGAGGGAATGGTTTAGCTGTTCAATATAAGTCAATTCGATTTGAGAACCCTACATATTAATATTGGGGTACTTAATTACTTATAAAGTCTACCAGAGGCATAGTCAATTCCAGCGCTAGAAATATTGTATTTAGACACTAGAGCAATGGCTTTGAGTCGGGCTTCTATCAAACTAGATTCGCGGGAATTGACTAAGAAAAGAGAACTCTCGCCTATATTAAATTTGATTCTTTCTCCTTCAAGTAAGCTACTGTAGTTGCTTACCGCATCTCTATATATATCTACCTGTTTTCTTAATGCAACATGCTCATTAAAGTAACTCAGTACTTTATTTTCTATTTCCAACTGTTTTTGTCGTTGCCCAAAGGTGGTATTCTCTATTTTGTACTTGGCCAATTGCAGGTTGCCACGTTGTTCTCTTAAAAAAATAGGTAAGCTAAATTCAATACCCCATTTGTAGTTTTGGCTCGAAACATTATTCAGGAAATTGTCTCCTACAGGTTCGCTTAGAAAATTATAGTTCAGGTTGAGTTTTGGTTTTATTTTCTCTGCTTTCAATTTTCTTTCAATTTCTAATGTTGACAGCTTGAATTGATAAATCTGCATGTCGGGATGAGCATTAGGTACAGCATTAACAAAGGCTTGTAAAGTATCAAAGGAGGTAGTGTTACTCAACTCAATTTCATCGAAAAGCGGAGGTCTGAGTTCGTCAGTAATCTCTAAAGGAGTATTGTTTTCAAACCATAAGTAGTTTGAAAGTTCGAGCGTAGCGTTTTGGTAAGCAAGTCTATACTCGTTACGGGCTAGTTCTCTATTTTGAACCTGAATTTTAGCTTCTAGTGTGTCTATTGCTGGTTTGTCGCCAAGTAAATAGCTGTTTTTTACTGCTGTAAAACGTGTGACGGCCAAGGTCACAGATTCTTCATAAACTTGATATTCATTATAGGCTTGTACCCATTTCCAATATTGTTTTATGGCATCAAAGTAAAGTTCGTTCATCAGTGCCCTTTGCTCTGCCGCTGAGGATAAAGCAAATACTTTAGCTTTTTGCAGTTCGGCCCTTCTTTGGTCAATAAACAAACCTTGGCCCAACGAAACTGAAACACCACCATACCAAAGACCTCCATTTGGCACTTTGTTTTCTGGATTTAGGTATACACCTCTGTTTTGGTCAAATCCAGTTTTAAACTCCAGACCATACCATGTTGGAATTTTTAAACCGCTATTCAGAATGCTGTAATATTCTTTGTCGTCAAATTGCTTTTGATCTAGGTTAGCGAATAATTTAGGGTCGAAGCCACCACGGGCGGCCCTAACTGAACTTTCTCCTTGTTGAATTAATAGTTTACCTTGTTGCGCAATAGGGTGATAGTTTTCTATGTACCAAAGAAGTTGATCTTGGGTAAATATTGAACGCTCTTCTTGACCCTGAACAAAATGGAAGCCGATTGAAAGTAATAAGATGGTTTTTATCAATCTATTCATTACTTCTTTTTTGAGCTTTTATCAGTACTGTTTTCGGCTACATAGTAGTCTGCTGGAAAGCCATTGAGCTTACGCCACAGTTCATACCATATAGGTACATCTTTTAATAAGGCCATTCCATTAGCGCCAGAACCCACCCGCAAACCTTCTGGCCAAGGTTCATCACTTGGGTCTGGGGCTACTAAAACCCTATACTGACCATTTGCACTTGTGAAATTGTCTATGGCTACTACATTTCCTCCGAACGTTCCGTACGACAGGTTTGGCCAACCAGAAAAAGCAATAGACGGCCAGCCATCGAAGATGAAACGTATCGGTTGACCTTCTCTAATGAGCGGTAGGTCCATTGGTTTTATGTAAAGGGAAACGGCTAAGTCATAATCTGATGGCATAATTGTCAAAAGTTGCTCACCTTCTTTTAAGGTTTCTCCTATACCAGATTTAATGGTTTCTGTAATGTATCCGTTTTGTGGAGCAGTAATGTAATGCATACCCATTCTAACAGAATAGTTCTTATACTGATTCTCCATTTTAGATACCGTAGCCTCCGTATCAAATTTATTCGACATGGCTGTGAATTTTTCTGATTCTGTTTTGGCAATTTTATCTTGGTATTGGGTCTCAATGGAGTTAACCTCAACTTGAGCATTTATCAGTTCATTTCTGCTGCTGAGTAATTTGTTTTCGGCACTAATCTTTTTGGCTTGGGTTTCTTGAAGCTTTAATCGAGATTTTTCCAGATCGGTAAGTGATTTCAAACCACTTTCATAAAGTTGCTCCATCCTTTTTAATTGATTCTCGGCTATTGCATTGTTTGTTTTAGAAGCTTGAAAATCAATGCTATCTGACTGGATTTTGAGCTCAATTTGTCGAATGTAGTTTTTCGCTTGCTCAAGCTTAAGCTCCTTGGTTCTTAACAAGGCTTCTAACTGATTGTCTAAAGCATTTATTTTTCCTGAATAGGAATCCAAGCTAGAAGATTTCGAAGTAATTTGTTCTTGGGTTCTAGACAAAAGTTCAGGATCGAAATAGTCGTCTTTTACTTCTGATATGTATAAAATGGTATCTCCCTTATTTACATAATTGCCTTCCCTCACATACCATTTTTCTATTCTACCACTAATAATTGAGTTTACTGTTTGCGGACGTTGATCGGGCTGCAAAGTAGTTACCACACCAGTTGACCTAATGTTCTGTGTCCATGGTAAAAACAAGGCTAGTATAAATAGTGCAAAGAATATGGCAATAAGCCTAGTAAAGATTTTACCAGCATAATAATCTTTTACCATGGCAAACGATCGGAATTTTGATGTTTCAACCTTCCCCTCAATTTTGTTTGGACTGATGTTTAGCATGCTATGATTATTTTTTAGAAAAAATGTTTGAATACCATGGGTAAGTCGTCATTGATGATACCGTACCCTTTGCAATAATTTCTCCCTTTTCCATCACAATGGTTCGGTCAAATTTGTCTGCTACAAATGGGTCGTTTGAAACCGCTATTACTGTCCATTGCTGGCTAAGAAGGAAGTCCAAGAATGAAGCCTTATCTTTCTCATTCAGTTGATTAAAATTGTCTTCTAGTAGAATCATTTTAAAATTTCCGGCAATACTTCTGGCCAACATTATTCTTAGAATTATGCTTTGCGGTAGGTTTCGGCCTTCGGGTAATAAGGTAGTGTAATAGCCCTGTGGAATGGCATCTACAAAATCTTTGAGTCCTACAATTTCTGCTACTTGCTGAACGCGACTCATTGTGATTTCAGGTTTTCCTAATGAGATGTTTTCAAAAAGAGTTGCATTGAAAATGTCGCCACGCGTAAGGTTATCGCCAATAAGTTTGTGGAAATCTGCTTTACACCAACTTGTTAATGGTACGCCTTGGCTTGAAATTGAACCACTGTATTCATCGTATAAACCAGAAACAACATGTAGAAGCAAAGATTTTCCCGAACCGTTATAGCCTGATAAACAAATCTTTTCACCTGCTTCAATACTTAGGTTTACATTTTTGATAGTGTCTTCTTTCAGGTAACTGAACCTGTAACCTAAATTGGTGATGTTTATAGAAAGGCCTTGATCGTCCGATGTATCTGCTGTAGTACCACTGTCGCTGTCAAGCGGAATGTCTGTTACATTTCCTATTTTTTCAATTGAAGTAAGCACATCATAAATGGTTTCCATGCTCAGAATTAGCTTTTCAACTGAGTTTAAAACCAAAATGATAATGATTTCAGCCGCTACAAATTGGCCAATGTTCATTTGCTGGTTAATCACTAAAAGACCACCGATTAAAAGTAAACCTGCGGTAACCAATACTTTAAAGCCTACCAGGTTAATGTATTGAGTAAGTAGGGTTTTAAAATGAGCTTTTCTGGAGGTCAGGTAACCTTCTACAACATCATCTGTTCGCTCTAAAGGTAGAGGTGTTTGACCAGCCAGTTTGAAAGTTTCCATAGCGCGGGCCAACTCTTCTAACCAATGCGCAACCATATACTTGTTTTTGGATTCTATAATGCTGGTTTTAAGGCCTTTTGGTGCGGTAAAACGAAATATTAAATACACTACAACCACCAAGAGCAATCCGAACATGATGAAAAACGGATGGTAAAGCGAAAGTAAAATCAGGCCAAAAACTACCTGCAACGATGCACTCGAAAAGTCGATTAATATTTTTGATAGCCCTTTCTGAACCGATAGGGTGTCGAAAAAACGATTGGCCAACTCAGGGATATAGGTATTCTTAATCGATTCCATTTTCATTCTAGGAATACGGTAGGCAAACTCAAAAGCGGAACGAGTAAATATTTTCTGCTGAATATTTTCCGTAATGGTGAGTTGCATAATTTGCATTACACCTGAGGCTATTACTCCAACGATTACGAAAATCACTAAAATAAACCATGAGGTAGATACCTGCCCGCCACTAATAAGATTGATGATCGCTTGAATTCCTAAGGGTAGTGAAAGTGTGATAACGCCATTAAAGAGTGCATATACGTACACGCTTATAATTTCACGCTTATCCACTTTAAGCATGTTTAAAAACCTTTTTACAGGAGAAATACTTATTGCAGGGTTCATGGTGTATTGTTTTGCTGTATGGTTGAAATGGCCATGTCGGTATAAAACTGTGTTAAAATTGATGAGTCACCAGAAATATCTGTTAGAGTAGGAAGGTGCTCGGCAAAGTATTTTTGATCTTGAATACCTTCTATAATTGTTGAGGTGAGTGTACTGGCAAAACCAAAATTCGGATTTAATTCTTTTATAATTTCACTAATGCGAAGCACCATACGTTTGTAACCTGCATAGAAGCCCTCCTTATTGGCATCGTCTACCTGCTTGGTAAGGTATGCTTTAGATGATTCTGAAATTACGATTTTGTTAAGCAAGCCCAGATTGATATGACCAAACATTTCATTATCGGGAATGTCTTTTGATATCACCTTTATTGCTGCTTTCAACCTTTCTTCGGCAGACAAAATATTAGCAGTTGAAAATACTAAGTGATATTCTAACCAGCCCCAGTACCAAGAAGTAAGGTATAAAAGTAGTTTGTGCTTGCTTTCGAAATAACGGTAGATTGAGCTTTCGGTAGTTTCTAGTTTAGTAGCTAACTTCCTGAATGTAAAGCTTTCAAACCCCATTTCAACAATCAGTTCGATACTTTTGGCGATAATTTTTTTTCCAAGTTCAGATGAGTTTGGGTCTTTTAAAAAGACTTTCTCATTCACTTGGATTTGCATTTGGCTAATTAAATTATTCATATCGCCTAAACCTAACGCCTACTTTCAGAAAAGGTTTAAATACTTTTGAAATAAAAATTAAAACAAACTATTTCGGTAGTAATACTTTTAATATTGCGAACGAGAATGATTGAAGAAACTTTCTGTTTTTAGGGAAGAACATAAAAAAGCAGCTCAACCTTTCGGCTGAGCTGCTTCATTAACTCTTGTTTAAAACAGACTACTTATTTGTTTTCAGTGAATTCACTTCCCATTTGTTATTTCCTCTTTCTACATCGGCCATTCTACCAGAGGGATCAATTTCAATTGAAGCAATGTCAGACATTGGTCTGTCAATTGAGAAATCATAAGTAGGGCTTACCCATGCCCAGTCAGGGTGTACAATTCTTTTGTCTTGAGTTTCAGCTGGTTTTTCGCCACGCATCATTCTCAAGGCCATGTAGTGTACTTCTTTTGTACCATCTTTATAGGTTACAACCACATCCATTGGCATTGGCATCATACCAACTCTTTCTAGTGTAACGTTGGTTTTATTGCCTTCACCTTTTACTTCTTTCACTCCATAATCAATTGATTTTGTAGTGTATACAAAGTATTCATTGTACCAATCTAACTCTAAGCCCGAAACTTTTTCGAAAGATCTCAAAACATCGTTTGGATTTGGGTGTTTAAACTTCCAATCCTCAAAATAGGTAAGTAAACCTTTGTCTAAGTTTTTCTCACCAATTACATAGCCCAATTGGCTCATCCAAGCAGCTCCTTTTCCATATGCTGAACTACTATATGCTCCATTGAGGTTGTAATGGTCTGAGTGTGTGCTCAAAGGCTCTTCTCTTCCGCTTTTCGATAAACCTACATAGCTTCTTTGACCAGAATTATTACCTAAGTTTTCAAGGGTTACTTCTGGCTCAGATTCACCTTTAGTTTTACGGTTAATGTAATCCATAATTCTAGTTGAAGCATATGAAGCAAAACCTTCGTCCATCCAAGGGTGAAGCGCTTCGTTACTGCCTAAAATACCATGATACCAATCGTGCATTGCTTCATGAACGGTTACGCCTATTAAGCTTCCTCTTGAGCCTGTAATCAAAGTAGACATTGGGTATTCCATACCACCATCTCCGCCTTGAATTACTGAGAATTGCTTGTAAGGGTATTTACCAAAGTGTTTGCTCGCATACTCAAATAACATTTCTGTTTGAGGCATTACTTTATTCCAGTTTTCTTCATTCTGACCTTTTTTGTGGATGAAATGAAGTTCCAAACCGTCTTTGGTAGTCAACTTTTTGTGTGTGTACTCAGGGTCGGCAGCCCACATGAAATCATGAACGTTTGGTGCTACAAAATGCCAAGTAAGCTTTCCGTTTTCAACTTTCTGATTCACGGTTTCTCCTTCGTTTTCGTATCCATGCCCAATCTCTAGAGGGTTTTGTAAATAACCAGTACCGCCAATTAAATAATCTTTGTCGATCTTGATTTTTACATCAAAGTTACCCCAAACACCATAAAACTCACGGCCAATGTATTCGTCCGCATGCCAGCCTTGGTAATCGTATTCAGCCATTTTAGGGAACCATTGCGCCATTGAGTAACGTACACCTTCGGCATTATCGCGGCCTGTTCTTCTAATTTGAACTGGAACCTGTGCTTCAAATTCCATATCAAAATCAACAGTGCTTCCTGGGGCAATTGGTTGATCAAGTTGAACCTCTAAAACCGTTCCTACCACTTCGTATTTTACAGGCTTACCGTTTAGTTTTAAAGATTTGATTTTTTGGTATCCGATTTCATCTTCTTTCAAATTGAAAATTCTATCTCTTACTCTTCTATCTGGATCGGCAATAGTTCTTGATCTAACATCCATCATGCTTCCTGGTTGGAAGGCATTAAAATAGAGGTGGTAGAAAACTTGGTCTAAGGCATCCGGAGAATTATTAGTGTATTTAACATTCTGAACGCCCTGAAACCTGTTGGTTTTCACGTCCATATCAATTTCCATTTTGTATTCAATGGCTTGTTGCCATCGCTCATTGTCGGGCTTTGTTGCCGCAGGTCCGTTTCCTTGAGAACAGGCCTGTAAGCTAAACATTAGCAAGGCCATGGAAAGGAAGTAACTTCCAATTTTTTTCGTCATCGTCTTTTAAGTTTAAAGATGTAAAGTATTAAACGGATGCCAGCAGTCCAAAACAATATTTTCGAGTGGTAGGATTTATTGTTTCAGGAGTAAACAGAATTGAAATTTGGTAGGATGAAATTTACGAACTTAAACCGTTTTGTCGGGCTTAGTTTAATTTATACCGTACCTGAAATTTAACCTCTGTCCGTTTATTTCCATTAATCGTTTCTAGTCCTGTTCCAATTTCGTTCCGGTCGTAATAAGTAGTTCTGGCAATTCTTGCCCATAGGTCCATTTTTCGGAATGCTTTATAGTGAACCAGTAGGTAGTTTCTAATGCCTCTGCCGCTGTATGCTGGAATTGAAAAGGCATAGAGTACATCACGCTCATATGCATATTGTCTGTTTTGGCTTCCTTCTGTATCGAATAGCGCCATTCTTGCACTAAAAACCCAGTCACCATTTTTATAAACGGCATCTTGAATAAAAGCATAGCCCATTGTTTTTTCAGTAATCAGACGGTATTCGCTGAATTGTACTCGTGATTTAAAACTAAACCGAATGCCCGAGGCATATTCCAGATTAATGAGGTACTGATCTTTTCGCCCTGAAGCAATAATATTGTTGTTTAAAGTTTCACTACTCACATTGGTGTCCTTGAACTCTCGTCTGAATTGGCCATACAGTTTTATTCTGCTGCCAGGGTTATAATTTAGCCTAAGCAAATAATCATGACCATTAGAAGGCGCGTCAACCCGAAATCTTAACCACGGGAAATGGTATGTGTCATAATAAGCAGTGAGATAGAATTTTCGATTCAGGGTGTATTTGATACCCCAATAGACGCCTTTTTCGTTGATGTTACGGCTTCCTTCGGCAAATGAGGTTCCACGAAAAGTGTGGAAATTCTTTTGGTAAGATCGAAGCACCATAGCAAATTCGACACGAGGAGTTAAGCTGGTTGTAAAGCCACCAACAGCACCAATTGCTCCACTTTTGGAGATGGCACTTTCGCCAAAAAGCAGAAAATGCTTCCATTGGTATTTCCCATACACACCCATGTTCAGGTTGGATTGGCCTTTAAATTCAAACTTATTATAGTGTTTGTCGCTACGTAAAATTGGGGTTGAGAAATGATTGGTACTTGCGATAAAACCTGCTTCGGTGCGGTCGTTTGGTCGGTAATTAAGATTCATTCCCAAAACAGTTTCACCTACCTGTTTTTTGTTGGCCAATTCTGTTGGCGTTCGGTGCATTCCGGTAAGTTGTATAGAAGAAAAATAGGATTCAAAATCCTCATTATTTCCACCTGTTTGAACATTGGCGTCTTGCTTTAAATAAGATATAAAAGTGGTGGCTGTAAGCTTTTTGTTCAATGTATAACTGGCTGCGGCTCCTCTCAAAAAGCCACCTTCCAAAACTGAAGTATAAGGCTTGATTCCTAATGTGACTCGGTTGGCTGTATTTACTGTTTCAGAGCCTTTTCCAACCCCAAATCCAGCACCAAATATTAAGCCCTGCCCAAATTGTAATTGGTAGTCTCCAACAATTAATTTTTGCCATTTACCTTGATTTTCGAGCATAAAATGGGCCGACCAGAAATCGCTGAAATAGGTTTTGCTTTTTGGGTTCCAATGAAGTTGTTCTCCTGCGTCTTTTTCTGTGGTAAACCCAATGCTAAAATCATTGGGCTTAGAAACTCGATACCGAAGGTAAAATTTGTCTGCCGAGCCAGCATAACGCGAATCATCAGGAGATTCTTTTGGGCTGTTGCCTTTCTTTTGGTTTAAGATTCGTTCGTAGCGAGAAATGAGATAATTATTTCGTTCTTCTAAAATTCGCTGCAAAAGCGGACGATCATCTACTAGGGCATCTTTAGAATCAACCGTTACAAAAGGCTTTAAGCGTTCTATAGTTGCAAAATCAAAACCCTCGATTACCTGTAGTTCATAAAGTGTAATCAGCTTTCCTTTTTCTAAGATGTAATTTTGCAGGTTTTGAATTTGAACACTGGAAAGTATATACAAGCTCTGTAACTCGTAGGTGTTGGCTGTGTTGAGGTTTAACGGATTTTGATAAAGAGTAAGCAAAGTCTCATAGAGGTCTTCATAATTAATGTCTTCGTCCTGAAGGTTGAAGAGTTCTTCAATAAATAATTCTAGATCAAATTGTTCTTCTTTTTGTGCTAGTGTTTTTCCTTCACAAAGAAGTAAAGCCGTAAGCGCTAATATGAATACTCGAGCCCGCTTCATTACTCATTGATTTGGAAGGTTAAACCGAAGTTGTGAGTGTGGCCTAATTTTCTGTCAATTCGAATTCCGTAATCCAAACCAAAACGACTGAGTTGTAAACCTGCTCCAAACGAATGGGTGTTGGTTAAGGTTGAAAAGCCCGTTCTGGCTTTTACTTTTTCTATGACTTGGTACTCCAAACCTAACTTTAAGTCTGGGTCAAGGTCAATGTCTTTTTCGCCTTCAATTACCAAAGTGATTTCTTCAAAAGGCTTATAAGCAATGCCTAAATTAATTACTGTAGGTACTTTTTCTCGATTATCTGCTGCAATTGAAGACTGGGTGAAATTATAAATGTGCGCCCCAAAAGTGAGTTGAGGAGTGAGGTCGGCCACAACTCCAATATCCGAAAGAAGGGTGCTTTTACTTCCGAAACCCTCGATGTTATATTGTAAATAATTCAACTTTACACCTAGTCGAATAATACCGGTTTTTCTGGCAAAAGAGAGACTGGCCATTTGGCTATTGAAAATATCATCGCCAAACCTGAATACTGAAAAGCCCATACTACCCAAACTAGTAGGCATGGCAACACCAGCCGAAACAGTATTGAAAGGTGCAAAATCGAAAATAGTTTTGTAGGCAAATAGTGCGGTAAGTTGCTCTGTTTCAGTTAGGCCCGCTGGGTTGTTGAATATGGACCAACTATCGTGAAAGACGGAAGAAACACCACCCATACCGAGGGCTCGTGGCCCCACAGGTGCTCTGCTGGCTAATTGAGCAGAGGTATTGAAGGAAAAGCAAAGTGCGATTAAAAGAGTATATACAATCTTCACAGACTAAAAATACAATATTTGGAATAAATCCTATAAATATGTTTTACAAAATTGAGGAGGTGAATATTTGATTTTTCACACTACAGTGCCGACATGAAGTTGACAAAGAACCCTGTTTGCCTTTCTCTATTCACGCTGAACTCAAAACGGACTACAAAGTCGTAATAAGTAACAATGTCGAGGCCGAGACCAGCGCTGTACATTAATTCTTTATTGTAGAAATTATTAGTGGTAGAACGAATGGCTTCACCAGCATAGCCCATGTCTACAAATGCTTTAAGGTAAAAAGCATAAGGCATCGTTCTAAATTGATCGATCAGGCTTCTTCTGTTCAGTTCTTGAATACCCGAAAGGAATTTGTATTTGAATTCGCTTCGGTTTGATACAAAGGCTTTACTTTCAACTACATAGCGCTCGTAGCCTCGAATAAAATCTGGTTTATAGCCAAAGCCAGAACGGAGCATATAAGGGATTTCGTCACTAAAATTATAGTATCCTTCAAGTGAATTAGCTAAGTATAATTTCCCTCCTAAATCAAAAAAGTTACTGGTTGAACCACGGACAGAAAACATATTTAGGTCATTGAAAATACCTAAACCATAGTTGCTGACTTCGCCTCTAAACAGGTTACCAGAAAGGGGGTAGGCGAAGTAATCGCGGTTGTCCCAAGAGTACACATAACTCAAGCGAAAGTATTTTTGCAACTGTTCTCCATTCTGAAAATAGTTGGGGTTGGCATTGGTGATAAGCTCGCTAACACTTGCTCGGCTAAAGCCCGCATCAATGGAATGCCTGCTGTAAAAAGATGGACGATAAGTAAGTGTTCCGCTAGAAGAAAAAATTCTACGGTTAATATCGTCCGACTGTTCAAATTGTAGTCGGTGCCCATCGGTGTTGGTGGCAACCGTTTTGTTATTTGCGAAGCTGGTTCGTAGTGTAAGCCCTAAGGTTTGTGATTTATTGATATACGGTCGCTGATATTGTAATTCGTACTGCTTTGTAAAGCCGAATTGCGACCTGAAAATTAGTTTGTCGTTATAGCCTGTTAGGTTGAAATGATAAAGTTGAACTCCATAATTCACCCTTGAGAAATCACGTTTTTGATTCACCCACCATTCTGTGAAGTTCCTGTCGGCAAGCTTAAAAATAGGCAATGGAAAAATATACCAACGCTCTTGCAGTCGAATAAGAATATCGACTTGAGTGTCGGACATAAAAAGAGGGACAACTTCAGCAATAACAAATAGTCGCGTATTGATTAGCTTTTGCTGACTTAAAACAATCGATTGGCTGAATTCTCTAGCACTAATTTGTTGGCCTTCAACAAAATCTAGCTCTCTAAGAATAATTTCAGCTTTCGTTTTTTTATTTCCTGTAATGTAGATTTTTCCAACATTGATAGCCACAGAACCCAAACTGTCTTCAACAGAAGTGTTTTGCCCAAAACCATTTAGACTGAAAATCAACAGAAGGAATAAAATTATTCCGCCCTTTAAGCCTTTTTTTACCTTAATGTCGATCACTCTTTTTTCTTGCTTACAACCATAGAGCGGATTAAAACAAAGAATCCGATAAGCACCAAAGGAATACTCAATAGTTGTCCCATATTGTATTTCATTCCTTCTTCAAAAGCCACTTGGTTTTCTTTGAAAGTTTCGTGAAAAACACGTAGCCCAAAAATCCAGATAAGGAAGATTCCTAAGAGTAAGCCTTCTGGCGTTCTTTCCTTGTATTTGAGCCAAAGCGCAAGTAAAATAAAGAATAATATGAGGGATGTTGCCGACTCATACAGCTGAGCAGGGTATCGAACAATTCCATAAGTATGGATTGTAGCAGCCCACTGCCTACCTATTGGTGTTAACTCATAATTCAAAGGAGTTCCTAGTGGTTCTTGATAATGCTCATTAACGGGGTAGCGCGTAAGCATGGGTTTGAACTCGCGTTCTATTTTTGCTCTTATTTCTTGCTCTGTGCTGCTTGTACCTTCAAAAGTTACATAAATATCTACTGGTACGATACCAGGTTCTAAATCTTCTGTGCTTGTGCCTTTAGAAGCTTCGGCACGGTCCACACCGTTAATGCCATCTTCAAAATACATTTCGGCAATGCGCCCAAATACTACCCCTTGGTCGGTTCCTGTTGGTTTTCCTACAATTTCGGAGTTCACAAAATTGCCCATTCGAATAAAAACTGCGGCTAGAGCCACAGTAATTACAATTCTATCTACAATCCAGAGATAACTCTGGCCGGCTTTTTTCTGTTTTTTGAATTTGAGTGGAGGAAACCAACCAACTGTTATGAAGTAATTTCTGTATAGGAAAAGGGCTGCTAAAATCCCAAAAGCTGCACCATGGCTCGCTAAACCGCCTTCCCAAGTTCTGAAGAACATTAGCGGGTCTGCTAAAAAGCGATCGGGTTCATAAAACAATAAATGCCCCAAACGAGCACCAATTATGGTGGCCAATACCATATGTACGGTAAGTGTATCTACGTTAAGCGGGTCTTTACCTTCTTTTTTGAAAATATAGACCATGATTTGATAGCCTATAATAAAGCCAAGTGCAAAAAGTACACTGTACCAAACGGGCGGTTGAATTCCCCTGATGATTTCTTTCATGGGATCCCAAACGATGTAGGAGAGTATTGTCAAATGGTGCATACAGCAAAGATATAGGAATTAGGAAAAGGTGAAGGTTTTAGAATGGATAAACGTCAATATTTTGAGGAAAGGTATTTGAAGGAACTAAATTATGATGGGCGCTTGAAGTTAATGTTTATGAAAATCAGTTTGATATATTTTTATTGTTAAATAAAATGAGTTTTGTTTTGGCTAAGTATAATTGTTATTTTCCTGAATAAATTGAAATTATGAAAGCGTTTTTCACTTTACTCTTATCAGTTCTTTCGGTTGCTCATCTCAATGCTCAATCTTCTTTGCCTAGCTCTATAAAGGGTAATTGGTTTTTGGTAGATGGCTCCAATACACTTGAATTAAGGGTTTCAGATAATTATATGATGTATGAATCAGATTTCTGGAGCTTCAAAGATCCTAGTAAGAAAGGCAAAGAATGGCATGTTAATCTTTCTCAACCAGGAAAAGCAAGACAAATCATAATAAGAGAGGTTGGTGATTTTTTGATTTTGGAAGACGGAAGAATTATTTAACGATTGAGTAAAAATAAATTGGATGATGACCGTCAGAGAATGCCTAACCAACATGTTTGGCAAGATGACTTTTTCAAAAGTAGTCAAGTAACCCTTTCTGGTGTGGTAAAACCTAAAGGAGAAATGCCTTTAACGGCTTCCGTTATTTATAATCATGCCTTTAGCTCTGGGCAACAAAAGTTTACGGTGAATGTAGATGAACAGGGACGATTCAAAATATTTTTCCCTTTAGATAATCCACAAGATATAATGTTTAGGGTGGGAGAGGTCTTTACTATGTTTTTAGCCGAGCCCGATAGCAAAATGGCAGTATTTGTAGATGAAGAAAAAGCAGTTAGTGGTATTGATGGTTGGTATGCAGAATCTCCAATTTCGTTTATGGGAGCTTTGGCAAAGGAAAACGAGGAGCTGAGAGTGGTAAAGCCAAAGTATATGAAGGTGAGAAACTACTTTGAAAACGACAGTTTGCAAAAGGCTTTGGAGCCCATGGAATATTTAGAGTCCCGCTTAGATTTACTAAAAGAGCATCAGAATTTTTATCAGAATTACTTTAGTGAAAATATCCCAAGCCGAATAGTAAAAGAATACAGCGAGCGAAATATCAATCTGTATGCAGCAAATGATTTAATGAGGTATCGCTGGTTACATGGCGCAGATAATGGTGCTTTAACTCCAATTGATTTACCTGAGGCTTATGAGGCAAAAGTTAAAGAAATGATAGATGATGAGCCTTTGAATATGCTTGCTGGAGAGTTTGGTGATTTAATGCGAGAGTTTTCGATGGCCATGATGCCTAAAGAGAGAGAGGCAATGCACGATTACAGAATAGAACAGGTTTATGGTTTTTTGAAGTCTAAAATTATTTCTGAAACCGGAAGGGCTGAGATTGAGGAATGGAAAATTGAAGAGAAAAAAAGAGAAAAACATTTTGGCTATGTTAAGCTAAGCGACCCATTAAAGGTCAGAACAGAAGAGTTTTCAAAAGAACTTTTAGAATTAAACCAAAAAATTACTTGGGATGATTTGTTAATGAGGATCGACAAGTTAGACCCAATGTCTAAATCTAGTATCATCGCTACTTATATAGATGAGAGCTACTTTAGTCGAGGAAATGAGCTTCCTCAAGTAGTATGGGGTAAAGTGAAAACCTTAAACTTGAATAGTACAGCCAGAAGTGTGCTAGAACGTAAGTATAGCGACTTTGTGATTTTGAAGGATAAGAAGTTTGTCAACGGAATAGAAATAGTTGATTCAGAAGGTGATGTGCTAAGTCAACTGAAAAAAACTTACCCTGGTAAAGT
Source organism: Roseivirga seohaensis subsp. aquiponti (assembly GCF_001267955.1). Taxonomy (NCBI): domain Bacteria; kingdom Pseudomonadati; phylum Bacteroidota; class Cytophagia; order Cytophagales; family Roseivirgaceae; genus Roseivirga; species Roseivirga seohaensis. The sequence goes on from NZ_JSVA01000008.1 coordinate 109,000, forward strand.
GGTTTATATAGATGTTTGGGCTACTTGGTGTGGGCCATGCATCACGGAGTTTTCTCACTTACCAGAAATCAAGGCCAATTTTAAAGAGGATGATAATGTGGTTTTTGTTTACCTAGGTGCCCAATCTGAAAAGAAATCATGGGAGACTATGGTGAAAAAGCATGAGCTAAAGGGAGAGAATTTCTTTTTAGATGACGCCCAATATGCCAAGTTTGATCAGGCTGTAAACATTACTGGCTTCCCTACTTATATGGTAATTACAAAAGAAGGCAAGCTGATAAGAGAAGGGATTAAAAGACCTAGCGCTAAAAAAGAACTTGTTGAACAGCTCAAAGGATTCGCAAAGCGTTAATCAATTCAATGTTTCAATTTGCTTGAGAAGTTCATCTGCTTCAGCTGTTTTTAAATCACTTGCTCTACGGTTGGTGTGCGAAAGCTTGTAGGCCTCATCAATTAGCTTTTTATACTTTGCCTGAAGCTTTTCCTTTTCTGTTTTCCTTGAAAATAATCCCATGATTGAAATAACAGTAATTGAAAGAGAATGTTTAACGATTTACTTCATCAATTAATTCTCCCTTTTCGTACACTTCTATTCTGATGAGTTTTCCGTTTTTCGCGTAGATGTTCCAGCCATCTTCTTTTATGCCATTCTCTAATTTTCCAGTACTCAATTTGCGACCTCTTTCATCAAAGAATGTCCAATTACCATTTGGGAGCCCGTTTTTGTAAGGTCCTTCAGAGAATTTAGTCCCATCAGGGTAATAGCCAATTTTAATTCCTTCTCCATTGATTATCGTGCCTGAGCTGTGCTTGTCACCGTCATCGTCTGTAAATTCAGATACTTTCATGAGCTTTCCTTTGTCGTAGGTTTCTTCTAGCATTGGTGAACCATCTTCATGAAAATAGCCCCAAAGCCCGTCTTTTTCACCAGTCAAATAACTTCCAATAGATGATAATTGCCCGCTTTCATGATAAGTGAACCATTGGCCTTGCTGTTTTCCTAATCGGTAATCGCCTTCAGAAATCAGTTTTCCTCGCGGACTAAAGCTTTTCCAATTCCCAATCCTTAGATCGTTCTTGTAGCTTCCAAACTCTGAAATCATACCATTATCGTGGTAGTATTTCCACACGCCTTCCCTAAGGCCTAACTTAAAATCACCTGTTTCTGCTACTACTTTATTGTCGTAGTAGGCGGTAAAAGTACTGTCAATAAAACCCAATCTATATCGGCTTTCACTTGCCACTTGGCCATTTGAATACCATTCTTTAGAAGTGCCAATTGGTTTATCGTCTACATACGTAATTTGACTTGCCATTCTGCCACTTTCATGAAAAGTTGTCCAAGTCCCCGTTTTCTTACCCTTGTCATAATACTCTTTTATTGAAGGTGAGAATTCACTGAATTCATAATACAACCACTCTCCATCTCTTTCACCATAAACAAACTGGCCTTTTTCAATAACAATAGCCCCATCGTATTTAACCCAATCACCGTTGAGGTAACCTTCTTTGTAATTGGTTTCAATCATAAGTGAACCAAAAGGATCGTATTGCTGAAATGGCCCATCGAGCTTACCTTTTTTGTATTGACTTTTGATTTGAAGGGCACCATTGTCATAATAACTATTCCATATTCCGGTTTTTAAGCCGTTTTCAAACTCACCTTTTTCATATAGTTGGCCAGAACCATAGTATGAAGACCATGTGCCGTTAAGTTTACCTGATGTATAATTGGTGAGGACTGTCGATTTTCCTTCTTCATTAAAAAGTACATAAGCTCCATTTAAAACGTTGTTGTCGTACTTGAGTCTGGCCCTTTCTTGTCGGTCTAGAAAGATCATCCATGCCCCAGCTTTTTTACCTTCAACATAATAGCCTCTTTGTAGAAAACTACTGTCTGCATTGTACATGGTCCAAAGTCCATCACGTTTGCCTTCTTTGGTTTTTCCTTCTTTCTTCAGTGTGGGGTCGTCAGAGGGGAATATTAGTTCATAGCTTTCCTCTTGAGCAAAGCCTGAAAGGCTGAACACTGTAAAAAATAAACTTGAAAGTATGAATTGACGAAAGCGCATAGAACGTATATCGGATTGCATGCAATTGGGTTTCATGAAAAATGATTCGGATCTTTCTTCTCAAATATTACGCCAAGAAAGCTCAAAACATTGCACCCCATGACGTCTTTTAATCAACACTAAAAAACGTTCGTTAGGATTTGCTAAATTGATTATCAATTCAGGCTTCCAATAAACGTTTTTGAGCTACATACCTAACATTTAAAGCCGTTTTTGGTTCAAAACGGAGGAGGTTTGTCAACGAAAATGGCACTTGAGAATTCGTAGTCGACTTACCAGCGAATTAATGCCGAAGCCCATGTGAATCCGCTACCAAAGGCCGCTAAACAAACTAAATCACCTTCTTTGATTTTACCTTGTTCCCAGGCCTCACTTAAGGCAATTGGTATTGATGCCGCTGTAGTGTTGCCGTAGTGCATAATGTTGTTGAATACTTTTTCATCTGGCATGTTTAATTGCTTTTGCACATAATTACTGATGCGCAAGTTGGCCTGATGCGGAACTAAAAGATCAATATCTTCTGCCATTAGGTTGTTATCGGCCAAAGCTTCTGCAATTACTTCGCTAAAACGAACCACTGCATGTTTGAATACAGCATTCCCGTTCATGGTAAGATGGAAAGTGGAGCCTTCAATTAGTTCTTGAGAAAGCCTTACAGTCCTGCTACTGCCAGGGTCTTTTACATAAAGTTCTTCGGCAAAATCACCATCGGCATGTAGGTGAGTAGACAGAATTCCCCCCTCAGAAGGTTCTGCAGCTTTAAGAACAGCAGCTCCGGCACCATCGGCAAAAATTACCGCGCTTGACCTCCCGGCTGTAGATTTGTCAATGGCCGAAGATTGAATTTCGGCACCAACCACTAAAACGGTTTTATACATGCCCGTTTTAATAAATTGATCGGCAATTGAGAGTGCGTAGATAAACCCACTGCATGCGTTCCTGATATCTAATGCGCCAATGCCTTGAAGCCCAAGTTCTCTTTGCATTAAAACGCCAGAGCCTGGGAAAAAATAATCTGGAGTAATGGTGGCAAAAACAATAAAGTCAACTTCACTAACATCTGTTTTTGCTCTTTCGAGCGCTATCTTTGCTGCTTTGGTGGCCATATTAGATACTGTGTCCTGTTCAGGATCGAACCATCTGCGCTCTTCAATACCAGTTCGCTCTATAATCCATTCATTACTAGTGTCTATTATTTTTTCTAAGTCTGTGTTCTTAACAATGTTTTTCGGTACATAATGACCTAAACCAACAATTCTGGAACTCTTCATGGCAATTCTATTTATGGATACAAAGTAAAGAAATATCCGATAGTTCGAAATTGTTTCTGTATGCTTACTTATTTAAAAGGAAATTAAGGCCATTCATCACAGCATGTGTTGTTCTACTCGATTCAAAGGAATTTCTTCGGCCGCCCAAGTAATGAAAGTAACTAATTGGGAATATTAGCGTAATGGCTTACGGAAGAATTGATTTGTGTAAAATGATAAGAGTTAATCCAAGTGTTTTTATTGTGCTGACCTGGGTTATGGTGTCTTCAAGCTGTGCTGTGAATGAGCCCACCGCTCAGCAAATACTGGATTCGGCCATACAAAAACATGGATATAAATCTGGTGAACCGTTAGAAATTCAGTTTGATTTTCGTGGTAATCACTACAACGCTAGAATTTCTGATAAAGGAGATGTTTATAAGCGTACCTCTTATAAAGATGGAAATGAACTTGAAGACATTGTTACTTCCAATACCTTTATAAGAAGGGTAAACCAAAAGGAAGTTCGAATGGAAGAAGATTCAATTTCTAGTATTTTGGCTGGTGATACCAGGTCTGTGGTTTATTTCGCGTTGCTTCCATATGCTGCTAACCGAGAAGTCATTAACAAACACCTTATGCCTTCTATAAAAATAAAAGAAGACACTTATTATAAAGTAGAGGTGACTTACGGAAAGAATGGTGGGGGAAAGAATTTCGAAAATATTTTTGTTTACTGGATCAACCAAAAAACGCACACTATTGATTACTTAGCGTATAGCTATTATATAAATGGTGGCGGAGTGAGGTTCCGTGAAGCATACAACCAAAGGGAAGTAAATGGAGTGCTATTTCAAGATTATATCAATTACACTATTGATAGTGATTTTCCTGCCCACGAACTGGATTATGCTTTCCAAACGGATCAGCTAAGAGAAATTTCAAGAATTGATCTCGAGAACGTTCAAGTAACTCGTTAATCCCAAATTATCCAAACAGCGTAAAACTTCCGAATTGGTTTGCGGGGGGTGCTTTTTTGAGAAGCTCCGGGCTATCGAAATCGGGGTTGCTGATTTTAGGTGTGATGGAGAAGCGATCTAATGGTTTTTCTCTGTAAGGGGTAATGAAGTTGATTACGCTTTCCTCTGTATTAGATTCATTTAGCCAATCTATCATCAAATCGCTGTCGAGTATGGCTGGCATTCGGTCAGTAATATCTTCTACATCTGAATTAGCCTTGGTCGTTATCATCATGAAAGTATGCACCGACTCTCCGTTTTCATCTTCAAATTCATCCCATAATCCAGCAATGCCAAAGGGACTTTTATCAGCCAAATGAAAACGATAAGGGATTTTTTCTTTTTTTGAAATGCTTTTCCAAGCATAAAAACCATCTGCAATTATTACACAGCGTTGAGTTTTTAAATTCTTTTTTAGGCTGGCCTTGTTTAGTATTTGATCTACTGGCGCAAAAATTAGTTTTTCGCTAACACTATGGTTTTTTACAAATGCCGGGTTAATTCCCCAGTAGAAAAAAGAAAGTCCGTCTGGGTTTTCTGCAGTAATTACAGGGAGTAATTTTGTAGGCGAAGCATTATACTTTTCTTTATACTGTCCAGTCACTTCAACATTGAAATATTCTTCAATAACTTTAGCAGAACTGGCAATGGAATAGCTGGATGGCATATTAAACTTTTTTAGAAATTTAAGTGATCAGGTTCATAAATACTAATACTTCGAACCATTCACCGAGGAGCTAAGTTGCAGAATTATTCTATTGAAGATTAACCGATTATAAAATGATAACAAAAGCTTAGGGCAATAGGTCATTCAATAATTTGAATATCGGTTGTTTAAAACTATTTTTGGGCTCAATTTTCACAAATCTTATGGCAGAAATCGTTAGGATGCCGAAAATGAGTGACACCATGGAAGAAGGGGTGATCGCTGTTTGGCATAAAAAAGTAGGTGATAAAGTAGAATCAGGTGAGTTAATGGCCGAAATCGAAACCGATAAGGCTACGATGGACTACGAATCATATAATGAAGGAACCGTATTATACCTTGGCGCAGAAGAAGGTGAGGCCGTTCAAATCAATGGCATTTTGGCCATTGTTGGAGAAAAAGGCGAGGATTATAAGGCGCTTCTGAATGAGTCAAGTGAAAATGGCTCGGGTGATAATGAAGAAAAACCAGCAGAGGCGAAGAAAGCTGATGCCGAGGCGATAGATACAAGTAACATCAAAGCAGAAGTGGTGAGAATGCCGAAAATGAGCGACACCATGGAAGAGGGTGTTATTTCGGCTTGGCATAAAAAGGTAGGCGATACGGTAGAGTCAGGTGAACTGATGGCTGAGATCGAGACCGATAAGGCTACCATGGAATACGAGTCTTACAATGATGGAACTGTATTGTATCTTGGCGCTAAAGAAGGAGAGTCAGTAGCTGTAAATGGTGTTTTGGCCATTGTAGGCGAAAAAGGAACTGACTTTGAAACGCTTTTAAAGGCTGAAAGTCAAACAGAAAGTGAGACAGAGCCGGCCAAAGAAGAGCCTGCGAAAGCTAGTCCAAAGCAAGAAACTTCTGAACCTAAGAAAGAAGAAAGCACTGTACAAACCCAAACTAATAACGGAAGAATTAAAGCGTCCCCTTTGGCTAAGAGATTGGCTCAAGAAAAGGGAATCAATATTTCAGAAGTGAAAGGTTCTGGCGATGGCGGAAGAATTATAAAAAGAGATGTAGAAGATTTTGTTCCTGTTAAAGCTGAACAGACCAAATCTGCAGCTCCAGCCCAAAAATCATCAACGCCTGCAGTGGAGCTTCCTAAGATTGTAGGTGAAGAAAGTTTTGAAGAGCTAAGGGTATCGCAAATGCGAAAAACCATAGCCAAGCGTTTAGCCGAAAGTAAATTTACTGCGCCTCATTTCTACCTTACCATGGAAATCAACATGGATAAGGCCATTGAGGCAAGAGCTAGTATGAATGAAGTTTCACCAGTGAAAATTTCGTTTAACGATATGGTAATTAAGGCCGCAGCCGCAGCTTTAAGAAAACATCCTCAGGTAAATTCATCTTGGTTGGGCGATAAAATTAGAATTAATCACCATATCCATATCGGTGTAGCAGTAGCTGTGGAAGAAGGTCTTCTAGTACCTGTAGTTAGGTTTGCAGACAATAAGCCACTTTCTCATATTGCTGCCGAGGTAAAGCAATTAGGAGCAAAGGCAAAGAATAAAGAATTACAGCCTGCTGAATGGGAAGGAAATACTTTCACCATTTCTAATTTAGGAATGTTCGGTATAGAAGAATTTACAGCCATTATTAACCCGCCAGACGCTTGTATTATGGCCGTTGGTGGTATTAAGCAAACCGCAATTGTTAAAGATGGTGAGTTGGCTATTGGTAACATCATGAAAGTAACCATGTCATGCGACCACAGAGTAGTTGACGGTGCAGTTGGCTCAGCATTCCTGCAAACCTTCAAATCTTTATTAGAAGATCCAGTTAGGTTGCTGGTTTAGAAACTTATTAAGTTCAAGTCCCGTTCTCATACGGGACTTTTTTTATTTAGAAATAACATGACTAAGATTAGATCAACCACCGTATTAGCGGTAAAACATAACGGTTCAATTTCAATTGGTGCCGATGGACAAGCTACTATGGGTAATACCGTAGCCAAGAGTAACGTAAAGAAGATCAGAAAGCTTCAGGATGGGAAGATAGTAACAGGTTTTGCAGGCTCTACTGCCGATGCCTTCACTTTACTAGAAAGGTTTGATGAAAAACTGAGTGCTTACGGAGGAAACATGAAAAGGGCTGCGATAGAATTAGCTAAAGATTGGCGTACTGATCGCTACTTAAGAAAACTAGAGTCGATGCTGATTGTCGCAGACAAAGATGATATTCTGATCTTATCCGGAACGGGTGATGTTTTAGAACCAGACAATGGTATTGCGGCCATCGGTTCTGGAAGTATGTATGCTCAAGCTGCAGCTCAAGCGCTAAAAACTCATGCGAAAGATTTAGACAGCTTCGCAATTGTTGAAGAGAGTCTTAAAATTGCTGCTGACATCTGTATATACACAAATCACAATTTGATTATAGAGAAAATTTCTTAATTTCGTAATAAAGAAAAGATTTTCAATCACTTAGCTGCTTTTGTAGTAGTTAATTGTTGAGCGAGAATTCAATTTAACCAACTGAAACAATGCGTACTCCTATCTCAAAGCTCTTTGCTTTAATGGCTTTAATTGTCATGAGCAATAGCTGTATTGACACCAAGATTCCCTCATATACTGAAGGGAGTGAAGGAAGACTCCTATTAGGGGCTACTGTACACTTAGGAGATGGAGAGGTAATTGAAAATGCAGCTTTGGCTGTAAAGGACGGCTACGTTACCTTGTTAGCAGATGGTGCTTCAAAAAAGCTTGACTTTTCTAAATTTCAAGTAGATCGCTTAAGTTCTGAATATCATATTTATCCTTTTAAGAAGACTGAATTAGGTAACTCTGGAATTGTATTGGCCAGAGCCGATGCAAAGCCGTTTAACATTACCATTCGCGATAATGAAGTGGAAAAATGCATTACCATTGGTTGCGAAGCGGCCTTATTGATTTGTAGAGGAAGCATAACCGACATTAGTAAGTTTAGGGTAGAATACGTTGTGGACGGCAATGACAAAGTCAAAATATTAGAGCAGTCAGACTACAAGGTGAATGGAAATAACCGCTAGTCCGTACCCTTATTAGAATAGTATAAAATGAGCGACTTATTGGTCGCTTTTTTTATTTGAAGTCTGGTGCCTAATAAGTTTTATACTTGATTGAAGTAAACTTCTAGGTGGTTGGAGAAACGAAAAAGGCCACCGATTTCGGTGACCTTTTACATCGTCTTAATTTTTTTACACTCACTCTTAATTCTTTGGCTCCAACCAAGCCTTTCTCAGCTTAAGCTGGGCTGGTGTAGCGTTCTCGTCAAAGGCCAATTTAAAGGCTACAGGCACGTCAATTTGTTGGTTAGGAGTTGTAAGGGTTATTTCTTTAGGTTCGCCATCTACAGCCCTAATAACCGTTACGCTCATGGTTTCAAGACTTGGAATTTTTTGAAATTGTCCGCCTAAGAAGTTATTGATTTCAGGCCCAAGTTCTGGGAGCTCGTCTCCGTTCATTTTCAAGATGATATCACCGTTTTGTAATCCAAGCGCTTTACCAATAGCATCAAGTTTATCTTGATTACCTATCGCTAACATTCTTTTCCCATTGTATTCGGTTGCAGCTATGCTTTCCTGACTAATGATTAATGAGTACTGTTTCTTGGTGCCGTCTTTAACTACTTTTACACCAACTTCGGCCAATACTTCTTCATAGTTGATAGGTGTGTTTCCTGCCACATAAGTGTTGAGGAATTTTCCGATTTCAGGATAGGTCATGGCTACTATTTCACTGAACAGTTGATCATCTTTAAAGGATTTCTCCATACCGTATTTCTTAGAAAGATCAGCCATCATTTCTTGCACGCCATAAGCACCGTCAGAAAGTTTTCTAAGCTTAATGTCTAAGGCCATACCAATAAGTGCACCTTTCATGTATACATTGTAGTATTGGTCAGCGTAGGTGTCTAAAGCGCCAAGGCTCAACTCTGTAAAAGGCAAATCATCCTTAAACTGTGCCGAGGTAAGAATTTTTTCAGATAGCATGTCCAAGTATTCCTCTGGGCTTACCAAGCCGTATTTAACTTGTACGCTACCAGCAAAATACTCCGTCATGCCTTCGTACATCCAAAGGTGACGAGACATTTTAGGATCGTTAAAATCGAAACTTCCAATTTCTTCTGAGTGAATAGTTAATGGAGTTACAATATGAAAGAACTCATGAGCAGCAAAGTCACGCAGTTGCTGATTCAATTGCTGAATAGTTTGCTCAGGCATAAAATAGAGTGAGCTGAAAGAATGCTCCAGAGCACCATAAGATAAAACTGGCTGATCTGTGAAGTAGAAAATGAACGCATATTTTTCAACAGGCAACTTTCCGCCTAAGAAAGTGCTTTGTGCTGCGAGCACTTCTTTAATACTGGCTGCAATTTCTTTAGCCGTAACCTTTTTGTTAGGGGAATAACTAGCAACCAGCACTTCGGTATTTGCTACTTTAACTATGGCTGTATCAGGCTTACTGTACATTAATGGCGAGTCAATCAAGCGATCGTAATCTGAAACTTCGAACCTATCAATGGTGCTGTTGGCATCAGGTGTATTGAAGTCTTTCTTTATTAATTTACGGCTTAAGCTTGTGTTTGTAGCTTCTGCTTTTAATCCAGTGGCTCCATAAAAGTTCATAGGACGAATGATATTAATCTCGAAAGCTTCTTTTTTCATGCCTTCAAAATAGCCGAAGAAACCGCTTGTGTTTAAAAGGAAATTTTCGCCTTCAGCAATATTGGTTCCTGCTGGTTGAAATATCTCAGGGCCTTCTTTTGGGTTATCATAAGTATCGTCTACCCAATAGCTTATTTTGGTAATTTTTTTAGCATCACTGATTTTCCAAGTGTTATCATCAAGCCTTTTTACCGGAAGTGGGTTCCCTTTTTTATCGAAAGCTTCAAAGTCTGAAACCATTCGGCCATAATCGGCTATAGCGTAGGTGCCAGGGATGATTTTTGGTAGGTAGAACAAGATCTCGTCTTGTTTTATTTTGGGTGGGGCGAGCTCTACATATACTTTATCGTCCGACACGCGGGAAAGATCGATGATGTATTTGTATGGGTTTGCTGCCCATGTGATTGTTGTGAATAGGAGACCTAAACAGATAAATTTGAGTTTGTTCATGATATTGAATTTAAACGCCAGAGGTTTGACATGCTCTAGCGTTGATTTATACTATAACTGCAATATTAAGGCTATTGTGTAAATACTATTAATGAAAAGTATTGATTTTAGTTTGAAGGCAAAAAAAAAGACCATCAATTGATGGTCTTTTTTATAAAGTCTTTGTGCTCTTACTGGTTACCTGTTGTGTCAGGAGCAGTTTGAGGTGTGCCTCCAGCCTCTGGCGTTACAGGAGCTTGTTGTTGCATTGGCATCTCTTGAAGTGCCTTGTCTATGTTAGGATTATTTGAAAAATCACTATTGCTATTGTCTACCATCATTCCAGATGCCAGACTAAGCGCTAATAAGGTTAGTGCAAAACCCCAAGTCACTTTTTCTAATAAATCGGTTGTCTTTTTTGCTCCAATTACTTGAGTAGCACCTGCGCCACCGAACTGGCTTGACAAACCGCCACCTTTAGAGTTTTGAACCAGTACGATTAAAATTAAAAGTATGGCAACGATGATGGCAAGGATTATTAATAGCTTAAACATTCTGTACTTCCTTTATTTTTTGAATTTGGCTCGCAAAGTAAGTTCTTTTTTCAGGGAATTTCAAGCTTAGTTTTTTATAAATGTCAATAGCCCTGGTATATTTTTTTTGTTTCAGTAATAATTTGGCTAAAGTTTCAGTAACGAACTCGTCTTTAGACTTCATGTGCTTGGCTGCGAGGTCTTCTTGCGTGTACTCATTCTCCTCGTTAATACCCTTTTTGTTTTCAAAACGAGGTTCATTTTGAATGAATTTTTCTATCAATTCTACCTGAGACTTGTTGCTTTGCGGAGTTGTCTGGGGTTTGATTTTCTTTGTGTTTTCTTGTCCTTCAAACATCTTTGCCAATCGGAGTTTTCGTTCTTTAATCTCCAATAAGTCTTTTTCCAACTGATTGATCTCTGGGTTTTTCTGATCTAATGTTTGAGTAGCAAGAGGTTCTTCTTGTTGTTCATTTTTGTCGGTCTTAGAAATAGCTTCTTTAGTTACCGTTTCTGTCTCAGTTTCAGCTTTTGGGGTAACTATTTCCTTTGCAGTTTCTGGGGTTTCAATTGCCTTAACCTGCTTTTTCTGGATTGTATTCTCTTGAGGGGCTTCAAAGCTTATTTCGCCAAGAATTATTTTCTTTAAATGGGCTCTGTTAGGAGAGTAGATGGCAGCTTTTTTAATGAAAGCATCTGTTTTTGGATGATCTCGATCTTTAAGTGCCTTGGCAACTATTACGTAGGGTGTTTGAAAAAAAGGATACTTTTTACGCAGATCATTGAGCGATTTAATGTCCTCATTGGTGACTTGGTGTAGGTTTCCAAGAAGTTGATTAAACCGTTCTCTGTTCACTGGTTTTTGTTTTGGGATGTCTAAAATAGAATGAAAATTACCATTGGGCAACTGAGGCCTGAAAAATTTCAAAAATAATCTCTTTAAAAATCTGACTTACCAATTCTGGCTCGACAGATGTTAATGAGGTAGTTTGTGGGTCATAATCAGCATAGAAACTAAAGGTACGTTTAAAGTTTTCTTCTTCCTTATTTACATTGGTAAATGCTACTTCTACACCTATGGTTAGTCGCATTAAACCTGATCTATCGGCTACATTCTGATTTCCGGATGAAACAACCGCTTGAGGTGAAATGTTATATCTAGAAATTGCTCCTTCAAACTGTAAATCACCCTTTGAAGGTACTAATTCTAGCTTAGTATTCCGCTGAAAATAATCCTTCATGTCTTCCGTAAACAGTTGCCCCATATTTGGAAGTCCTCCATCTACAGCATCATTAAAGAAATTAGCAATAGATATAGTTTTTGTAGTGTTGTAATCTATTGAAGCCCCTGAAAAGCCATAGGTACAGCCAAAAAGCGTGGAAGCCAATAGTGCTATACTCAGTATTAATGATTTACTCAATTTCATACTGCTTGATTTTACGATACAGGGTTCGTTCAGAGATACCTAAATCTCTAGCGGCATACTTTCTTTTATTGTTATTCTTTTTCAAGGCTTTAATAATGAGTTCTTGCTCTTTCTTTTCTATGGATAACGACTCGTCTTCCATTTCATGCGTAATGTCTTCTACTTTATCTTCCTCGTAATCGTAGTCGTCAACAATAGGTTTAGGCTCTAAGTAATAGCTTTCATTTGTTTGCTTTTCTAGCTGGTCACTTAGTAGGGCACTGCTGTCATCATCTATGTTTCTAAATAAATTTGCATGCTCGCTAATCGTCTTTTCACTCAAATCACCAGATTCTAAAATATCGTGAACCAACTTTTTAAGCTCTGTCATGTCCTTTTTCATATCGAACAAAACTTTATAGAGCAAATCTCTTTCACTCAAGCTATCTCCTCCTTGTCCGTTATGAGCTTTATAAAGTGCCGGTAAACTAGTTCTGTTTTGAGGCAAATATTTGACCAAAGTTTCTGCGGAAATATGTCTTTCCATTTCTAATGCAGAAATTTGTTCTACTAAATTCTTGAGCTGACGTATATTACCAGGGAAATTGTAGCGCAAAAGAATGGCTTTGGCATCGTCATCTAGCTTTATAGATTCCACTCTATATTTTTCCGCAAAGTCAGAAGCAAATTTTCTGAACAACAAATCAACATCATTACCTCTATTTCGTAACGGAGGAACAGAAATTGGAACGGTACTTAATCGGTAATATAAATCCTCTCTGAATTTACCATTGTCCACCGCATCGAGCAGGTCGACATTAGTAGCGGCTACCACTCTCACATCGGTTTTTTGAACTTTAGAAGAACCAACTTTAATGAACTCTCCATTTTCTAAAACGCGTAGCAAACGCGCTTGGGTAGACATTGGCATTTCTCCAATTTCATCTAGAAAAATGGTTCCGCCATCAGTAACCTCAAAATAACCTTTTCTGGCATCGTATGCCCCTGTAAATGAGCCTTTTTCATGACCGAATAACTCGGAATCGATAGTGCCTTCAGGAATTGCTCCGCAGTTGATGGCAATGAACTTACCGTGCTTTCTTGGGCTCAGCTGATGGATAATTTTTGAAAAGGATTCTTTACCACTACCACTTTCGCCAGTAATCAATACTGTCATATCGGTAGGAGCAACTTGTGCCGCTACCTGAATGGCGTGGTTTAACTGAGGGCTATTGCCAATAATACCAAACCGCTGTTTTATGCTTAATATTTCGTTGCTATTCAAGGTGTAGGGGTTGCGGGTTAATCAACAGAGTTTCCTAGAAGTGTGGCTGTGGTACAGTCATCTACAAAAACATTCACATAGTCTCCTTTTTTGAAATTCTTTTTAGGGAAAATCACCACTTTGTTTGCAGAGTTTCTTCCGCTTAAGTGTTCTTCCGAACGTTTTGAAGTGCCTTCTACTAGTACTTTATGTACTTTGTTCAGGTCAAGTTTGTTTCGTTCGAACGAATATTGTCGTTGCTTATCAATTATTTCCTGAAGTCTCCTTTTTTTAACTTCCAGTGGAACATCATCTTTTAACTTTTTAGCAGCTAAAGTTCCGGGTCTTTCCGAATAGAAAAACATGTAGGAGAAATCGAACTTTACATAATCCATTAAGCTTAGGGTATCTTGGTGCTCTTCTTCTGTTTCTGAACAAAAGCCAGCAATCATGTCGGAAGAAATACCGCATTCTTCGCCCAAAATTTCTCTGATGGCGTCAACTCTATTGATATACCATTCGCGCGTATAAGTTCTGTTCATCAATTCCAATACTCGGCTGTTTCCGCTCTGCGCAGGTAAATGAATGTACTTACAAATGTTCTCATACTTTTTCATGGTATGGAGCACCTCGTTGGTAATGTCTTTTGGATGCGAAGTAGAAAAACGAACCCTAAGGTCGGGAGATACTTGAGCCACCATTTCAATCAGGTTTGCAAAATTGACAATGGCTTCGGCTTCGCCTTGTTTTTCTTTTTTCTCTAACCAAGCCTTATTATTCTCTTCAGGAGACCATTTGTAGCTATCTACGTTTTGGCCTAGAAGTGTCACCTCTCTGTAGCCCTGATCGAAAAGGTCTTGTGCTTCGCGAACAATTGAATGTGGGTCTCTACTTCTTTCTCGACCTCTGGTAAACGGCACCACGCAGAAAGAACACATGTTATCGCAACCTCGCATAATAGAGATAAATGCATTAACTCCGTTTGAGTTTAACCGAACAGGAGAGATGTCGGCATAGGTCTCTTCTCTTGACAGTAATGTATTGATGGCTTTTAAGCCTTCCTCTGCCGAACCTACTAAATTTGGTAAATCACGGTAGGCATCAGGCCCTACTACTACATCTACTAATTTTTCTTCTTCCAGAAGTTTGTCTTTTAGCCTTTCAGCCATACAACCCAAAACCCCAATGGTGAGTTCTGGCTTTCTTTTCTTTATTTTATTGAAGTCTGCTAAACGCTTTCTAACCGTTTGTTCAGCCTTTTCTCTTATGGAACAAGTATTCAGAAAGATAACATCGGCTTGTTCAAACTCCGAGGTGGTATCGTAACCATTGTCTTTCATAATGGAGCTTACAATCTCGCTATCAGCAAAATTCATTTGGCATCCATAACTTTCAATGTAGAGTTTCTTTGCTTTACCAGTATTCTCTTCTTTTGAAGTGATTACCGTGTCTGTCGCCTCCCGACTATTTCTATCTAGAATGTCTATGTCCTGAATAATGTTATCCATTTACTTCTATCTCTATTCTACAAAATTGAACCGCAAATATAAGTGATTTGACCGAAGAAGCGCCAATTTGGCAGCGAAGTGTTGGACGAATGTGTTTGGGTGTTTGGGTGTTGAAGTGTTGGTGTTTCTAAGGTAAAATCAATCTGTTTTCTGAGTTTTAGATTTCGTCATAGCGTTTGATTAAGTGTTTGTAAGCTGAATTTAAATCTAGGTGAAAATCGCTTTCAGCTTCCTCAAAATCTATTTTCATCAAAGAAGAAAGCCCAAATCTGTTTTTATCTGATAAAACGAAGGATGTGATAAAACCTTTATCAGGATAGATAACAACATCTTGAAAAATTTGAAAGAGGTTAATGATTCTGTCTCCATAACTATATTCCAATTCTCGCATGTCAATCAGAATGGCTAAGGGTTGAAATGAGAGAAGCGCTAATCCTATTTTTTGATACAGAAACTTGCCGTAATCTTCTCCTTGAGATCCGTGGCTACATTTGCCTTTTATTTCTACCCAAAGAATGCTTTCTTCCTTGTGGTCATGAATGTCGCATGTAATTTCAGTACAGGGAAGAATGGAAAGATCTTGATGTATGAAGTTGTTTTTCATTGGTAATGAGGTGTCATTCTCAAGATAGGAGGTTTTTTAAATTATTCGGAACATTAAGCTACTACAGTTGTTGGTAAGGTATAATGAGCTACGCAAAACATATTCAATACCCTAGAAAAATCATTTTTTCTAACCTTCAGGCCCTTCCTGTGGTCTTCTGCGTGTTCGTTAATTAATTCACTGAAATCTATTTAGTTGTCGCTTCCAAGGTATTCACCTGGGGCATATTGCTATATGCAATCTTTAAATTCATTTAATAAACACAATCATGAAAGTGCTAGTAATTGGTGCAGGAAATATGGGGTTGACCTATACTTCTTCCATCGCAAAATCAGGTTATTTAAAGAAGGAAGACCTGATCATCTTCGACAAATCTCTCGAGTTGAGAGAAACCTTAAAAAAATCTACAGAGAATTTTGAAGTCTACGATACCCTAGAGGACTGTCTGCCCATAGCAGATATTATTTTTCTAGCTGTAAAACCTTACCATAACGATGAACTCATGCAGGAAATGAGGGCTATGATGAACGATCAACAGTTGGTGATTTCAATTATGGCTGGTGTTACTATTGAAACCATTCAACTGGGCTTGGGAATAAAAAAAGTAGTACGGGCCATGCCCAATTTACCGGCTCAGGTGGGCAAGGGAATGACATCTTATTTGGCTGCACCTGAAATATCTCGTATTGAACTTTGGATGGTGGAAGACTTGCTCAATACCACTGGTAAATCCGTAAGGGTCGATTCACAAATGTTTATCGATGCCTCTACAGGTATTTCTGGCTCGGGGCCGGCCTATGTTTTCTATTTTATGGAATCAATGATGGAAGCCGCTAAAAGCATGGGCTTTTCAGATAACGATTCAAAAGTGCTGGTAAGTGCCACGTTTGAAGGTGCAATCGAACTCTTCAATAAAAATAAGCTTTCGCCAGATAGTTGGATGAAAAGGGTGAGTTCTAAAGGAGGTACTACACAGGCTGCTCTCGATTCTTTAATAGATAATAATGTGCAACAGTTAATTCACGATGCCGCTTATGCCGCTTTTAACAGGGCCGTGGAACTGGGGAAAGAATCAACCGAATTACAAGAAAAATAGTCGTGGTAAAATCAACTAAGAAAAGAGTAGTAATAAAAGTAGGTACCAACGTACTGACAAATAAAGATAACCGCATTGTAAGGCCTGTAATTCAAGGGATTGTAAGGCAAATTGCTGAACTCTACGAAAGAGATATCCTTTCTGTATTGATCTCATCAGGATCTGTAATTGCAGGAAAAGAAGTGCTTGGGCATTCTGAAATTGAAGATAAAGCCATCAGAAGGCAGGTTTTTTCATCTGTAGGCCAACCGCGAATGATGAGAACCTATTATGAGACATTTCATGATTATGGAATGAAGTGCGCTCAAGTATTGGCTACTAAAAGGGATTTCAATCCAGGTGTTTGGCGCGAAAATATGATCAATTGTTACGAAGGGTTATTGTCTGAAGGCATCATTCCCATCGCAAATGAAGATGACGCTACATCGCTATCGCACACCATGTTTACAGATAATGATGAAATGGCGAGTTTGGTGGCTGAATTGATCAATGCTGATATGCTCATTCTTCTGACCGATACGCATGGTCTATATAATGGTCATCCAAATCATAGTGATACTTCAATTATCAGAGAAGTAAATGGCCAGCAGAATCTAGAAAAGTACATACAGAAAAGCGAAAAAGGCGAAGCCGAAGGTAGAGGAGGAATGGGGTCTAAACTAAAGATTGCTCAGGGAGCAGCAGCAAAGAACATTACTGCATATATAGCCAATGGCAAACAAGACAATGTGATTTTAGACATTATTGATGGAAAAACGGTAGGTACCAAATTCACAGCATAAAAAGTAAAAATGGAATTATTAAAGACAGATAAGAAGAACAAAGTATTAGCATCATTTATAAAAATTTTAGGCCTGAATAGAGCTCAAATCATTGCGGCAAATCAGTTGGATTTGGCTGCTTTTGATCAGTCTGACCGTGCCATGTACGATAGGCTCGTGGTCGACAATGCAAAGATCGACAGTATGGTGAAGGCCGTAGAAGAAGTAATGGAAAAGGATGACCCCGTAGGGCAAACGAAATCTACTTTCAAAAGAGAAGATGGACTGGAGATTATTAACAAAACTGCACCTTTCGGTACCATCATGATGATTTATGAATCACGACCAGATGTAACAGTGGAAGCAGCGGTTTTGGCCTTCAAAGCCAATAATAGAATTCTTTTAAAAGGAGGGAAGGAAGCTATTCACTCCAATCAAATACTCATTGATTGCTGGCATCAGGCTTTACACCTTAATGGTTTAGATTCAGATTGGGTGCAGCTGCTCAAAATGTCGAGAACTGAGACGCAAGCGTTCTTGAAAAATCCAGATCAGAAAATTGATTTGATTGTTCCAAGAGGAGGCGAGCGTTTGATTGCTTTTGTGAAGGAATACGCTACTTGCCCTGTTTTGGTAAGCGGAAGAGGAAATAATTTCATTTATGTAGATCATAAAGCAGATTGGAACCAAGCATTGAAAGTGATTTTAAATGCTAAAACGGATAAGATTTCAGCTTGCAACGCCCTCGATAAAATTTTGCTCGATAAGCGTTTGCCAGATTTGGAGAATAAACTCATTCAACTACAAAAAGCTTTACATGAATTTGAGGTAGAGCTTGTGGTAGATCAAGAAGTGAAGAAGGTTTTGCCTGAAGAGCAAGTCATAGAAAATGAAGAAATTTGGTTTGAAGAGTTTTTGGCACTCAAGGCATGCGTAGCCCTTGTAGGTGACGAAAAAGAAGCCATTCAGAAGATTAATAAATATTCTGGTGGCCACTCTTCAGCCATTATTACAACCGATAAAGTGCTTGCACAGAGCTTTATGGAGCAAGTGGATAGTGGAGCAGTATATCACAATGCTTCTACCCGTTTTACAGATGGAGGTCAAATGGGAATTGGTGGCGAACTGGCCATCAGTACCGATAAGTTGCATCACCGTGGCCCATTGGGGCTAGAACAATTGGTGACTAATAAATACTATTTTTTCGGAAACGGGCAGGTAAGAGTCTAAGTTGAATGGTTGATTTTAGGGTCTGTAGTTTGTAAATAGCAATTATTTGCAAACCACAGGCCCTGTTTTTTGCTCCTGATTTTTTAGCAAGCCTACTTTTATTAAAGAATTTGGATTTGTGCCCAGCCAAGCATGAACTTCTCTGGTAATTCCTCCAATATGATCTTTAGATGAAGGCCCTGTTTCGTAGCCTGCAATTACGACTACACTTTTGTTATTGGCTGTAAGCAAAAACTTAGTGCCCCTTTTTGGTTTGGATTCACTGGCCCACATCATGCACATAAACCACATTTCATCTTCTGGAGTTAACTCGCTTCGCTGTACTTCACCCACAGAACCCTGCCCAAAATGGCCGCCTTCTTCAGGTGTCCATTCTTTGTTCCACTTTTTGGAATACAATTCCTCAAAAGTCATTTTTGGGTCGAAGGATTGGTAAAGAAGAAAGCTGCGCTGAAGGTGTTGCTGAATGTTCTCCGTTATGGTTTTGGGCCAAGGCACTAGGTTGTCGAACTTATCTGATTGAGTGATATAATGGTTTTCTTCTACAAATCTCCCACTTGTTGGTAAGTTGATGGTTCTTTGCCAAGGAGTGTTTCCATAAGGCATATTATGCTTGATTTCTATCGGGCTTGTCTCGCAAAATGAGGTAGGTAATCGCATCTCTTGAACCGATTTATTCACCGTTAATTGAGTGCAACTGCAAACCAGAAAAAGGAGTGCGAATAACTTGAGTGATTTCATGGAATGGGTTAGACCAATTTAAAACCGTGATTTTTCAAAGGGAGTGAACGTAAACGTTCACCAGTAGCGGCAAAAATAGCATTGGTCAGAGCAGGAGCAATTGGAGGAGTGCCAGGTTCGCCAACACCACCTGGGGCTTCGTTGTTTTCCATAATGTGTGTGAACACTTCAGGCATGTGTTTCAACTTCAACATTTCATAGTTAGGGAAATTCGACTGCTGAATTTTGCCTTCTTCAATGGTGATTTCTCCATAAACAGCTGCAGTTAACCCAAAAACAATTCCGCTTTGCATTTGCGCTATAATGGTGTCTGGGTTCACATAATTGCCGCAGTCAATCACGCAAAACACTTTGTCCACACTAAATTCTTTATGGGGGTTGATGCTGATTTCGGCCACTTGTGCTACGATAGAACCGAAGGATTCGTGAAAGGCAATGCCTCGGCTTTTTCCTTCGGGAAGAGGGGAATTCCAATTGCTGATTTTAGCTACTTTGTCCAGCACTTTTTTCTGTCTAGAGTTTGAAGGAAGAAGCTTTGCTCTAAACTCATAAGGATCGGTATCGGCTTCATTGGCCAGTTCATCTATAAAGCTTTCAGTGAAAAATCCATTGTAAGAATGACCTACACTTCGCCAAAAACCCAAACGCATTGGGCTTTCAATAAACGAATATCCAACTTTTCGTGCACCCAGATTATAAGCTAAACCTAAAGCACCTTCGGCTGCGGTGGTGTCCTGCGATTCCGGTGGAGTCATTAGCGGAAAGTTTCGCCCAATGCTACTTCGTAAAACCGACTGAAGCGATAAATGATTTTCCCATGCGGTTATTCTTCCATCATTATTCATTCCTGCCTTAAAACTGGCCATGGCTGCTGGGCGGTAGGTGTCAAATTGTGTGTCTTCTTCTCTCGACCAAACCATTTGAATAGGCCTGCCTTTCATGGCTTTGGCAATGCGTACAGCTTCAGTCACAAAGTCGTTTTCGGCCCTTCTGCCAAAACCACCTCCCAAATATTTAATGTCGATTTCAACATTACTGCTATTTACATCCGCTTCTTTGGCGGTGGCCATGGTGACCAAAAATGGCGCCTGATGCCCCACCCAAACCTTGGCTTTGTCTTCTTCCACCAAAACCGTGCAGTTGATCGGCTCCATGGTGGCGTGCGCTAAAAATGGAACTTCATATTCTGCTTCGAAAACCTTGTTAGCAGCTTTAAATGCTGTGGCAGTATTATCAATCTTCTCTTTTACATGGTCAATTTCTTTGTTGAGCCTTGTTTTTAGAAGCTTAGAAATATGAGCTGATGAAAGCTGTTCATTTCCTTTGTTGTCAATTTCAAAAGTGAGTGCATTCGCGGCTTGTTGTGCTCGCCAAGTGTTGTCGGCAATTACAGCCACACCAGTAGGCCACTGCACGATGTGTTTTACGCCTCGCATGGCAAGCACTTCTGGCTCGTTCGTAATGCTCGTGATCTCTCCTCCAATAATTGGGCAGTGTTTTACTGCAGCAAAAAGCATGTTCGGTAAACGCACATCAATGCCAAATTCGGCAGCTCCCGTCACCTTCTCTTTCAGGTCAATGCGTTGAGTAGGTTTGCCAATGACTTTAAAATTAGACTTCGCTTTTAAAGTTGGTCGGTTATTGGGTTTTTCTTCTGCTGCAAAAGGCGCAAGAGACCCGTATGAGACTTTTTCTCCCGTTTCAGTATTGAGAAAAAAGCCTTTTTCTGCTTTTAATTTATCAATGTCAATAAACCATTTTTTCATGGCTACTTTCATCAACATTTCCTTGGCCGAAGCCCCCATAATGCGGTAATGCTCGTAGCCATCACGAATGGTCGTACTTCCGCCAGTAGCGATATATGGAAGAATATAGGCCACCTTTTCCATGAAATGGAAACCAGTGGAGCTTGAGGTTCTTTCGTAGTGGGTAGCCAAATTCACGTTGGCGTAAGGCGACTCTACTTGCGGGTGAATTACTTCGATTTGCTCTAAATCTACTTCCAGTTCTTCGGCAGTTAGCATGGCCAATGCGGTATGTGCCCCTTGTCCCATTTCCGCCCGAGCAATGGCCAGTTTGATTTTGTTATCTGGTGTAATATGAATGAAAGCATTGAGCGATTCTGCGCCTTCAAAGCCCATTCCGCTGAACTGCTTTTTCTTATAATTGGAAAATGCGACTCCGCCCAAGCCTAATGCAAAACCACCTCCGATTACAGCTCCGGAAATGATAAACGCCCTGCGACTTATTTTCTGTCCTCTGGTTCGTTCTTTAGCCATTTTCTTGATTTTGAGTCAGCACCTCTTTAATGGCTTCTTTAATTCTTTGGTAAGTTCCGCAGCGGCAAATGTTAGAAATGGAAGCGTCAATTTCCTCTTCAGTAGGCTGGCTATTGTTATTTAAAAGGCTTTCTACGGCCATAATCATTCCCGATTGGCAATAACCACATTGCGGTACTTGATGGTCGATCCAAGCTTGTTGAACGCGTGACAGCTGGTCATCTTTTGCAATGGATTCAATGGTAGTAATGGCTTTTCCTTGCAGTGCAGCAATGGGTAATACACAAGATCGAACGGCTTGTCCGTCTAAATGAACAGTGCAGGCACCACAAGCGGCAACTCCACAACCGTATTTGGTTCCTGTGAGGTTAAGTTCATCGCGCAACACCCAAAGCAAAGGCATATTGGGTTCCACATCCACTTCATGGTCAATACCATTCACGTTAATCTTCATAGCAAAATTTATCCGTTTTGGAATTTAAGAAAAGAAAGTGGAGGTGAAAAACTTTACTGGTTTTTGATGGCCGTATAGATTTTTCCTTCTACTAGAAGTTCAGTTTTATTGCTCGAAGTTTTGAATAAAGTAGGGAGTGAAACCTGTCGATCTTTTTCAGTTTTACGTACGATGAAATGTAGATGAGGTCCTGTGCTCCATCCTGTATTTCCACTCAACGCAATTGGGTCACCAGCTTCCACTAAATCACCCAGTTGTACTGTAACTCCTTCAAACTGTAAGTGGAGGTAGTCTGCATAAGTACCGTCTTCGTGTAGAATGGTTACGTAATTACCCATGTTGTTACACCTTTTGCTTGCGCAACCTTGATTGGAATCTTCTTTAATTCTAATCACTTTTCCGGCCCTAGCCGCAAAAATTCTAGTGCCTTCATCCATCGTGAAATCGAGTGCATTTTCTCCTTGATGAGTTCGATCGCCATTATAACCTTGAGTAAGCCTATAGCTTGTTCCTTCTTCAAAAGGAAGTAAATATTCTTGTTTAGGATCGTGTTGTGCATTTGCATCGCCAAAACGATAGATATAGCTAAATGAATACTGCCATGATCTTTCGAAGGGAATTATAAGACTGGTGAGCCTAAATTCTTTGGTGTTGGCAGGAACTACAATAAAGTCAGGAACCTCTTTTGAAGGCCTTAAACCTTTTAGTTTGAGCGTTAATGTAACCGTTTGTGGGTAGGGTTTATCGTTGTCTGCGTAAATGCCGATTCTACCATCTTCTCTAACATCGTATACATTGATCTCTTTTTCTTGGGCAAAAGAAAGCGTAGAAAAACTTGAAAGAAAGAGTAAGCAGAGTATTAACCGAATGTGCATAAGTGGTCAGACCAATGAGTTAAAGACGGAGATAATATACGATTTATTATAAAAGGTAGTTTGAAAACAGCTTCAACTCTTTTCCTAAAGCTCGATCAGTTTATGCGTGTATGTTTCGAAAGCTGGTGAAATCTCAGGTTTCTCAGTATATAATCCAAAGAGGGTAGAACCTGAGCCACTCATGGCAGCATAGGCCGCTCCATTTTGATAAAGGGCTTCTTTGATTTTACCTAAAACAGGGTGATTAGGAAAGATGGATGCTTCGAAATCATTGATCAACTTTTCGCGCCAGAGACTAAAGTCTTTGCTTTCTAGAAGTGCTTTCAAGTCTACTTCATTGGGCTTTGGCGTTACATTGGCGTATGCTTCTTGGGTTGAAATGTGAACTTCAGGTTTAATCAAAAGCATCCACATGCCAGCTAAATCTAGGTCGAAAACCTCTAAATCGGTACCCGTTCCTGTAGCAATGGCTGGTTTGTTTTGAATAAAGAAGGGGCAATCACTTCCTAGTTGGGCTGCGTAATCTTCTAGAACAGAATCATCTAAGAATAATTGAAATTCGCTGTTCAGCATTTTCAGCATAAAAGCGGCATCTGCAGAACCGCCACCTAATCCAGCGCCCATCGGAATAATTTTATGCAGGTGAATATTAAGCTCAGGAAGCCCAAAATCTTTACGAAGTAGCTTGTATGCTTTTAAAACTAAGTTGTCTTTTTCATCACCCGGAATGGCAATTCCGCTAGAAGAAAAAGAGATTTTCTTACCTGGAATAAACTCCAATACATCGCACCAAGGAATAGGGTAGAGGCAGCTTTCAATGCTATGGTAGCTAGTATGAAGCTTCCCAGTAATGGAAAGTCCTAAATTGATTTTAGCATTGGGGAAGGTAACCATAGCGCAAATTGGTGAATTAAAAACAGCCTGCTGATTTTCGTTTGAAACGCTTAATCGGCAGGCTGTTATCTATTGTCCTAATGACTATTAATTAATCTTTTTTCAACTGCTCAATTAATGCATCGGTAATTCCAGAAGTAGAGAAACCTCCATCATGCATTAAGTTTTGCATGGTTACCATTCTCGTGTAATCAGAGAACATCATGGCGCAATATTTAGCGCAATCTAAAGCACTTGCATTGCCTAATGGACTCATTTGGTCGGCATAAGAATAGAATACATCAAAACCTCCAACACCTGTTCCGGCAGTAGTCATGGTAGGAGATTGAGAAATAGTGTTTACTCTTACTTTTTTCAATCTAGCATAACGCTCACCGTAGCTTCTGGCAATAGATTCAAGCATGGCTTTTGCGTGTGCCATATCTGAATAATCTGGGAAAGTACGTTGAGCTGCAATGTATGATAAACCTAAAATTGAGCCCCATTCATTCATGGCGTCAAGTTTTTCGGCTGTTTGCATTACTTTATGAAAAGAAATGGCAGAAACATCTAAGGTTTTAGTGAGCCAATCGTAATTCAAATCGCCATAATCACGGCCTTTTCTTACGTTCGGACTCATGCCTATTGAGTGTAAAACGAAATCGATTTTACCACCCAAAATCTCCACTGACTTGGTGAAAAGGTTTTCTAAATCTTCGATTGAAGTTGCATCGGCAGGAATAATTTCTGCACCGCAGGCTTCAGCCAATTTATTGATTTCACCCATTCTCATCGCAATCGGAGCGTTGGTTAGGGTAAAGGTGGCGCCTTCATCTTTTGCTACTTCAGCTACTTTCCAAGCAATAGAGCGTTCGTCTAATGCGCCAAATATGATTCCTCTTTTACCTTTTAATAGATTATTTGCCATAGTACGTTTTCTTATTTCGGCTGTAAAAATAGGCATTCAATTTAATAAACCGATACGAAATGTGTTTTCGAATAATGAGACATGCCTGGCAAATAATCTAATCTGGTTTAATTTAATTTTCTGTTGGTACGTTTAAGTCTTTAAGTAAACCGTTTTTAATGTCGTATACCCAACCATGAACTTTTGGTGAATCTCCTTTTGCCCACATGTTTTGAATAATACTGGTAGTGGTAAGGTCGTATACCTGTTCTATTACATTGAGTTCTACAAACCTGTCGGCTCTTGCTTTCTGATCTTCAATAGCTTCCAATTCTGTTTTATGGAGTCTGTAAACATCCTTAATATGACGAATCCAATTGTCTACTAAACCATATTGGTTGTCGTCCATTGCTGCCATAACTCCACCGCAACCATAATGGCCACAAACGATTACATGCTTCACTTTTAAGATGTTTACTGCGTAATCTAGTACGCTTAGCATGTTCATGTCGGTGTGAACCACCATGTTAGCAATGTTTCTGTGAACAAAGATTTCACCTGGTTCAGTACCCGTAATTTGGTTTGCAGGCACACGGCTATCGGCACAACCAATCCACAATACTGGTGGTTTTTGGCCATTTGCCAATTTGTTAAAGAAGTCTTTGTCTTCGTTTAACTTGTCTTCTACCCACTTCTGATTGTTATCTAATAATTCTTTAGCTAATGTCATATCTCTTAAGATTAATGTTTTACGGTTACTGTTGATCCTGTTGGAATGTTAATGAGTTCTAGTGTAATGTTCTTTTCATGGGCTGACTCCTTGAAATTATAGATAACTTCAAGTGCATCGTAATCAATTTTGGTTGATCGAGACCCATCTAAAATTACATTGCTATTGTGTGGTAAGTGTTCTAAAGTAAGTTGTAAACTGGCCTTATTTAAGAACGATACATGCTCGCTTAACTCTAGTCTAATTTTACTGTTGTTGGTACTTACTTGCTTCTCTTCTTCGTAATGATAAGGTACTTTGTAGTTGGCTTTTAGAATATAGAATATACCTACAGCCATACCGATTAAAATACCAATCAAAAGGTCGGTGAAAAGGATAGCAACTACTGTGGTGATAAATGGAACAAACTGTTCGCGCCCCAGCTTAAATTGTTGTTTGTATAATGCTGGTTTGGTTAATTTAAAACCAACCACAATTAGGATTGCCGCCAATGATGCCAATGGAATCATGTTCATTATTGTTGGAAAAATTGCCACGGCAATCAATAATAAAATACCATGAAAAACAGCCGACATTTTTGATTTTGCTCCTGCCTCAATGTTGGCCGAACCTCTTACGATTACTGCTGTAATTGGTAAACCTCCAATCAGGCCAGATACAATATTACCTACCCCTTGAGCTTTCAATTCAGCATTCTGAGGCGTACGTCTTTTATGTGGGTCAAGCTTATCCATTGCTTCTACACACAGTAATGTTTCTAAACTGGCTACAATGGCAAGAGTAAACGCGGTGATGTATACGTTAATGTTCGTCAGTAGAGAAAAGTCTGGAAATTGGAATACAGCACCAAGTGAATCTAAGCCAGAAATTACAGGGATATTTACCATGTGATCTCCGCTAATCGAAAGGTCTGGGTAGAATGCGCCAAAAAGGTAGTTAATTAATACACCTATGGTTACTACAATGATACCCCCCGGAACCCCCTTAAGGAATTTGTTTTGTTTTATAAAGTTACTACCCCAAGCAATTAAAATAAACAAGGATATTAATCCTACAATTAAACTGCCTAAGTAAATATGGTCGAAGGAAGAAACAAGGAATGAAAGCGTATTGCTGCCATCTTGCTGCATAAACTCCATTTCACCAAAGGCATCAGCGTCAAAACCAATAAGGTGTGGCACTTGCTTCAGAATTAAGATTAACCCGATTGCTGCGAGCATACCTTTAATTACTGGTGAAGGAAAGTATAAACCGATAATTCCGGCTTTTAAGTAACCTAGTGCTACTTGAATTATTCCTGCCATTACAACAGCAAGTAAAAAACCCTGAAAACCACCGAGGTCGTCAATCGCTGAAAGAACGATAACCACCAAGCCAGCGGCTGGCCCACTTACGCTCAAACTTGACTTACTTAACATTCCCACCACGATACCGCCTACAATACCAGCAATTAAGCCTGAGAAGAGTGGGGCTCCTGATGCGAGTGCTATACCTAAACAAAGCGGTAGTGCTACTAAGAAAACTACCACACTTGATAGCATATCGCTTTTCAAGTTTTCTTTTGAAAACATATTTTTAATACTCATAAACGGATTGTTAAAAATTTTTCGACTTGCCCTTATGTAAAGAATAAGCCTGATTTACTGTGCGTTAGCAACAGTGTTTTTGATAAAGTAAAAATTGATTAGAATTGATTTTTTAAGCCTAAGCTATCAATTCGGGGGGTGGGGTTGGTATTTTCTCTTTTATAAACTCTCCATCTAAAATAAAGAAGTAAAAATCTCTTTTCACGAAGTCAACGAGAGTCCAGTTTTTATGGTAATATGAATGACTGACTACTAAGTCATCAATATCAACGCAGTCCTCTTTAGTTTCTTCGTCTGGTAGCGTTAGAGGGAGTGGGATCGAGTCAGAATCTGAATTTTCTTGATCCTCAGTATTATGCTCCTCGTCTTGGTTTATGTCAACCGCAATACTCTGACTAGGCGCCATTACAACTCTATTGAAAGAATACACCCCGAAACCCTGTATCGAAACGAGAAAACTCATTACGATTATAAAGCATGTATGGAGGTGTTTACGCATTAAAAATTACAGTTGTAATAATAAATATTCTTCAAATATACGGGCTATGAAAGCCTAGGGCTGAATCTCAAGATTAGAATACCATTAGAATTTCCTAACGGTCTATTGAAACGGCTTGTCTATAGTTGGGTAGGCTAATTTTTACATTGGTACCCTCACCCTCTTTTGAGTTGATAATTAAACTTCCGCCATGGATTTTAATTACTTTTTGAGCTAAAGGCAAGCCAATTCCAAAACCGTTGAAAGCTCTGGCGTTTGAAGCACGGTAAAAGTGTTCGAAGATGTTTTTTAATTCTTGAGGAGGAATACCAATGCCTTTGTCATCTACCTCTATTTCTACCCAGGTTTCATTGGCAGAAACTTTTATAGTTACAGGCTTATTCATTGAAAATTTGCATGCATTTTCTACAATATTATTCAGAACCATTCGCAGTAGGCTTTGGCTCCCCTGAATAATTAAGCACTCTGCTGTTTCGGGTAATTCTGAAAAATCGAAACTGATTTGGTTTTCAGGCTTGATCTTGTCGATGTCGCTTTTTACAATCAGCATCAACTCATCAATACGGATACTCTCGATGATTAGTCCTTTGTTATCGTGATCGGCTTGAGCTAGCTCTAGTAAGCACTTTACAAGAATCTCAAGTCTGTTGGATTCCTTTTCGATAGTGTTTAATGAAGCAATATATTCGTCAACCGTTCTTTGTTTGCGAAGTGCTACTTCGACTTCACCCAAAATAGCGGTAAGCGGGTTTTTAAGTTCATGCGAAGCATTGCTTACAAAGTTGCTTTGGATTTCAAACGAAGTTTCAAGCCTGTCTAACATATTATTGAAAGTGGAAGACAGCTCTGCTAGCTCATCATTATTCTCACCGGTATCTAGCCTTAAGTGAAGGTTAGAGGCCCTAATTTCATTCGCCCTTTTTACAATGCCTGAAATAGGAATGAGTACTTGTTTTGCTTGAAAAATACCGACAATAAAAATGACCACCGAACATGTAATAAAGGCAATGATTAATATACTTTTGAGGCTCTGAATAAGCTTGATTCCGTGCTCATCAATAGCAGAAATAATTACGATATAGTCTTTATTATGATGGGAATGTATCATTCCGTAGAAGGCTACATGATCTATTTTTTGGGTAAGTGCTTCGTTATTTGTTATAGATGAAGCAAAAGATCTAACAGGAACAGGTAAAGTATTTATGTCTGATTTTGGTACTACATAGGCGGTTTCACTGGTAAGGTGAAGCAAATGCTCTTTTTGAATTTCATTGAAAGTTAAAGAATCGAGCTCTTCGGCTTTAAGAAAGAAGTCGGCCTCAATCTTAGCTCTTCTGCTTAGGTGATCATAAAATTCTTTTTCAGAATATACTTTTGCGAAATAATAAATGGACACAAAAGTTGCCAGAAGCAAGGTGCAGGTGGTTAGGGTGAAAATGAGGGTGATTTTACTTCTAATTCTCATTTTAAGCTTCGTCTTTTAAAATGTACCCCATTCCAATTACAGTTTGAATCATTTTTACCTTAAACTCTTTATCGATTTTATTTCTGAGGTAATTCACATACACATCAACCACGTTAGTGCCTACATCGAAGTGTAAGTCCCAAACGTTTTTAAGCAGTTCAACCCTCGAAAGTACTTTGCCAGAATTTACCATCATGTATTCTAACAACTTGTATTCTGTCGATGTCAGTTTGATTTCGGTTCCTGCTCTATTTGCAGTTTTTGAGTCTTTATCTAACACCAGCTTGCCCACGGTTAACAATTGACTGTTTTGATATTTCTGAGATCTTCGGGCTATGGCGTTAATTCGAGCAAGTAGTTCTTGAAACTTAAAAGGTTTGGCCAAGTAGTCATCTGCGCCTGAGTTTAAACCTTGAACTACGTTTTCTGTAGAACTCAAAGCCGTAAGCATTAATATTGGTTTTTGAACACCTTCTTTGCGGAGCTGTTTACATAATTCCAAACCACTAATACCCGGCAGAATTACATCCAGTATATACATATCAAATTGACTAGTGGTTATTGTGTTTCTGGCAGATTCAGCACTGTGCGCTACCTCAACAACATAACCTTCCTCTTCGAGCCCCTTTTTTATAAAAGCTGCTACGTTCTGTTCATCTTCAACTAAGAGTATGTTTTTCATGATGTTATAAAGAGGTGTAATCAATTATGCTCAATTACAAAAATAGAGATTCAGATGGATAATTAAGCCCGAATAATTTCACACTTATAGGTCAGAGGTTGAACTAGGAATATAGAAAAATGAAAATTTCTTCATTGTCCTAAATCCGCTGCGAGTGCTACCTGCGTATATCGGTTAAGTTTCAATAATGTTTATTGAAACTGGAATTAAATAGTAGAGTGGTTCATTTCGTGTGGAGTTATGAATCTAGTTAATTGAGGTGAAGGCGGATCCGTAAGGGAACCGCCTTTATTTTTTTCTGAACCCTTATTATCTAAATATTAAATAAATGTTATCTTCAAGCCAGTTTTAGAACAAAGAAAACGAAGGCATGTAAGGGATTACATGTTTTTGATTAGGTAGAAGGGAGGTGTGATGGCCTCCTTTCATTTTTTCCTCCAGTCAAAGTTGGCTTGTATATCTTCCCCTTTCTGTTTAACTCGAATTAAACCTCTCATAGAATGAATAGATTTGCCTTAGCCCTCAGCATCATTATAGTACTTCTTGATTCAATTCCCATATCAGCTCAAAATTACTTTCCGCCCAGAGGCAAATGGGAAACCCGAACGCCACAGTCCTTAGGCTTGAATGCTGCTAAAATTGATATTGCTGTAAAATTTGCCCTAGATAATGAGTATTCAGGCTCTAAAGATTCTAGAATAGCTTCTTATGAAGGCTTTAGCAGCGAGCCGTATCATGAATTAGTCGGGCCCACAAGAGAAAGAGGAGGGCCGGCAGGAGTGATTTTGAAGAACGGTTATATCGTAGCGCAATGGGGCGATGTAAAACGGGTAGATATGACCCACAGCGTAACTAAAAGTTATTTATCAACTGTAGCTGGTTTGGCATTGGACGAGGGGTTAATTGGTAGTGTTCATGATAAAGTCAGTGACTATGTTTGGGACAATACTTTTGATGGTGCTCACAATCAAAAAATAGAATGGCATACTTTGCTCAATCAGTCTTCGGCTTGGTCGGGTACTTTGTTTGGAATGCAAGATTGGGCAGACAGACCGCCAAGAAGGGGAGGGATTGATGATTGGCGTTTCGAAAAACCAGTGCCTTCTGGTACTGTAATGGAATACAATGATGTACGTGTGAATGTACTGGCTTATTCGCTACTTCAGGTGTGGAGAAAACCACTTCCACAAGTCTTAAAGGAATACATTATGGACCCCATTGGGGCGTCTACTACCTGGCGTTGGTTTGGTTATGAAAACTCTTGGGTAAATGTTGATGGTATAAATATGCAATCCGTTACGGGGGGCGGTCATTCTGGTGGAGGTGTTTTTATTAGTGCATTAGATCATGCTCGTTTTGGTCTGTTGTTTTTAAACGAAGGAAATTGGAATGGAAACCAACTCATTTCCAAAAAATGGGTAGGTGAGGTGCAGAAATCTTCTGAGGCGAATGCCAGCTACGGCTATTTGTGGTGGCTGAATAGAGGCCCAAGAAAGTGGAAAGAAGTAGATGACGAGTCCATTTACTTTGCCGCTGGTTTTGGAGGAAACTTTATTGTAATCGATAAAAAGAATGATTTGGTAGTAGTGACACGATGGCTAGAGCCTAATAAAATTGGACCTATGATGAGTTTAGTGTTAGAAGCCACAAAATAACCCTGCCCAATATTACCTACAGGAATATCCGAGCTAGAGGGTATTCTTTCACTATGATAAATCTCGGTTCTTCGTTTTAAAATACTTTAACATGAAGAACAGAACTAAATATCTACTAGCAATTTTAGCCTTTTTTGCATTGATGGGCTGTAAACCTAAAAGTCCTTATGACACTAGCACACCAGAAAAAATGCTTCTTTCACTAGGTTTAGTTTCTGCTCAACCTGTAGATCACAACCCTGTTCCGTACTTTTATGTGAAGAAAGATGGAATTGCCATTACTAATTTTGACGAGGCTGGATTCAAGGCACTTGATGCTTTTGAGGCTTTTAAAAATGCCATGATGGATAGTTTTCAAACTAAAATTAAGCGTAGCTCTAAAGACAAAATAGAGTTTTATAAAGATGAAAAAATGTTCTCTACCGTATCACTTTCGCTTTCTGCTTCGCTTATTCGCCCTCAATTGCAAAATCGTTCACCAGAAGATTATGAAGTAATTTCAGTTTCAGAACCAAATGATGATGGTGTGGTGACTATTAAGTGCAGGATGGTAGATAGAGAAACTGATCTTGAAGTGAAGGAAGAGGATGGTCACTATTTAATGTTCTTGAAGGATAAAGATTATGCTCAAATTCAGAAAATGACAAAGTTCTTCGAAAAGGCAGAAGCGCTTTTTACTAGGGCAGCTTCTGAAATCAAAAATAAAGAAGTTACTGAAGAGAATTTTGAGGAGATGTCCAACAGTTGGGACAACGAGTATATGGATTTATTTGCAGAGTTGAATTGATTGAAAAGAACTCAACCTCACCTGATTAATAATAATGAAAGACTGGAATTATTTCCGGTCTTTCATTATTTCTGAGAAAATCTTATATGATTTCACTCGGTCTTCATGGTGGAAAATATGCGAAGCCACCATCACTTCATCAATTCCTGTGGCCTCAATAAAGTCATTTGTTTTTTGTTGCACAGTTTCTTTACTACCTACAAACGCATATTTAAGCATGCGCTGAAAAGCCTCGTGTTGTGCTAAGGATTTCAGTTCAGCAGTCATTTCTTGCGGAGGCTGCATATAGTCGATATTATTTGTCAACACACCATACATCATTTTTATGAGTGAAGTAGATAAGCGCTCTGCTTCATGGTCTGTATCAGCGGCAATCACATTGATGCAAGCAATGGTGTAGGGCTCCTTCAAAAATGCTGAAGGTTGAAAATTATTATGATAAATATGAAAAGCCTCAAAAAGCTGAGCAGGTGCAAAATGACTAGCAAAAGCATAAGGTAATCCCATTTTTGCAGCCAAATGAGCACTGTCGGTACTAGAACCTAAAATGTAAATAGGAACTTCTACGCCCTCGGCTACTGACGCCCTTACCTGAGCGCTTTTATTTTCTTTAGAGAAATACTTTTGAATTTGCGCAACTTCATCGGGGAAGGCTACTACCGATCTCGCTCTGTCAGACCTGATCGCATAAGCTGTAGCTTGGTCGGTGCCAGGTGCTCGACCTAAACCCAAGTCAATTCTATTTGGGAAAAGTGAACCTAAGGTGCCAAATTGTTCTGCTACAATAAGGGGAGAATGGTTGGGGAGCATAATTCCTCCAGAACCAACTCTTAAGGTTTTTGTACCTCCAGCAATATGCCCAATGAGCACAGCAGTAGCCGAACTTGCAATACTTACCATATTGTGGTGTTCTGCCAACCAAAATCTAGTATAGCCCATTTGTTCTGCTTGCTGTGCAAGATCAAGACTATTTGAAAAGGTATCGGCAGGGGTAGACCCTATGCCCATAGAAGCCAATTCTAGGATAGA
The DNA here is from genome assembly GCF_001267955.1 of Roseivirga seohaensis subsp. aquiponti. Classification (NCBI taxonomy): domain Bacteria; kingdom Pseudomonadati; phylum Bacteroidota; class Cytophagia; order Cytophagales; family Roseivirgaceae; genus Roseivirga; species Roseivirga seohaensis. The sequence continues at coordinate 142,085 of NZ_JSVA01000008.1, forward strand.
ATATTTTATATGTTCAGAATGCTTAAACATGGATTCTCTTTTTAGTTTCTTTAACCGAGTAGGTAATGAGAAATAGAAGAGAATAATTCCCTCTTACTAGAGTTTTTACAATGGATTGTAAGTAGCTATCAGTCTATTTGTTGGAGCGTAGGTATATAAATATCAAAAGTAGCCCCTTGGTCTTTTTCGCCACTTGCATTAACTATTCCGTTATGGTTTTCAACGATTTTTTTCACAATGGCCAATCCAATACCCGTACCCTTATACTCTGATTTGCCGTATAGCCGCTGAAATAGCTCAAATATGATTTCACTATGTTTTTTATCAAAACCAACACCATTGTCTTGGACTCGAATATGGCAGTAGGTTCTATTTGATTGTAATCTTTTAGGCTCAAGTTGCTCTCCTGTTCCTGTTTTACTCGATATTTTTATAATAGGAGCGATGCCCGGTCTTGCAAACTTTAATGAATTGCTAATTAGGTTTGTAAGCAGTTGTTGGAACTGGAAGTGGATGATATGCACCTTGCAAGGTGCAGAAACTTCTAACTTGGCTTGTTTCTGCTCTATTTCTTCTTTTAAATTTTCCGACACCTCATTAACTACTTGATCAAGCGGAATTCGCTTAAACTTTAATTCGCCAGTACTGGTTCGCGAATAAGCAAGTAAGTCCTCAATCAAGGTTTGCATTCGGTTGGCAGCATTCTGCATTCTTGATAAATAGTCTACCCCTTTTTCAGAAAGATTTTCCTTTTCTTTATCTATAATTCGAGAGGCAAAGGTTTGAATTTTACGCAGAGGTTCTTGTAGGTCATGGCTTGAAATATAAGCAAAGGATTGTAGCTCTTTGTTCATTTTTTCAAGGTCTTTATTTTTCCTAGCGAGTTCAGATGTACGTTGTTTTACTTGTTTTTCCAGTTCTTGTAAAAACATTTTCTGGTCCTGAATATCGGTACTAGACCCTACCCACATTCTAATGTTTCCATCTTCATCTCGTTGTGGAATAGCTCTGCTAAGTTGCCAACGGTAAGTGCCATCGTATCTTTTAAAACGATGCTCAATAAGGAAGTCTTCACCTGTTTCAATCGATCGCTTCCATTGTTTGATATTTTCCTCACGGTCATCTGGATGAACAATCTGAATCCAGCCATCCTTATCTATTTGTGCTTGTGTTAAACCAGAAAAGTCGAAAACAGACTGATTAAAATAATTCAGGTTACCCATTGGGTCAGATGTCCAAACATGTTGTGGCATGGAGTCCGCCAACAGTCTAAATTTTTGTTCGCGTTCAATAAGTTGTTGCTGTATGTTTTTTTCTTCAGTGATATCACGAACTGTTCCAATCATACGATAAGGCTCATTGTTTTTATAGAAAACAGTGCCTTTTGCTTCCATCCAATGTAGCGAATTATCAGGCCAAAAAATTCTGGCTTTGTAGTGTAAAGAGCCTATAGCAAAAGCTTCTTCAAAAGCTTTTTGTCTAATAGGAAGGTCTTCTTTATGAATTTGTTTAAGGAATGTATTATGTGGTAGCTTGCTATCTTTTTCATAGCCAAATATTTCTAAATAGCGGTTTGAATAATTGATTTCATGGGTTTTTAAATTATACTCCCAAGTACCCAATTCACTGGCTTGAATAACTACATTTAGTTTTTCTCTGTTGGCCTCTATTTTTAAACGAGCTTTCACCTGGTCACTTACATCAAATCCTACGGTCATTATACCGTTGATCACCTTATTGTCATCATATAGAGGTTCGTAGGAAAAGTTGATGTATACGGTTTCGAGCTGATTTCCCCTTAGTATTTCAACCGGAAGTTCTTTGGCTACAAATCTGTTACCTGTTTGGTATACATCATCCAGTAAAGCTTTTATACCTTGCTCATTAAGTTCGGGCATGGCATTTAGTATTTCTTTACCTAATACTTCATTCTCTTTTCTGCCCCAAAGCTCTAAAGAATGCTTATTCACAATTTCTACCACGTAATTGGAACCACGTAAGATAGCTATTGCCACTGGTGCCTGATGAATCATTAGCCTGAGGTTACGCTCGCTGGCTTTTAATTTTCTATCGATTCGTTTCCGTTCAGTAATGTCTCTAGCAATAGCGAACATGTAAGGAACCCCTTGAATAGACAGCCCTTTCATTTGAATTTCAACTGGATAGATAGTGCCATCCTTCTTTTTGTGTAGGGTTTCAAAGAGTGGAAGTGCTTCTTTTTGAGCTCGTTGAAAAGTGGTTTTGAACAGTTCTTCGTGATATATAGGGTCTACATCAGGCACTTTCAATGATTTGGCTTCTTCGGCAGTGTACCCCCATTTTTCTAAGGCCAATTCATTTAAATACTCAAAAGATCCGTCTTCACGCATTAAGATAAAGGGGTCGCTGGCGAAATCGGCAATGAACTTAAATCTTTCTACTTCTACTTCTGCTTTTTTTCTAGAGGTAATGTCTAATGAAGAACTAATATACCCAGTGAATTTACCTTCTGCCGAATAGCAGGGGGTGCCTTTTGAAAGAAACCAACGATAATCATTGTTGCGGTCTAAAGCCCTGAATTCACTTGTAAACTCTGTTTTACTTTCGAAGGCCTTTAGGTAGTCATTCAATACACTGTCGCGGTCATCAGGATGAATTAGGTCTGCCCACCCAAATGCTAATAGGTGTTCCAATGATTTACCCGTAATTTCTACCCATGCCGTATTGAAGTAAGTGGCTTTACTAGTTTCATCACTTAAGCCAATTAAGATATCGGTGCTTTCAGTAATGTTCTTGAATCTTTGTTCGCTAGATTTGACTTCTTCTAAGGCCTTAATCTTTTCGGTAGTTTCGGTACAGGTTACCAAAACACCTGCTGGTTTTTCTGATTCATCAAAAACAGGGCTGTAACCAAATGTCCAATATACTTCTTCCATTTTCCCATTTCTAAAAATAGGAATCAACTGATTTTCGCTCCAAGTAGGCTCAATTTCGTTTAAAACCTGATCGATGAGTGGTTTGATGATATGCCATATCTCGGGCCAGGCGTCTTCTGCTCTCATGCCCAATATGGCTGGGTGTTTTCCTTGTTCGCCTAAACTTGGTCGGTAGTAGTCATTGTAAAAACAAATAAGGTTGGATCCCCAAAAAAGAAACATGGGAAATTTAGAATGTATAACAATACTTAAAGTGGTACGCAAACTTTGGGGCCAAGTATCAGGTGAGCCCAGAGGGGTTTTAGACCAATCTTTTTCTCTAGTGAGTTTCCCCATTTCTCCACCACCCTGAAGAAAGCTAAATTCCGTGTTTGTTTTCATAAAGTGTGCGTGCTGTCCATGGAGAAAGTTCGTAAATGTTATTGATCGTTGGCTGTGTTTTTAAGGGGTGTTTGCCGGATTAATAAACTTCGAGTAAGTGATTTTGTTTAGATATCGACATTATCTTGCTTTTGGTTTAGGGCGGTTTATCGGTATGTAAATATTGAATGTAACCCCTTGATCAAGCACTCCTTCTGCCATGATTATACCGTTATGGTTGCTAACAATTTTTTTAACAATGGCCAAGCCTATACCGGTGCCATTGTATTCAGATTTACCATGTAAACGATGGAATATCTCAAACACTTTTTCATTATGTTGAGGGTCAAAACCTACGCCATTGTCAGAAAAAGTAATATTGCAGTATTGTTTTTTGGGCGAAAGACTATCTATTCCGAAAGAATTTCCAATACCTGTTTTAGTTTTAATGTCGACAACGAGTGATGTGTCTTTTTTTGCAAATTTAATCGCGTTGCTAATAAGGTTTGACAGCAATTGTCGAAACTGAAAACGGATTATCTCAAGGTTGACATCTTCACTGAGGTTAAATTTGGCTCCTTTTTGCTCTAGTTCTTCTTTGAATGTTTGTTGAGTTTCTTCAACGATTTTATTGAAAGATGTAAGCTCAAATTTATGTTCGGCTGTTGTAGTTCGGGAGTACTGCAAAAGGTCGTCTATCAAAATTTGCATGCGGTTTGCTGCATTTTGCATGCGATTTAAATAGTCTAAGCCTCTTTCTGATAAAACCTCTTTTTCTTTATCTGCTATTCGCGAAGCAAAAGTTTGAATTTTTCGTAGCGGTTCTTGTAAATCATGGCTAGAAACGTAAGCAAACGATTGAAGCTCTTTGTTCATTTTTTTGAGCTCTTGATTTTTAAGCTTCAGTTGCTTAGCACTTGCTTTTAATTTGTCATCGGCAGCCTTTTTTTCCGTGAGGTCACGCGTAATTTTTGAATAACCTATTATGCTATTATTGCCATCCTTAATGGCGGTTATTACTACACTAGCCCAAAACAGACTGCCGTCTTTACGAACTCGCCAGTTTTCTTGAACGGCTTTTCCCTTTTCTTTAGCAAGCGTTAGTAATTTTTGTGGTACGTTGTTTTCTTTATCGGTTTGAATGTAGAATACTGAAAAGTGTTTGCCGATTATCTCTTTTTCGTGGTAGCCTTTTATCTTTTCAGCCCCTTTGTTCCAGTTTTCTATGTTGCCCTCGGAATCTAGGTAAATGATTGCGTAATCTTGAATTTCATCTACCATAAGGTGATTACGCATTTCGCTCTTTTTCAAAGAGTTATTAGATTCTCTTAATTCCTTTGTACGCAACTCTACTTTTTTCTCTAGCTCGGAAGCAAAAGACTGTATTTGCTCTTCAGCAATTTTTTGTGAGGTAATATCGGTGTTGGAGCCTAACCAATGAGTAATATTTCCTTTTTCATCATGAATGGGTAGGGCACGTGATAAAAACCAATTGTATTCGCCATTTTTAGCTCTCAAAGGAAAAGTATCTTCCCAAATTTCTCCGGTGTCCCATGAGTGCTGAATTTTTTGGGTTACCCGATCTACATGATCAGGGTGATGTACTTTTTGCCAGCCCCATCCTTGCATTTCTTCAAAGGTACTTCCGGTATAATCGTACCAACGTTGATTGTACCAATAAATCCAACCTTTTGCATCGGCCATCCACACCAATTGGTGCATGTTGTCGGCTAAAGTCCTAAATCTTTTTTCACTTTCTTCTATAGTTTTTCGAGCCAATACCTGATCTGTAACGTCAGAGGCAATGGCCACGATACCTGAAATACTTCCGTCAGACTCTCTTAAAGCATCATAAACAAAGTTGATAAATATGGTTTGCATCTTACCATTTCTTGGTAAGTCTACGGGTCTTTCTATGGCCGTGAATTTTTTCCCAGTAGTATATACTTGATCTAATAATTTCTCTAGCCCTTGCCCTTTAGCTTCTGGTAAGCCTTCGAAAATTGGTTTTTTTAGAACTTCTTTTTCGCTTTTCCCCCATAGCGAGAGCATTAGGTCGTTGGCAATTTCAACTTCGTAATTTGGCCCTCTGAATATGCACATTGCGATTGGTGATTGGGTAATATTCTGCCAAAAACGCTGATTGCTGTCTTTTAAACTTTTAAGGCTGTTTACTTTTTGAGTGGTTTCAGTACAAGTAACTAAAACACCTGCAATTTTGCCTTGCTCATTATGTACAGGGCTGTAACTAAAGGTCCAATATACATCTTGTATTTCGCCATTTCTATAAATTGGAATTAGCTGATCTTCACTCCATGTAGACTGTCCTCCTTCTAAAACTTGGTCAATTAATGGCTTAATAATGTGCCATATTTCACTCCAAGCCTCTTCGGCTTTCATGCCCAATATAGATGGGTGTTTTCCTTCATTCCCTAAACTAGGCCTATATGCATCATTATAAAAACATAATAACTCAGGCCCCCACCATAAAAACATTGGAAATTTAGAGTTAAGAATAATTCCTAAGGTGGTACGCAAACTTTGCGACCATGTGTCGGGGGAGCCAAGTGAGGTTTTGCTCCAGTCTTTTGATCGGGTTAGTTTACCCATTTCACCTCCGCCAGAAAGGAAGTTATATGTTGTTTCTTTACCCATTGATTATCACTTTACGGCTGAATTAAAAATAAATCTTTCGTAGGTGGTCTATTGTGTTCTCCTTTAACTAATTCAATTGCACGAAGGATAACTTTTTTTAGGTTTGAAAAGGTTTTTGGCTTTCTAATATAATAGTTTGCTCCTTGCTCAAAAAGCATATTTGCAATTTCTGGGTTATAGGATGTGGAGTAAATAATAATGGGTAGTTCTTTAAGGTTGTTACATTGCCTAATTTCAACCAAGCAATCCGCACCATTTTTTCTAGGCATGTTTAGGTCTAGAAAGAGGGCGTTTGGAAGCTTTCTATTGTTTTCTGACAATAGTTTTAGAAGCGCTTCTCCATTATTAACGGTGGTTAAGCCTGCCGATACTGAGAGTTCAAGCAAAGCCTCTTCAAAAAAAAGGCAGTCATCCTGATCGTCATCTGCGAGTAAAAGTTCAAATCCATTGCCCATAGTATTTATTTAAAAAATGAATGACAGTTAGAACAAACTTTTGGCTAAAGAGTCTCTTTCGGTTTTTAGAAGTTATCCCCTATTTAAAATAAAGGTCAATAAAAATTATCTGTTATACAAAAATGGCCTAAGACCTTTATGTCTTTACATAAAGCTCTTAAACCATAAATGGAAAACTGCACAATGAACCTAATTCTTGCAGTAAGGCTATATATAATCGTTGAAAAGGACTAGCTATCTGAAAATCTGATACTTTAAATATGAACTGGCAGAAGTGGTTTCATCAGCTTTTTACAATTATCACTGCTTTTTAGGTTGGTACTACCGTTAATCAATATTTGAAAAATATTTTGCTGGAAACACTACTGCCTTATTCCATAATCAAATTGAAAGCCCCTGAGATCAAGAATTCAGTATTCGGCTTAAAGTCCTGAGGGTTTAAAATGGAGGTGTAGCCTTCTTCCGTAATTCCCACTTTCACCATTCTTTTTTCAAAGGTTGAAGCTTCATTTTCGGTGTTTGTTTTTACCAAAACATAATAATTGCCTTCAATCTCTACCACGGCTGCTTCTGGTAAAGCCATTTGAGTTTGGCTCGAGGTTAATATTTCGGCTTCTACATACATACCCGGAATAAAGAGCCTTTCATCTTCTTCACTGTCTAAATGGCAATGCACTAATACCGATCTGTTTTCTTCGTCTATGGCTTTATTGATGAGGTTGATTGTAGCGGTAAATGTTTTGTTTGGATCGTTTTGGCGCTTGAATATTACTTTTTGCCCTACTTTTATCTTATGAAGGTCATTTTCAAAAACCTTCAATTCCATATGCATATGTTCTGTATTGGTAATTGTAATAGCAATGTCTGAAGGGTTTAGAAACATGCCTTTAGAGGCATTTATAGCGGTGATAAAACCGCTAATGGGTGATTTTACTGGAATCACCGAGGTCATGCTTTCTGCGGTTAGGCTTTTTGGGTCAATGTTCATTAGCACTAACTTCTTTTTTAAGGCTTCGAATTGGGTCAGAGCATTGTTGTATTCTGTTTCTGCCTGAAGAAATTTTTTCTGAGAACTGATATTTTCTTCAGAAAGGCTCTTCTGTCTTTCGTAATCTGACTTTAAAAAGGAAATATGGTTTTTAACTTCCAGAAAATCCTGTTGTACCTGAATGTAAGCAGGGTTTTCTAGCGTGAATAAGGTTTGGCCTTTCGTGGCTACTTCACCTGGCAATAATTCACTCTCTTTTACATATCCACCAAAATAGGCACTTACAGAAGCTTTATGTCCCGGAGGTACATCAAACATGCCTGTGGTATGCACCTTTTCTGAAAACTGGAACGTGTCCATTCTACCAAGTTGCATGGCCGAAGCTTGAAATTGAGAATTACTCACGCTTATGATATTCTCATCAGTGTTTTCTTCAATTACCATCGTTTCGTTAGAAGCGCCTGAGCCGCAAGAAAATACGCTAAATACTAGGGCAAGACTGCCTAAAAATAAGCTGATACTGAATGTATGTTTAGAACTGTTCATTTCAGAATTGTTAAATATTTGATATCCAATAAGATCATGTTGTAATTGTAGAGATTTTCTAAGTAGGTAATCTCAATACCTTTAGCATTATCGAGTAGCTGAATGTATTGTAAGAAGTCGATCTCTCCACCTTTAAAAGCTTTTGTTCCATTATTGATTAGTTCATGAGCAAGCTGTTTTCCAGCATTTTCATAATAGCCTATGGCCTCTTGGTATTGTTGCAAATCAGCGCGCTGAGCTTCGTAATTCGCTTTTAACTGCGTTTTGTAATTCTCCGACTCGTATTCCGAAATAAGCGACTGAATTTTGGCCGCATTTATTTTTGCCTTATCGGCTCCAAAAAAGAGGGGAATACCAATGCCCGCCTGAAAGCCCATATAGGCTTTTGCATTTATGCCATTGTTGGTGCCTCTGAAAATATTAAAATGTAAATCGGGCAATAGCTGCTGCTGCGCAAGTTTCAAAGATTGTTGAGATAGTAATTCCGCCTTTTCAAAGTACTGAATACCCAAATGGTTTTCGGTGTCTAATGGGCTGTACTCAAGCATTTGCATTTGCTGCGGCTCTATTTCAATTTCAGAGTCGGACTGAAGCCATTGGTTTAGTAATGCATAAGATTTTTGAACGCTTTCTTTGCTCTGTTTTAGGGCCAAATCAAGCTCTCTCTGTTTGGCTTCCGCAGTTAGTTTTTCCAAATAATTAGATTCCCCTTCTTCAAATTTGCGCGAAGCTGCTCTGGAAAAGTCTTTGTATAGGCTGTCTAAATAAGCGTAGTTCTGGGCTACATTCTGCCAGTAAACAACAGTGTAGTAGGCCTTTGAAACCTCTTTTGTAACTCTATTCTGATCGAGTAAATGTTGTTGTTCCGAAAGGGAGGTAATGCCTTGAAGTACTTTTTTCTGGTTTCCATACACCGTTGGAAAAGCGAAAGATTGACTAAGGCCAAATACATTGAGCGCCTGATTATTTTCGGCAATGTTGTTTTCGTCAAAGTGATAATACACCTGCGTTTTTTCAATGTTGAATGAGCTGCCTACCAAAGATTTATTCTGATCTATTTTAGCAGAAGAAGCTTTCAATTCACTGTTGTTCTTTAACGCAATGTCGATTGCTTCATTAAGACTTACAGGTTTGGTTTGTGCTATTCCGTTGCTATTAAAGGCAAACATCAACAGAATGACAATCATAAGCGGTTGTGCTTTCATTGGTTTTTTAGCTTCTTTTTTATCGAAAATAGAGTACAAAACGGGCAGTACAATTAGCGTAAGAATGGTGGCGGAAATTAGTCCACCAACCACAACTGTGGCCAATGGTCTTTGAACTTCGGCACCAGCAGAAGTAGAAATGGCCATAGGTAGAAAACCCAAAGCTGCGGCCATTGCGGTAAGTAGTACTGGTCTCAGCCTTTGTTTTGTACCCAAAATCACTCTGGTATTAATATCGTCATGACCATGTTTTTTCAATTCTTTAAAATGCTCAATCAATACGATTCCGTTGAGTACCGCGATTCCGAAAAGAGCGATAAAGCCTACGCCAGCTGAAATACTAAAGGGCATATCTCTAAAGTAAAGCAGTAAAACACCACCCACAGCTGATAGCGGAATAGCACTGTAAATCATGAGGGCTTCTTTTACAGAGTTGAAAGCGAAATAGAGTAAGAAGAAGATAAGGACTAAAGCAACAGGCACTGCTAGCATTAGTCTGGCCCTGGCCGATCTTAGATTTTCGAACTGCCCACCGTATTCGATGCTATAACCCACTGGTACTTTTACCTTGCTTTTAATAATTTGCTGAACATCGTTTACGACTGACTCTAAATCTCTGCCACGAACATTTACACCTACCACAACTCTTCTTTTGGTATCATCTCGCGATATTTTTGCTGGCCCTTTATTATAAGTGATTTCGGCAAATTCACTAAGCGGCACTTTGTTTCCGTTGGGCAAAAGCACCGATGCTCTTTCTATGTCTTGAATGTCTTTTCGGTGCTCTGCGTCATACCGAACCACCAAGTCGAATTGCTTTTCGCCTTCAAAAACAGATCCTGCAGTTGCTCCTGCAAAGCCCATTGTAATAATATTATTTAATTCTTCTACATTCAGCCCGTAGCGTGCAATCTTTTGGCGGTTAAATTTCACAGACATTTGAGGTAAACCCGCCACTTTCTCTACAATAATGTCTGCTGCGCCATCTACATTGGCAATCGCCTTTTCTATTTCTAAGGCTTTTTGGTAGAGAATATCTAAATCTTCCCCAAAAACTTTGATGGCTAAATCGGCCCTAACACCGGTGATCAGCTCGTTAAAGCGCATCTCAATCGGTTGAGTGAACTCAAAATCTACCCCAGGTATTTTGGCCGAAAGGGCTTCTTTAAACTTGTCGGCCAATTCATCTTTGGTTTCGGCCGAAGTCCATTCTTTGATTGGATTAAGTTTAATGATTACATCACTTTCTTCCATCGACATAGGGTCGGTAGGTACTTCTGCCGCACCAATTCTGGTCACTACCTGATCTACCTCTGGAAATTTCTTAAGAATTTGCTCTATCTGGGTTGTAGCTTCTATGGTTTTACTTAAAGATGTTCCTGTTTTAAACACTGGCTGGATCACAAAATCACCTTCATCTAAAGTAGGCACGAACTCTCCACCCATTTTTGAGAATAGTATACCTACTGCAATGAGTAGTGCCGTAGCGGCAGCCAATACAATTCCTTTACTTTTCAAGGCCCAAGTGATTGAAGGGGTGTAAATCCTGTCCAAAAATCCAATTAGTCGATTAGAGATATTCTTTTTATTTGGGTCGGATGGTTTTAGGAAGATTGAAGAAACCACCGGAACATAAGTGAAACAGAGGATCATTGCGCCAATCAAAGCAAAGCAAAACACCATGGCCATAGGCTTAAACATTTTGCCTTCTACACCAGAAAGTGAGAGGATTGGAATGAAAACAATGATGATGATGAGCTGACCAAAAACTGCGGAACGCATCATTTTTGTAGAACCGCTAAATGTAATTTTATCAATCAGGCTTTGCTTTTCAGACTTTGGTAAACTCATGATTTGAGTTCTTTCGGCTGTAATTTTAAAAGCAATGTATTCCACTATAATCACCGCCCCATCTATGATAATTCCGAAGTCAATCGCCCCCAAACTCATTAGGTTGGCATCTACACCAAAAATGTACATTAATGAAAGCGCAAAAAGTAAACAGAGAGGAATTACAGAGGCTACTACCAAGCCAGAACGCAGATTCCCTAACAAGAGCACCACTACAAAAACTACAATTAAACAACCTAGGATTAGGTTTTCAGCAATAGTGAAAGTGGTTTTTCCAATCAGCTCACTTCGCTCTAAAAAGGCATTTATTTTAACACCCTCAGGAAGTGAACCTTGAATTTCTTCTACTCGTTCTTTTACTGCTTCTATTACCGCTTTGGAATCGGCATCTTTCAGCATCATCACTTGACCTAGCACCTTTTCGCCTTCGCCATTTCCAGTAATTGCTCCAAAACGATTGGCATGACCAAAACCGACTTTGGCTACATCGCGTACAAAAATGGGTTTGCCATCTCTGTTGGTAACTATAATGTTTTCTATGTCTTCAAGAGAGCTTACTAAACCTTCACCACGAATAAAAAAGGCCTCATTTCCTTTTTCGATATAACTACCACCTGCTACGCTGTTGTTCGTTTCTAAGGCATCGAATACTTCTGAAAGTGACAAGTTTAGTGCACGTAACTGCTCTGGATTAATAGCAACTTCGTATTGCTTGAGGTAGCCGCCCCAAGTGTTTACTTCCACTACGCCAGGTATTCCAGATAATTGTCGTTTTACAATCCAATCCTGAATGGTTCTTAAATCGGTAATTGAGTATTGATCTTGGTATTCAGGCTCTACATCTATTATATATTGATAGATTTCACCTAAACCAGTAGAAACAGGCCCCATAAAGGGTTTGCCAAATTCTGCGGGAATTCTTTCTTCGGCACTTTTAATTTTTTCCGCAATAAGCTGGCGAGGCAAGTAGGTGCCCATTTTATCTTCGAATACAACGGTTACTACAGAAAGCCCAAACTTAGATATAGAGCGAATTTCTAATACCCCAGGCAAGTTGGCCATTTCCAATTCTACAGGGTAGGTCAGAAATTTCTCCACATCCTGAGTTGCCAGATTACGCGATGTGGTGATGATCTGAACCTGATTGTTGGTGACATCGGGCACGGCTCCAATGGGGATGTTGTTAAGTGAAAAAATGCCAAAACCCACCATGATTGCGGTGAAAATCATCACAATGAGTTTGTTTCGAATGCTGTATTGAATAATCTGTTCTAACATTACTATTGGTCTAAAATTGACTTCTCAAATCTATAATGTGTTTCCTTAGGCTTCTCATAAGAGAAACTTAAGGTTTCCTTAAAAATGCAATCGTAAAAGTGGTGCCTTTATTGATTTTACTTTCTACAGTAATTTGCGCACCAATAGCATCTACTGCCTTTTTAGCAATAGATAATCCCAAGCCAGCTCCTGTAATCTGTTTATGTTCTAAAGCATCGGACCTAAAAAATGGATTAAACAGCGAACTAAGGTCTTCTTGCTTAATCCCTATACCTTGGTCGCTTATTTTACAAAGCGTATATTTTCCTTCTTCTGAAATTTCTATTGATAGTGTTTTGCCTTCAAGCGAATATTTGATGGCATTTATAATGATGTTTTCCAGTATCAAACTGGCGTAATATTGAGGTACTAGAGTTTCGGTTTCGGCCTTTACTTCAAAATTTACTTTTAAATTCTTCTGACTAATGGTGTTGCCATTTCTAGTGAGCACTTCATCAACCAAACTTACCAATGAAATAAGGTGATTTTCTTCAATTTCACTTTTAGAATCAAACCTAGCCAGTAATAAAAGTTGCTCCACAATATTGCCCATACGGTCTATTTCGTTTAAGCCATACTGCACTTTCTGTTCATATTCTGATTGTGTTCGTGGTTTTCTAATGAGTACTTCTAAAGTGCCTCTGAGCGTTGAAAGTGGGGTGCGCAGTTCGTGCGAAGCATCTGAAGTAAACTGTCGTTCACGCTGAATGGCGTTTTCTATACGCTGTAAAAGTTCGTTGATGGCAGAAGAAAGCTCAAAGATTTCATCTTTGTTAGGCGGTAGCGGAACCCGTTCGTTCAGGTTGTTTTTTGTAATGGTGTTTGTGGTATCTATAATGGCTTGAAGCGGAGTGATGCTTCGGCCTGCCAAAGAACTTGATATTAAATAAAGCCCAAAAAGCACAATAGGAAAGGAAATCAATAAAGTGTTCTGTAAGTTCTTAATCACCATTGTGGAACTCTCCATTGAAATAGCTGTAATGATGTAGCCTTGCTTTCTTCCATTTTTTTCAATTGGAATTTGTGCTTGCCTAATGGCCCTATCTACAAGGAATGTGCTAAAGTGGTCGTTGCTGTTTACCGCTTCAAGGAAAGTGAGTTGCTGTTCTTTAAGGTTTGGCGATTTATCCATTAACTCCCCTTGATTATTGATTAGCTGAATAAATACCGGGTTTACCTGCACCTCACGATGCTCTCTTTCGGCCCATTCGGCTTTGTTCATAAAATGAATGCTGTCATTTTCAATAATAATTTCCTTAGAGTGCTTTTGGGCCTGATAAGAAAGCTCTTTATCTAGATTACTGAAAACCGTTTTCTTTACGCTTAGAAATACAATAAGAAAAGCCAATGCTGTAATAACAGCTGTTGCTACGGTATAATATAGGGCAATTCTATTTTTGAAATTCAACTTCATAATTCCTTAGCGATATAGCCTATACCTCTTACAGTTTGGATGTAGTTTTCAGCTTCGCTCAATTTTAGTTTGTTGCGAAGCGCGTTAATGTATACATCGATTACTCCAGTATTATATTCAAAATGAATGTCCCAAACCGATTCAATAATCCTCGTTCTGCGGCAAACTTTGTTCTTGTTTCGGAGCAAATACTCTAATAATGCGAACTCCTTTTTCGTAAGGAAAATCTCCTCATTTCCCTTATGCACTTGGTGGGCATTCACATCCAAAACTATGTTCCCAATGCTCAATTTTTCCGAAGAACTTGGTGTGGAACGCAGTTGAACCCTGATTCTTTCTAAGAGTTCTTCAAAGTGAAAGGGTTTTTTAATGTAATCGTTGGCACCTGATTGCAAACCGAAAATTGTTTCTTGAACTGTATCTTTGGCGGTTAGAAAAATGATAGGAGTAGCGCTATTTTCTTTTCTGAATTGCCTACAAATTTCTATGCCGCTTAGGCCGGGCAGCATCCAATCGAGCAAGAGCAAGTCATAATCATTGCTTAGGGCTAAAATAAGTCCTTGGTTGCCATCTGCCGCTGTATCTACCACGAAGGATTCTTCTTCCAAACCTTGCTTAACAAAGCTGGAAATCCCGACCTCGTCTTCAACAATCAGAATTCTCATGCTCTAATTTATGCTTTGTTAAATTATAGAGCATGCTGAACTTCCTTAAAGTTTCCTTAAAAAAGGGTTGTTGTATCATAAACCCCAGTTAATATTCAGGCAATTTGAGTTTTCTATATTTGCACTTACTTCATAAAAACACATTCGTAAAATGAATAAGTTAACCTTTCTCTGTGTTCTGCTTTTTTTCACCACCAACGTTCTAGCCCAAACTAAAGTAATTGCCCATCGAGGTTTTTCAGGTATTGCGCCAGAAAATACTTTGGCAGCCATTCAGAAAGCCATTGATCATCAGTTTGAGTATTACGAGTTAGATATTCACAAAACTAAAGACGATTCTTTAATGGTTATTCATGACGCTTCGGTTAACCGAACTTCTTCTAACGGAATGAAAGGAAAGGTTGCTGAAATGACTTATGAAGAACTGAGTAAAGTGAAGGTGGGCTATTCTTCTAAGTTTGGTGAGGAGTTTAAGGGTGAAAAAGTGCCTACGCTCAGAGAAGCACTGACCATTTCGAAAGGGAAAATCAAGGTGTGTGTTGAACTGAAAGTGAAAGGAGTGGAGAAAGAGATGCTCGATATTATCAATGACTTGGGTATGAAAGACGAAGTAATTGTTTTTTCATTCTATTATGAAGCATTGGAAAAAGTGCGTCAGCTAGACGAAGATATTCCGATTCTATTTTTGGTAGGCTCTGCCAATGAACGATCAATTGATATGGCTAAAGCTATCAACGCTCAAGCGATTGGTGCTGGGGGTGGAAATCCAATTACAAAGGAGTATATAGAAAAGGCTCACAAAACTGGACTTGAAGTGTGGAGGTGGACTGTGGATGATGAAAAAACCATGAAAGCACTGATTGAAGTTGGTGTTGATGGCATTATCTCTAATTTTCCTAATCGATTGGTGAAGCTGCCAGGTGTTAAACTAAAGGAATAGGCTACAATGCAATAATCGTCTAGTTTTCCTGCGATATTTTTCCCGGCTTTCCTGCACCTAAACCCATATAAAGCTTTAGTAAAGCAATAACTAGTAAAAAAACCAAGGAGTAAGACCAGTTTCCAGTTAAATCGAAAATGCTACCAAATAGAATTGGCCCTGTGGCGGCTATCAAATAGCCAATTGATTGCGCCATTCCCGAAAGCTCTGCCGCGGTTTCAGAATCTTCTGAGCGGAAAATTATAAGCATTAATACTAGACCAAAACTTCCCCCTAAAGCAAAACCTATTAACGAAACCCAAATGGGAACAAGGCCTGCTTGTGGGAACATGAGTCCAACTAGGCTGATGGCTTCTAAAAGCACGAGAATAAGAATAATACTTCGTTGATCTTTTTTTCTTCCCGCCCAAATGGGAATTAGCAACGAGCCTAAAACGCCAGTGCCTTGAGATAGAGAAAGCATCCATCCTGAATAGGAAGCGTCAAAACCACGGCTTTGAAGAATATCGGGTACCCAAGCCAAAATAACGTAAAAAGCGAAGGATTGTAAACCCATGAAAATTGCCACTTTCCAAGCCAAGGCCGAGCGCGTTAGGTGTTTCATGGCCTTTAAGAAATTACGATGTTTTTTCGCTTTTTTAATACGCCAAACTTGAGGCAACCAAATAAAAAATGCTGCGAAAGAAAGAAGAGCCCAAACGCCCAGTGCGCCTCGCCAACCAAAGACTTCGTTTTGAGCTAGGGGGACGCTAATGCCAGCAGCAGTAGCGGCTCCAATAGCCATAACTCCAGAGTATAAACTGGTGATGAGACCAGAATTAGACTCAAAATTTCTTTTCACCAAGCTGGGTAAAAGTACATTGCCAAAGGCAATGCCAATGCCTGATAAAATTGTTCCTATGTACAGTGCGGGTATAAAATCAATTGAACGAACCAGAATGCCGATGGTAATTAATAAGAGTGCGCCAGCTAAAGTAGCAGCCATTCCAAACCGTTTGGTAAAAAGAGTGGTGAGCATTGAAACTACTCCGAATGCCAAAAGGGGTAAGGCTGTAAGCAAACCCAGCATTGAATTCGATAGTCCAGTACTTTCTCTAATAGTGCTTACCAATGGACCCACGCTGGCCAGTGCTGGGCGTAAGTTGATGGCAATAAATAAAATACCAGCGATAAGTAAAGCTTGCTTGGGTTGATTAGTACTCGAAGCTTTTAAATTAGGTTTTAACATTATTAGCGCTTACAGAATGAAATACTCTGCATGAGTAATCATATCATACCCTAATGGCCAAGTTCGAATAAAAGTTCGCTGAATAACTGAATTGTTTTTCAGCGTTTATCCTCTTTTTAATTATTCGTTCTCTGGTATTTCAAACCTGGCCCATCGCAAGGAGCCCAAGTGCCTTTTAATGTGTTTTCTGATTCTATAATTAACACCTCGGTTAAATCGCCTGTACAATTGGCGATAAGCTCGTTGTCGCTTGGGTAGGTAAGTTTGATTGAATGTTCTTCTTCTGTAGAATTAAAAACGAACGTGCCAGAGGCAGAGGTTTCAACACCTTCTCTTGTTCTGGATTTGGTAAATTTGCCAGTGTTGGTATTCAAAATATAATATTCTTGCCAATCCATGTCGTTCCCTGTGGTAATGGAAGGCGAAAAACTACCTGTCATTTCAACCAATTCCCATTTCTGTGGATTACCTTCAAGAACGCAGCAGTCTAGCTCATCGGAACAAGAAGAAAAGGAGAAAAGGAGGATGGCAGAAGCAAATAATAAATTTTTCATATTTTCATGGTTTTCTGCTCGGTTAGACCCGCCTTAGGTTGGAAAGGTTGGGAGAGGGGGGGGGAGCTAGTTCTTTAGATTTATCGGGTTTTAAATTATGTAACCAATCAAGAATGTTATAGTGAGAACTATAATTGAAAAGTAGAACAATGAAGACAATCCATTTGCTATCTTTTTTTCAAACTTAAATTGATCGCCAGTCCACCAGAGCTTAAAAACACTTTTAAACATAATACCTATGAACTTAAAGTTGTCAGTCAAGGCTGAACTCAATATTTTGATTTTTTCTTCTTTATAGAAAATAAGGAAATTGGAGAAGTTGCGAAAGCAAAACAAGGTTAAGACAACAATCAATTCTAAACTCAATAAATTATCAAGAACCATTTTGTATAGGTTGAAAAATGGAAAAAATAAATCTCTTTCAAAACCTTCTCTTATTCTTCAACGGCTTAAGTAAGTCTTCTAAACCGTTGATTTTGATTTCAAAGATGGTGGAAAGGAGCATGCCTAGTTTGCCATCTGGGAAGCCTTCTTTGGCAAACCATTCTAAATAGTAAGTGGGTAAATCGCACAGGGTGGTGCCTTTGTATTTGCCGAAAGGCATTTTCATTGTCACCAAGTCGACTAGCAGTTGGGGGTTAGGGCCTTCCATTGTTGCAAGTTAACAAAACAGAGAAGCTAGCGCATAAAAAAATGCTTTGCGATTTCTCACAAAGCATTTTTTTATTTTTGAATAGAAGGGGCTTATTCACCTCCTTCAAGTTCGCCTCTTTTGGCCATTCTTTTCATTTTGTCGTTAGCGTAAATCGCAACTTCCACTCTGCGGTTGGCTTGTCTGCCTGCATTCGTGTCGTTTTCGGCAATTGGCTGGCTTTCGCCATAGCCTGCTATTTCCAACCTTTGGTAATCTAAACCAAGGCTTACTAAATACTCTTGTACTGAAGCTGCTCTTTTCTTAGAAAGGGTCATGTTATATTCGTCAGTACCAGTATTGTCAGTATGACCTTCGATAAGCACGTTTGTATCTTCGTATTTCTGAAGCGTAGCGGCTAAATCTTTAAGGTTTTCCTTAGTGTTTACATTTAAAGTGGATTGGTTGGTGGCGAACATTAAGCCTGAATCGAATGTGATTTTAATTCCTTCTCCTACACGTTCTACTTTTGCTCCTTCCAAATCATTCCTTAATTCTTCGGCTTGTTTGTCCATTCTACGTCCAATTAAAGCACCAGCGGTACCACCAACAGTAGCTCCAATAATTGCTCCTAGAGCGGTATTGTCTTTACCTCCAATTACTCCCCCAATTACTCCACCAGCAGTTGCGCCAATGGCTCCACCTTTAACTGAGTTACTTGCTTGGCAGCCGAATAAAAGAGCGCCCGAAAGAAAAATAGCTGTTATTAATTTAAATGATGATTTCATGATTTAGTGTTATTTGATTTGGCTGTTAATATTCAATTCTTGTACCACCTGCGAAAAGCTTAATTAAAGCCGTTTTTTGAGGTTGAAGTTGTTCCAATCTTTCCCATATGGGTAAAAGAATACTCAATTTGGTAATGAATAGAGACGGTATTTGCGCAAATATGAGCACAATTGATCTCATTCTTCCCAATTGCTATTGCCTTTATTTTTTGAGCAGGTACTTCACCAAATTGTTCACATTATAAATAGTCTGTTTTCCTTCTTATTTCGTCTCGTTTAAAAGCATAGATATCTTCTGCTTTGTTTTTCCATTATCAAGCTCCCTCCAAATTTATTTGGGTAAAAAAATCCTCAAAACGTGTAAAGCTTTGTCCTTTTTGATTGAAACTTTTCTTTAAAACTGCCCTTCAGCGCCAATTTCTTAGTTGGTATAGTATTTCTCTATGATGTGCCGTGGTGAACAACTACTAACCTTAAAAATCACTAGTTATGAAATATAGAATACTTAGTTTATTGGCAATTTTGATGGGTGCCACGGTGCTTCTCAGTGTTTCATCTTTAATAGTGGGTTCAAAAAATACCGAAATCGAGAATGAACTTGAAGATGAATTTGAATATAGATCATTTAAAGTAGCTCCTTCAGAACTAGAGCTTGAAAACACTGTTTTTCATAAAATAAAAGGTTCGGACTATTATGAGGAGATAAAAGATGGGCTCAGGAATTTATACTCCCAGCGGAATAATCAATCCATTTGGTTTTACTCTGATAGCCCTAAACCTATATTCTACGAGGCCTTAAGGCAAATTAATTCTGGTAATACGCACGGTTTGAGTCCTCATTATTATGGAGTAGACGAGCTTAAAAATGTGGATTCCCTTTTTCAAAGAGGTATTAGCAAAGAGCATGTTATGGAAATGGAAATTGAAATGACGGCCAATTATCTACTTTACAATTTCCATATTCAAAACGGACGTTTGCCTGAAAAGCTAATGAGTGGTTATTGGCATAAGGACAAAAAGAACAAAGGATTTTTGAGGGATTTGGTTAAAATAAAAACTCCTGAACAACTCAAGGCTCAATTAGAAAATACTTTTCCTACACACCATAAGTATGCTGAACTTCTAGAACATTTAAATAAATACCGTGAGATTGAAGCCAGCGGTGGTTGGTCAGCCATTAATATAGGTGACACCAAAGTAATTGAGCCAGGCGAAATGCATGAAGCAATTCCGCAAATTAGAGAGAGGTTATCTGTTACAGATCCATTTTTTAATACTCCTAAGCCGACAGATTCATTTGAAATGAGTTATGATCTTAACAACTTCGACTTAGATGCAAAATATTATGATGAAATTTTGCAGGCATCGGTAAAGCAGTTTCAGCAGCGACACGGTTTAGCTCCAGATGGTCGCTTGGGGAAGGAAACTATAGCAGCTTTAAACATTCCTGTTGCCGATAAGCTGAGTCAGATTGAACTAAACCTTGAGCGAATGCGATGGTTGCCAAGTGAATATGGAGCAAATTATGCCGAAGTGAATATTCCTGATTACAGTTTGAAAGTATACCAAGACAATGAAAAATCGCTTGAAATGAAGGTGATTGTTGGAGCTGAATTTACTTCTACACCTATTTTTTCCGATACTTTAAAGTACTTGGTGTTTAGCCCAACTTGGACGGTGCCTTTCAGTATTAAGTCTAAAGAAATGCTGCCTAAACTTCAAGAAGACCCTGCGTATTACACAAGGCTGAATTACAAATTTTATAGAGGTTGGAGTACAGAAACAGAGATCGACCCTTCAAAAGTAGATTGGTCTGAGTATTCATCAAGTAATTTTCCATTTAATGTGGTTCAGCAGCCAGGTGGGTCGAATAGTTTAGGGCGGGTCAAGTTTATAATGCCCAATGACTTAAGTATTTATTTGCACGATACTCCTAGCGGTCATCTTTTTAACCGCTACGATAGAGCATTTAGTCACGGGTGTATTCGAGTAGAAAAACCAGAGTTATTAGCTGAATACTTGTTGCGTGATCAAACCGAATGGACTTCAGAAGAAATCAACAAAGCTATGTTCAGTAATACGCCTAAAAAGGTGTACTTAGAAAAGGACTATCATGTTCAGATTACTTATTTAACCGCTTTCGTTGATGAAAACGGATTGATGAACTTTAGAAAAGATATTTATGGTCATGACAAGTCTCAGGCCGATAAATTGAAACACTTGTATGCTATTCAATAAAGAGATGATTCTGAAAACTAAATTTGTGAGTAAAATTTGAAGTAAATAGGGAGAGTTTATTGAGTAATTTTTTCCACATATTGAGCTAAGTGAAATTCATAAATCATTAATAAAGGCCTCAGAGAGGCTTTTTTCTTTTGGTCAATCATTTGCAATTATAGGTTTTGAATCAAAGATCACATAACCATGGAACATATAAAATCACACGCTGCATATAAGTTTTTTGAAAGAATTTACCGTCCGGAATTAATGATATTGCTTTACTTTTTCTACTTATCGGCTTGCGCCCCTAGCAACGGTAATAAGGGCAAATTTGATGAGGCGGTTGAGACCTTTCAGAGACAATACCCTAACGGTAAAGACACCGATTGGGAGGAGGATGACAAAGGTAACTTAGAGGTGAACTTTAAACTGAAAGGTGAGAAGTACAGGGCTGATTACGATTTGAATGGAAATTGGATTGAGACCGAAAAGAGTGTTAAGTGGTCCGACTTACCTTCAGTTGTTCAGAATAAGATCGAAGAAGAATACGACAAAGATGATATTACAGAAATTGAATGGGTTGATCACAAAACAAAAGGTAAATTCTATGATGTAGAGTTTAAGCGAAAAGGCAAAAATATGGATGTGGAATACAGCTTTTCAGGACAGAAAATAATGGAATAAAAAACAGTTAGGTCTTTTAATTCAGCCCTTCAAGCTTAATGTTTGAGGGGCTTCTTTTTTCGATAAAAAGTTTGACTACAACCTACCCAGTAGGTTGATTGAATAAAGGGGCATGTATTTTTGATTTAACGTAGATTCACAAAGAACATTTTTAAAGGGCAATAAGATTAATTAGTTTTCCGTTCAGGTGTCGAGATCCTGAATTAGTAGCTAAGAAGCAATTTGAATCTGTATTGAAAAATTCCCAATTACTACCCCTTAAAAATTTATGAGATATAATCTATTAGCAGTAGCAATACTGCTTTCTGTTTGCTCGTGCAAAAACACTGATAAAGAAGTTGAAAAAAGTAACCCAAAGCTTAAAGAACAAACACAGCCCCAAATTACCAATGTAAATTTCGATGAAGGCGATAGCCGAGGTGCTCTAATACCTGCCTATCACCAAACCTTTGAAAGAAACCTAAATCGAATAAATTTTGAAGATTCTCTCTACTCTCTTTATCAGGCAGTTGGTTTGAAGGAGATGAATTTAGATTATGAGCCATTCCGATATGCCATGATCGGTTTCTATAATTTGAAACAAGACGGACTTTTGAATACCAAGGATTTAATATCAATAATAGACTTCACTCAAACCAGTACTGAGAAACGATTTTACACCATTGACTTGGCTAAAAAGAAGGTGCTGTTTAATACACTTGTAAGCCATGGGCGGACAACAGGTGGTAATAAATCGAGTGTTTTCTCAAACAAATCAGGTAGCAATGCGAGTAGCTTAGGCTTTTACCTAACTGCAGAAACTTATGTTGGCAGCAAAGGATACTCTATGCGTTTAGATGGACTTGATAAAGGTTATAATGACCAAATGAGAAAACGGGCTGTAGTAATGCATAATGCTAAATATGTAAGTGATGATTGGATAAAGAAGTATGGAAGGCTTGGTCGTAGTCAAGGCTGTCCTGCACTGCCTGTGGAAATTTCAAAAAAGGTGATTGATGTTATTAAAGATCGAACGGTGATTTTTGCCTACTATAAAGATGATGGTTATTTGAAATCCTCAAAGTATTTAAACCTTGAAAAGTTGATGCAGAAGCTAGAAAGTCAACACAAAGCTTTAACTTCGATATAAGCTTACAAACGCCAGACTTAAGTTTGTGATTTGACTTGGAGAAAGTACCGTTTATTTAGAATGGGAAGCATTATGAAAAGCTAAGGCCATTCTTATTTCCCCATAACTATAATCATCTCCAAGTTTACTTTTTATTTCTTGTGTGCCAGTGGTTTCAGGAGTTATAAGCGAAAGAATGTTGTTAAGTTTTGTTTCACTTAACAACCGTTTGATGTCCACTTCTCCACTCGAAATATATTGCGTTAAATGGCCTTCGATTGTACTCGGAACTAAACCTCTGGCTTCAGCAATTTCCTCAACGGTTTTCCCCTGCTGATATAACTCAAAGCTGATTTCGGCAGTAGGTGTTTTCGACTTTTTGCCTTTAGAAACGGCTTCTACTTTTCGTTCTTTATACAAGTTAGAACTGAGCATTTCTTCCTTTGTAAGGGTTTTACCTTTCAACGCATTACCTACCAATAAATGAAAACGCTGAATTTCAGCCTTTTTGTTAAAATACAGTTGCTCTAAAGCCTTAAGCTCTTTTTTGTATTCTGTAATTCTAACCTTTGCTTTAATATCAGTTTGGTGTTCGTCTAAAAGGTCGGTGAGTTTTTCTAGTTCCTTATTAAAGTACCCTTTTGCTTTTTCTGCTCGCTCAGCCAAATGAGGCAGGTAAACCTCCATGGTCAATATTCGCTGAACTTCGCCAATAAATGTAGCGCCCACTTTTTGTAAAGGAAGGGTGCTTTCTAAAAACCTTCTATTCCAACCCAGAAATTCTTGTTTGGCCGATTTACTTTCGTCCTTGTCAAAGCTTTGAACGTGTTGGCTTAGGGCATACAGAATACCGGCAAAGTCAAAGGTTGTATCGGCTAATTTAGCGTAATATCGCTTTTGGTAGTTAGGTAGTTCGCTGGCCAGTTGGTCTTCACTACTTTTTGTAGCCATAAAGGCGTTCATGCTTTGACTTCTTTCAAAACTATCTTCAGGCAACCTAGAAGCGAGAATTAATCCATTTAAAGAAGTCAATCTTGAAAGTGCTACGTATACTTGCCCATGGGTGAAAGCATCCGTAAGGTCCAGAATTGCTTTTTCGAACGTAAGGCCTTGACTTTTGTGAATAGTAACCGCCCAAGCCAGTTTTAATGGGTATTGCTCGAATTTGCCAAGTATCTTTTCTTCTATTTCGTTTGAAGCTTCGTTGAGTTTGTATCGTTTATTTTCCCAAGTGTGTTTGCCTACTTCTACCTCATTTCCGTCTTCGAACTTTACCCAAATTTCAGAAGAACGCAATTGTGAAACTGTTCCTATTTTCCCATTGAAAAATTGGCCTTGTCCTGAAGCATCATTCTTAATAAACATAACCTGAGCCCCCAGTTTTAGTGAAAGCTTGGGGTTGGTAGGGTACGCATTGTCAGGAAAATCGCCACTAATGTCGGCTTTGTACTCATGTAAATTCGACTGTAGGTTTGCCAACCTATTGGCGTTAATTTCATCGGCTTTCCTGTTGTGCGTGGTAAGGTAGATATATCCACTTTCATACTTTTCTTTTACTTCAGGTTTATAAAACGAATTGAGGTAAGCTAAATCCTCAGTATTTTGTTCGTTGTCTCTAAAACGATTTAAGATTTGAATAAAGTTTTCATCGGTTTGCCTGTAAATCTTATCTAATTCTACATGAATAGGAGGGGCTTCGCGAAGGGCATGTGCATCGAAGAAATAACTGCTTTTATAATATGCCGAAAGCACATTCCACTCTGAATCTTTCACCACGGGCGGAAGCTGAAGTAAATCGCCAATGAACAATATTTGAAGACCACCAAAAGGCTCATTTCTGTTTTTTCTGAGGTAGCGCAACATGTGATCGATGCAATCCAGTAAATCGGAACGCAGCATGCTGACTTCATCTATAATCAAAAGTTCTACCTCACGAATCATTGCCCTTTTTGAGGCATTAAACCTTACATTCGAAAACAGGTTGAGTAAGGTGGTTACCTGACTACCAGTATTTGGGGGTGTTATTCGTTCGGGAATAAAAGCACCGAATGGCAAGTGCAAAAGAGAATGGAGTGTCACTCCATTTGCATTAATGGCGGCAATTCCGGTTGGTGCAGCCACTACCACCTTTTTATGGGTGTTTTGAACAATGTATTTTAAGAAAGTGGTTTTTCCAGTTCCAGCTTTACCAGTTAAAAAAACATGTTGATTGGTGGTGTTAATATAGTTCGCAGTAGTTTTTGCAATCCCAGTCAGTTCGTAATTCATGATTAATAATAATTATATAAAAACACCAAATCAAACAAATTTTTAATTTTGTTCAATTTGGTGCTTGTGAGCAAAACCCTGAAGGTTGAGCTATACTATTAAATGTAAATACTGTTTAGTGGTTTGACTTATTTGGTATAGGTACCGGAATTAGACCGCGCTTTTCCATTTCGTAGAATTCTCGGAAAGAAATCATGCGCTGTTGTGTTTCATCCCAAAGCTTATTCGAAGCAAGTTTTAAGCTATCTCTAAATCCAATTATAGTTGGAAACTGATTTAACCAAGGGTTTTCTTTAATACACTTCTTTAAATTATAATTTGGAATTAACGGGTTTAAATGGTGCACATGGTGAATTCCAATGTTGCCAGTCAACCAATTGAACACCCTTGGGATTTTATAATAAGTACTTCCCTTTAAGGCCGAAGTAACATAATCCCAGTTCTTTTTCCATTGCTTATAACCGTGCTCATGTTGGTGCTGCACATAGAAAAACCAAATGGCGATGATCGAAAACATGACTAAAATAGTAAGATGAACCAAAAGAAATTTGACCCAACCTAAGGTGAAGCCTAAAATCGTAAAGGCGGTAAGTAAAAGTATGTTGTTCACGATTACACCTTTCTTGGCGCTTTTAAAGGCAGGAAGTTTAATCTTAGCCAATCTATTATGAATGAAAACATAGTAGATTGGCCCTAAAAGGAACATTACAATTGGAGAGCGGTAAATTCTGTAACCTAGTCTTTTGCCTTTACTAAACTCTTTGAATTCAGCCACAGTATAGGTAGTCACGTCTCCAATGTCGCGCATTTCAAGCTGACCATTTAATTTATGGTGTACGCTGTGTGATTTAGCCCAATAGTTAAAAGGAATAGTAGAGAAGTAGCTACAAGCGTAGCCAATAATTTTTTGTGCGGTTCTGTTTTTCACAAAAGATTGATGCCCGCAATCGTGCTGAATAATAAAAATTCTTACCAAGAAAAAAGCATTGATAATGCCTAAACCAAAGGTTAGCCAGTAGCTAATGTCTAAGGAGAAATACATTAAAATCCAGATGCCAATAAAAGGTAGAAATGAATTGATAATTTGAATGGTTGCTTTGGTTTTGTGCTCTTCTGCGTACTTCCGAAGCGCTAAAACTTGCTCTTTTTCTAAGGTGATTTTTTCAGCTGTAATTTTCTTCATTTAAAAGGGTTTGAATTATGCTAACCTTTAAGGCCGCAATCTACTCAATACAAACTCCGATCCACCATTTTAGTTCGGCCAATGTGTCGTTTCTGTCAAATAATCCGACCATTCGTAATAATAGTAACTGCTTACATTTATTTGTTCCATATCTTCATTTTAGGTCAAAATGTATGTGAACATGTTAAGGAATTATTTTAAGGTAGCACTCAGGAGTATCTTCAGACAGAAAGCTTATGCTTTTATTAATATTTTTGGTTTAGCCATTGGCATGTGCTGCTGTCTATTGATAGTGAGCTTTGTGGTAGATGAGTTGAGTTATGATAAATTTCATCCGAACAGTGAAAGTACTTTTCGAATAGCTTTGGATCGAAAGTTTCCCGATAACGGTTTTCAATACGCCCGAAGCCCTATGCCAATGGGTATGACACTCTATAACGAACTACCTGAAATCACCGCAGCTACTCGACTCTACAATAGCTTTGGTTCGGTAACCATCGAAAAGGCCGACCAGTATTTTGATGAGAGAAATGTAATTGCGGCCGACTCGAACTTCTTTGACTTTTTTGGAGCAAAGCTAATTTTAGGTGATGTAGAAACGGTTTTGAACGAACCTAATTCGTTGGTAATCACTACAGAAATGGCTGAAAAATATTTCGGATCAACAGATGTGATTGGCAAGCAGCTAGAAATGCAAAATATAGGTCAAATGCTGGTAAAAGGAGTTGTTGAGCCATTGCCTAGCAACAGTCATTTTCATTTCGATTTTCTTTTTTCTCTTAACACCATTCCAAGTTTATATAACAATCAATTTTGGGGCTCATACGTTGCTTACAATTATGTAAAAATGGAAGCAAGTTCGGTACCTATTGTAGAACGAAAATTACAAGAGGTTTTACAGCGAAATATGGAGCCACAAATTCAGAGTATTTTAGGAATAAGTTGGCAGCAATATGAGGAAGCCGGTAATGCACATCGCTATTTTTTTCAACCTTTATCTGAAATACATCTCAACTCTAATTTGCAATGGGAGCTAGAACCAAACGGAAGTGCTTCTACGGTTTATCTATTTGCAGGTATCTCTGCTTTTATCTTACTAATTGCTTGTGTAAATTTTATTAACCTCGCTACGGCTCGTTCTGCCAATAGAGCAAAGGAAGTTGGTATGCGCAAGGTTTTAGGAGCATTAAAAGGTCAGCTCGTTTTTCAGTTTTTGGCCGAATCAATAATTATGTGTTTGCTCGCGCTGGTGTTAGCTGTAGGAATGACAGCCTTATTGCTTCCTTTTTTTAATGAATTGGCTGGAAAATCAATTGAGTTGAATGCTTTTTTTACTCCTCTCGTTCTGTTTTCAATGCTTGGGTTCTCGCTGCTGTTGGGTGTTGCGGCTGGGCTTTATCCGGCATTTTACCTTTCTGCTTTTAAGTCTGTTACGGTACTGAAAGGAAAGCTTACGGGCGGTGCAAAGAATTCTTGGTTAAGAAATGGGCTGGTGATTTTTCAGTTTGCTGTGTCTGCAATTTTAGTAGTGGGCACAATTGTAATCTATCAGCAGTTACAATATATGAATGAGAAGAGCTTAGGTTTTGATAAGGATCAATTGGTCGTTATTGAGCGAGCTAATTTACTTCGAGGGCAGAGCAATCCTTTTAAAAGTGCCTTGCTTAATAATCCAAATATTTTGGAAGTCAGCGGAGTGAATACCATCCCAGGCAGGCAGGTGGTTGGCGGTACTTTTACAGATGTTACAGGTGATGCCAGTGACCGCTTTCTTTTGCCAAATTTGCGTGGCGATTATGATTTAATTTCTACCATGGGCTTAGAAGTGGTAGAAGGGCGAGCTTTTAATCCAGAAGTGGTTTCAGACTCTTCTGCCGTAATTATCAATGAAGCAGCAGCTCGAATCTTCAAATGGGAAAATCCAATTGGCAAACAGCTACAACCTATTAATGGCCCAATTTACAATGTAATAGGAGTGGTAAAGGATTTTCATTTTGAATCTCTGCATCAAGAAATTGGCCCACTGGCCATTTTTGCAAGTAATTTGAATGCGAGAGCATCTAACCTGATAATTGTAAAAACCAATTCGGCCAATGTAAAGTCAACACTCGATTTTATGGATGCACAATGGAAAAAGTTTATTCCTGATCGCCCATTGGCTTACCGTTTTGTAAATGAAGAATTTGGAGCGCTTTATCAAGCAGAACAGCGTAGCGGAAAGGTGTTTACCTCCTTTTCCGTTTTAGCTATTATCATTGCTTGCCTAGGCGCCTTTGGGCTTGCTGCATTTTTAGCTACCCAACGTACTAAAGAAATAGGAGTGCGAAAAGTATTGGGTGCATCTACTTTTGGCATTGTTCAGTTACTTTCAAAAGATTTTGTGAAGCTTATACTGATTGCCAATTTAATTGCTGTTCCTATTGCTTATTTAGCTATGAAAGAATGGCTGCAAAACTTTGCTTATTCCATTGATGTGAATGGGTACACTTTTGTATTTGTTGCTATTGGTTCTATTTTAATAGCCTTAATAACAGTTTCCTACCACAGTATTAGAGCAGCGTTGAATAACCCAGCGGATACTTTACATGCGGAATGATTAGCCTACATGGCCATCTCCGTTAATATCTTTGCCAATAGTTTCTTCCAAAGTTTTTAGTGTTTTCACTAGAAGTTCTTGGGTGTGTCTCAACTCGAGTTCCAAATGACTTACTCGATCTTCCAGTGAACTTGTTTTGCTTTGTTGATCTGATATTTGACTGTGTTGAATAAGGTCCCAGAATAATCCCATGTTATAAAATATAAGAAGTTTTTAAAAGTTTCTGTGTGCTACTGCAGCTCTAATTTGTGTAATTATTTACCCAATAACAATCGGTTAATGATCATCATTCCACAGATTTTCTTCAATGAAAAATTGAAAAAGTGTCTATACAGCGCTAAAACCGATATTTTAAATTGTTTTCATGGTCTTTGCTTCTATTAGTAAGAAGGGCTTTAATAGGCCTATGAAATTAATGTAGGACTTAAACAAAAGAGAAATGGCAAATTATTTTATATCAGTTACCGATTTAAAAAACAGCGATGTTTTAACACCCGCCCACGAACATATTGGTAAAATTGAGGATGTTATAATTCATCAAGGTTCAGAAAGAGTGGCCTATGTTTTATTAAAAGTGAGCACAGGTTTTTGGGGAATGGATTCAAAGCATATCCCTGTTCCTTTTGGAGCTTTCTACCTAGATTCTGACGAAGAAAAAAAGGTGATATTAAATGCAGATGTGGATAAACTGAAAAAGGCTCCTTCCATTGATAGTACCAAGTCGGGTGTTGATGAGTACACACAGTTTATTTGGAACATGTACAATTATTATGACCTACAGCCTTATTTATTTAAGACAGAAGTGGAACCGAATGTAGTGCTCGACACACCAACAAATTCTGGCCCTGCTACAATTGAACAGGCTAGTTTTAAAACCAGTAGAATCGATAGTAGCCACAAAAGTGTAACAGATAGACATAGATCGCATTACGGACTCTAAGAATATTCGCTTGCTAATTTTAAGCCATGGTAGAGCCTTCTGCCATGGTTTTTTGTTTAAAGGAAATTACGGAGGAAGAACAACCTTGCTTATCTTTTACTAAACAGTCGCTCGTCAAAACTGAAAGGGGTGATTTGATTAAATATATATGTTTCTCGGTGGAATTTGTGGGAAGGATTAAGCAAGAGGTTGAATTCGTTGGGAACAATTGCCGAAGGTACTTTGAGTAAGTAGGCTTCTGCTCTATGAAAGAAGTTGAAACCTATTTTCTGTGTAGAAAGAGGAGTATATTTTTTCGTCTGCCAGTCGGCAGGAAGGTCATTAAGCGAAACTTCCTCGATTGAAGAATCGTCTGCAACGAATATTTCCGATAAACATATTTCTTGTTTTTCCATAACATGGAAATTATGTACTAAATATTCTAAACATGCCAGAGAAGTACTTCCTGCCGTGTAGACAAGGCTGACACCCTTTGGATTCCACCTACCACCATATAATCCAGCGCCCGTTCCACTTAGGTCGTTTGCATAGATTTGTTTACTAATTCTGTAAACAAGCATTAGGCAAGTACTCCGTGTTCCATGCGGCCAATTTCATCGAGAAGTTTGCGTACTCCGAAACTATTGGAGAGCAGTTTTTTAGGAATAACTCCCCCTAAGGCCACGTTTTCGGTAGACATCCAAGTGTGAAAGCCCTCGCCAAAGGCGCTGAGCCCTGTTCGGTAAACCTCTTCTATCTCGAGTACTTTTTCAGTAACTGCCGGGTTAAACTCTGTTTTACGCTTGTAGGTATCTATGGAGATAGGAATAATAGCCATCAGCTCATTTAGAGTAAGTTTTGAGATGTCTAGAATTGCTTTGATGTAATTTTTTGAAATATCATGGTCGGCCAAAGAATAGTAATTTGTATGCCCATACATTACTGCGGGTTCATTGAGAACGTTGGACGAATTTTGCGTTTGTTCTTTCATATGTTTGGTGTAAAATTACTTTAATATTCATGTAAATATACACTTTTTCATCAGGGTTAGTTTCATTTATTCAAAAAAAATAGCCACAACATTTGTCTGCTGTGGCCATTTTTCAATTCGCTTTAAGTTATGGGGCTATTTTTTCACTCCTGGTAAATTTTTTGGAGTTACATCCATCCACCACATTTTAGGAAGTGGCTTTTTAGTTGGGTGAAGTTCATCAAGCGTATTTCCATCATACAGTCTGCCATTTTTCATTACATGACTGATGTCTTTAGAGTTCTTGATGTTATCTAGAGGGTTACTATTCAAAATAACCAAATCAGCTAATTTTCCCGATTCAATAGAGCCTAGGTCAGTGTCTAAACCAATGGCTTCTGCTCCTAAAATAGTGGCCACTTTAAGTGTGTTCAGTTCACTCAACCCCCCAGACTGCATCGCCCAAAGTTCCCAATGATAACCCAAACCTTGTAATTGGCCGTGGCTACCTACACCAGCTCTTCCGCCAGCTTCTACTAAATCTTTAACAAAATACGCATGGTCTTCAAAAACATGTTCTTCTTCCATAAACCAGCCGTCATTTCTTCTTCTAGTTCTAGAGTCAAGATTTTCATGCGGCATAAAGCGATTTAGTTTTGGATCAGCATGTGGATTTTCAGTAGCATAGTAGTAGTTTTCTGCCCAAGGGCCACCGTAAGCTACTAGCAATGTTGGGGTATAAACTGTTCGTGAAAATGAAACTAAATCAATCACATCTTTATACAATGGAAAGATAGGGAAGGTGTGTTCATGCCCTGGGTAGCCATCTATAACTTGGGTAAGGTTAGCTTTAAAATCCAATCCACCTTCGGTAGTAGGCATAATGTTTTGCTCCTTAGCAGCCTGAATGATCCATTGCTTTTGCTGACGATTTCCAGCACCATACATTTTAATCGTTTTGGTATTATAATATTCGCTGTAGCGTTTCATTACTTTTTGAGCATGCTCTAGGCTACTAATGTTTTCGCTACCGAAAATACCAGGGCCGGTAGAATAAATTCTTGGGCCAATTAACTTACCCGCATCCACTAAGTCTCCATAAGTGAGTACATCTGTGGTGGCAGTTTGGGGGTCGCGTGTAGTGATTACCCCAAAGGCTAAATTGGTAAGATATGGCCAAAACTCTCCTCTATGAAGATTTACAGGATGACGGAAATGGGAATGAGTGTCTACAAAACCTGGAACAATCGTCTTTCCGGCCATGTCCATTACGGTGGTTTTCCTGTCAGCCGTAAGGTTAATGCCTACTTGCTTAATGCGGTTGTTTTCAATTAAAATATCTCCTTTTTCAATCACTTCATCACCTTTCATGGTAATGATTCGAGCGTTCTTTAATAGAATAGAACCTTGAGGAGTATCTCTTTTAACCTTTACACTTATTCGATTTTCTACTGGTTCATATTCTTTTTTCTTCTCCTTGTCCTCTTCGGTTTTATTGTCTTCTTCAAGAGCTTTAGCTGCGGCTAAATCATATACCACATGTGCATTTCCTACGGCCCAGTGTACTTTAGTTCCGTCTGCATTCCAAGCCGGGAATTGCCCTCCAATATCTGTGAGCTGACGCGCGGGGAAAGCGGCATTCGCTGGGTTTGAAACCGAAATCGTTGGCGCTTCATCACTTACTTGTGGTACAGTTACTACGAATAAATCATTCACAACTTCGGCCAAGGCTTGGTCGCCTTCTGGTGCCATACGAATCCATGAGGCATTTGGAGCATTGCTCGATCCTGCGGCTGCTTTTCCTCTAACTCGAACATGAAATTTTTCATCTGTTCCATCCCAACGAATTGAAGATAAACCTCTGCCACTTGATAAATAGATTCTATCCGAATACTTAACGAAATGTGGGTTAGCTCTTCCGTTTGTATATGTAATGAAGTTATCTTTCGATCCATCGGCCGAAATCCAAACCAAGTCGCTCGTACCTCTAAAAGCTGTGCGCTGAAGTGCTTCCTTAAAGTCTTGTGTTAAACCTTTAATAACAACGATTTTATTTCCGTCATTTGACCAAACGGGACTTTGGTAAACAGAATTATCTTTGTTCAATTGCGTAAGGTTTTGACCATTCGGGCGAACCTTGTATAATTTTCCGCCCTCGGCCTTCCAACTCACAAAGGCAATCCATTCGCCATTTGGCGACCATGCTGGCTGAGCTTGAGATTCACCAATGTTCACTAATTTTCGAGGAGTTCCATTAGGTAAGTCCATAATATAAAGCTCGTCTAAGGCGGTAAAGGCCATTTGCTTTCCATTTGGCGAAGGGGCAACGTCTCTAATTTGAGTAACCACAAATTCTTCTGAATCTGAAATTGGGTAATCAAAATCCAATTCAGGGCCTAACTCTATGCTTGATTTTACTCTAAAAGGAATCTCCTGAGCTTTTTTCGTTGCTACATTGATCTTCCATATTTTTCCACCATAAGAAATTACAATGCTTTTATTGTCTGGTGTCCATGAAAAACCTGGCAAAACGTCTCTCGATGCACGTGATTCTTGATCGTCATGCTGAATAGGGTAGGCTAACCAACTTTCGTCTCCTGTGGCTAAATCTCTCAAAATTAGGCCAGTTTCTGCATCGTGGCGGGTTGCGTATACTAACCATTTTCCATCAGTAGAAGGGGTAGGTCGGAAGGACGATCCGTATCGAGAAGACTGTGCAGTGATTTCTCCCGTTTCGCGGTCGTAAGTTGCCATTTGGTATTGCGGCATACTTGCGTTGTATTGTGAAGAACCTGTTCTTCTAGAGAACCAAATGTAACGGTCGTCTTTTCCGAATGCGCCTTCTACCATTCTCATATTACTAGGTTCGCTCACTAAAGCTGTTCCAGAACCACCTTCTACGTGATATAACCAAAGCTTATGTGACCCGCCACCTTTTGAGGCGATCATATATTTTCCGTCAGGTGTCCACTCCGGAGACTGATAAGCATTGGAATTGCCTTTCGTGACTTGGTTTTTCTTGTCGGTAGCAAAGTCGTAAGTCCATACATTTTCCCCGCCAGATTCGTCAGATATAAAGATTACCTTTTTACCGTCTGGGCTGAACCTTGGTTGGCTGTCGAACTGCATACCTTTAGTGATTTGAGTAGCATTTCCGCCAGAAATAGGTATAGTATATAGGTCACCCAAAAAATCAAACACTATGGTTTTTCCGTCTGGACTTACATCCAAAGAAATCCACGAGCCTTCTGTGAGGTCGAAATCAAAAGTTCTCCCAGGCTCAAGAGGTAAATCTTTTTTCTTTTTCTTGTTTGTTTTGCTGGTGTCCGATTTTACGGGATCGGTTTGTGCAAAACCTGTAAATGCAATGGAGGTAAGCAGAATTACCACCAACGCTAGGCTTCTCGAAATGTATTTCATAAAATTCAAATTGATGTGGTTGTTAGTGTTGACAAAATAGGGCGTTTTAGTTTTGTCGCCAATCCGAATGATGTGAAGGGTAAGAATTCGTATGAATTAGAGTGTTAAAAAATGTGGATGATGTTGTGACTTTCTGAATCTAATGCTGAAAAAGTTTACTTCTACGCTCAAGTAAAATGGTGTCTCTCCAAACCCCATTCATTTGCCCTACTTTTTCGCGATAACCAATTTCTCTAAAGCTTAAAGCAGTATGAAGTTTAATACTGGCTTTGTTTTCTCTAAAAATACCAGCCTGAAGCGTCCAAAACCCTTCGGATTCACTGGTTAATATCAGTTGTTTTAAAAGCTGACTCCCGATTTTTTGCCCTAAATGTGCTGTTGAAACATAAACGCTTACTTCAGCAACGCCTCCGTAAACACAGCGACTAGAAACGGGACTTAAGGCTGCCCAACCTACAACTTCACCTTCTTTTTCTGCCACAAAACGACAAGCTTTTAAATGTGAACTATCCCATTTTTCCCAACTTGGAATTTCCGTTTCAAATGTAGCTTGACCAGTTGCAATACCTTGCCCATAGATTTTCGCAACCATGGGCCAATCGTTTTCAGACATTGTTCTAAGATGAAGCATTGAATTCGTTTGGGGCTAAGTTATTTTTTGATTTCGTCCAACGAGGAAGTATAAGATCGAACCTAAAACAGGTAGGAATATAATGACCAAAACCCAAATGATTTTACTGTCTCCTGAAAAGTTGCTTTTGAGGCAGTCGACTAAGGCTGTTATCCATAAAACTACGGGTATTAAAACGAATAAAAGGAAAAACATTTCCATCCCTCCAGGCATACCTAATAAGAGCATGATTTAATTTTTAATGGTGATACATAAAGTTGATTCGCTAATATAATGATTTAATGTAATTATTATTTTCTTTATTGAAAGTCCGAACGAATAAGTTGAGATAATTGAATTGGGCTATTTGTAGATACTTTCTCAACTTTGGTTTTTGAAAACATCTAATGTCAGAGCAAAATCACCCAATCAATACTTATAGCCAAAATGAACTGCTATTGCAGGCTGAGGTTGATGCTTTGAAAAAACAGCTAGATGTATTAGAACAAAAAGTGTTTGCCTTTGAATCTATTCTTAGGTCTGAATTGTCCAATGAATTGGTGGAGGTTCAAGAACTAACCGTGCTTTATAAAAAGCAGAAGTTAGCGAAGAAGGAAAAGCGAATTGCACAAAAGCAACGAGGGAAGAATTACACGCCACCAACCTCATTAAAGCCCTTGCCCAAAGCTGCTAAAGTCCATGTTTCAGAAGTGGATGAAAAGGAAAGAAAACGACTTTATAGAGAAGCCATGCTTTATGTGCATCCCGATAAATTTAATATGAATGAAGGGCAAGCGGATTTAGCAACGGAGGTAACTACAAAGCTCATTCATATTTATCAAACTGGAGATTTAAACGCGTTGAAGGATTACCATGCTCATATATTTAGTGGTAATACATTGGTAAATATTGCGGAACACAGCGGAGTTAAGGTTGATCAACGGTCTAAAGGCGAGTTTCTAAAAAAGGAGAAAGAGAGGCTTGAGAAAATTATTGATGAAGTGAAAGGAAAATACACCTACAAGGTGCTAACGGAATACCCAGAACCAATGAAATTTCTGGACGAGCTTAAACTTTATTACAAAGACCGTATTTCGAAGTTGAGAAGAAGAACGAGGGTGGGGTAGTGGACTGCTCCAATATCTTAAATCGTAATTTCATTCTCAAATTTTATAACTTTCAGCCATGTCTACAAAATTCATTGCTGCGGTGGTTCAAGCCTCACCCGTGCTTTTCGATTTAGAGAAAACTTTGGCAAAAGTGGCTCATTTGGTTACCGAGGCTGCTAGTAAAGGAGCTCAACTAGCGCTGTTTCCAGAAGCTTTTATTTCTGCCTACCCTCGAGGTTTGAGCTTCGGTACTGTGGTGGGTAGCAGAAGCACAGAAGGACGCGAAACTTGGTTGCGTTACTGGAAGTCCTCCATTGAGGTACCGAGTAAAGCAACTAATCAATTGGGTGAGATGGCCAAAAACGCCAATTTATTTTTGGTAATAGGCGTGAATGAAAAGGACACGGTTTCAGGAACCATGTACTGCACCATGCTTTATTTTAACCCAAAGGGTGAACTCATGGGCAAGCATCGAAAACTTAAACCTACCGCTGCTGAACGTATTGTTTGGGGAGAAGGAGATGGTTCAACCCTTTCAACCTTTAATACATCTTTGGGCAAAATGGGAGGGCTGATTTGCTGGGAAAACTATATGCCGCTGGCGCGAACGGCCATGTACCAAAAAGGCGTACAACTCTATTTGGCACCCACAGCCGATAGCCGTGAAAGTTGGCAGCATACCTTAAGGCATATTGCTTTGGAGGGCAGGTGTTTTGTAATGGGCTGCAATCAGTTTGTGACCAAGTCAATGTATCCTATTGATTTGCCTGGAATTGCTGATTTAGATCACCAGCCAGAAGTGATGAGCCGTGGAGGTTCTGTTATTGTGTCGCCAACAGGTGAGGTTTTAGCAGGGCCATTGTGGGATGAAGAAGGAATACTTACCGCTGAAATCAGCATTGATGAAGTAATAAAGAGTAAGCTCGATTTCGACCCAATTGGACATTATGCACGGAACGATGTTTTTTCCTTAACAGTCCAAGGGCTACCAGATTCGGCAGAGTTTGGGTGAGGTTTCAATTGTTTTATTTCTATTTAACTCAAATCCTTGTTTTGATTCTTTATACCCCTTCATCAAACTTCTTACCTTTGCCGAAATTTATTTTGAATGAAGAAGATCAATATTGCCATTGACGGTTTCTCAGGTTGCGGAAAAAGTAGTACTGCGAAGGAAGTAGCCAAACGTTTGGCCTATAAATTTATAGATAGCGGAGCGATGTACAGGGCGGTAACCTTATATATGCTTCAGAATAAAGTAGATATTAAGGATGAGGCTCAAGTTATGAGCGCTCTTGAAGCGATAAGTATTGATTTCAGGCATAACCCACAAACAGGTAAAAGCGAAACTTTTTTGAATGGAGCCTATGTTGAAGAAGAGATTCGCAAAATGTATGTTTCAGAATTTGTGAGCCCTGTAGCTGCCATTAAAGCGGTAAGAGTAGCCATGGTAGCCCAACAACAAGAAATGGGCAAATACAGAGGTGTAGTAATGGATGGTAGAGATATCGCTTCGGTGGTTTTTCCAGATGCAGAACTCAAAATCTTCATGAAAGCAAGTGATGAGGCGAGGGCCAAAAGAAGGCAAGCTGAATTAGAAGAAAAAGGAGAGAAAGCATCGCTTGAAGAGATTGTGAAGAATTTTAGGGAACGAGATTTGCAGGACTCCAACAGAAAAGAAAGTCCTTTGATTCAAGTACCAGAAGCTATTGTAATTGATACTTCGCATTTGGAATTTGAAGATCAAGTGAATAAGGTGTTAACTTTGGCGAACGAACAGATAGAAGGCTAGATATCAATTAGTATGGAAGTCACAATCGATAAAAATTCAGGCTATTGTTTTGGGGTAGAATTTGCTATCCAGATGGCGGAAGATGAAATGAAAGAGAGTGAATTATATTGCCTTGGCGATATAGTTCATAACGGTATGGAGGTAGATCGCCTAAATGCCAAAGGCCTGAAAATTATTGATAGGGAAGAATTAAAAAGCATTAAAAACGCCAAAGTATTGATCAGGGCCCATGGTGAGCCACCAGAAACTTATCAATTAGCCATGGATAATAATATCGAATTGGTGGATGCTTCATGTCCGGTTGTGCTCAAACTTCAGAACCGCGTAAAAATGGCTTATGACCGTATGCAAGATGTGAACGGGCAAATTGTGATTTATGGAAAAACAGGTCATGCCGAGGTGATTGGCCTTACAGGCCAGACCAACAATGAGGCTATAATTATTATGGAGGATAAAGACCTCGATAAAATTGACTTC
Source organism: Roseivirga seohaensis subsp. aquiponti (assembly GCF_001267955.1). Classification (NCBI taxonomy): domain Bacteria; kingdom Pseudomonadati; phylum Bacteroidota; class Cytophagia; order Cytophagales; family Roseivirgaceae; genus Roseivirga; species Roseivirga seohaensis. The sequence continues at coordinate 179,950 of NZ_JSVA01000008.1, forward strand.
AGTCGTCCAGTTACTTTGTACAGCCAAACCACAAAAAGTACTAAAGGTTTCTATAGAATTCGTCAGATGATTGAAGATAGAATAAAAGAAGCAAAGGGTGATTTTAAAGAGATAGACTTTAGCGCGAACGATAGTATTTGCCGTCAAGTATCAAATAGAGAACCGCAACTCCAAAATTTCTCAAAAGACCAAGATGTAATAATTTTTGTTAGCGGAAAGAAAAGCTCGAACGGGCGAGCGCTTTACAGTGTTTGTTTGCAGGAAAATGAGCGAAGCTATTTTGTTGAGTCTGAGGAAGAAATAGATCTTTCATGGTTCAAAGAAGAAGATAGGGTTGGGATTTGCGGTGCTACATCTACTCCAATGTGGCTTATGGAACAGGTGAGTAGCTTTATTGAAAAATCATTTAAGAAACTACCAGTCGCATAATTCTATACTAATACTTTTCATACCATTTTTTTTGGACTAAATTGCGCCTCGAAAAGCTAGATAAAGGCTTTTTGTTGACGGTAAATATTTTACTTTTGCCCCAACATTTGATCAAACTATTGATTCGCAATTAAAAGAGTATGTCCAAAATTATAAAGCTTAAAAAGGGCTTTGACATCAATCTGGCAGGAAAAGCAGCACATAAAATTGCTGATTCCGTTCATCCAGAAACGTTTGCAATTAAACCCACCGACTTTGTTGGAATGAAGCGTCCGAAGTTACTTGTTAACGAGGGCGACAACGTTAAAGCCGGAACTCCGATCTTGTTCGACAAGATGCAGGAGAACGTGATGTATTGCTCACCGGTGAGTGGTGAAATTGTCGAAGTGAAAAGAGGTGCCAAAAGGAAAATCCTCGAAGTCAAAATCCTAGCCGATAAAACGATCGAATACGAATCGTTTCAGTCCTACAGCCCATCAGACATTACTGGATTGAGCAGAGAAGAAGCTCAAGCTCAGATGATGAAATCTGGTGTATGGCCAAACATTATTCAACGCCCCTTCGGTGTTGTGGCCAATGAAAATGATAGCCCTAAGGCGATTCATATTTCGGCTTTCGATACCCATCCATTGGCTGCTGATATAGCTTTTACCTTGCAAGGTGAAGAGGATGCTTTTAAAACAGGAATCAATATTCTTAAGAAATTTACTGAGGGTAAAATTCATTTGAATCACAACCTGAATGCAGAAGTATCTAAAGTATTTGCCAATGTAGAAGGTATTGAGCATAATAAGTTTTCAGGACCACACCCAGCAGGAAACGTGGGAGTTCAAATCCACCACTTAGATCCTATTAATAAAGGTGATATTGTGTGGACTGTGACACCTTATGGTGTTGCTCAAATCGGAAAGCTTTTTAGCCAAGGAAAATACGATGCTTCTAGATTAGTAGCGGTTTGTGGTTCAGAGGTTAAAACACCTCAGTACTATAAAACCTACAGCGGAGGAGCCATCAATAAACTTGTTGAAGGAAACATCAAACAAGACCATGTGAGATATATTTCTGGCAACGTTTTGACAGGTGAAAAAATAGAGAAAGACGGTTACTTGAGCTTCTATGCAAATAGCATTACTGTTATTCCTGAGGGAGATCATTCTGAATTCATGGGCTGGATTATGCCTAAGAAAGATGTGCTGAGCTTCCACAGAGCATGGGGCTTATTCTCTTTCTTGAATGGTAAGGACAAAGAATACGTACTCGATTCTAACACCAATGGTGAAGACAGAGCCTTTGTTCAAACAGGTACTTTTGAGAAAGTAACTCCAATGGATATTTACCCTACATTTTTACTGAAGGCCATTTTGTCTGAAGATTTTGACAACATGGAAGCCTTAGGTATTTATGAGGTAATTGAGGAAGATCTTGCTTTATGTGAATTCGTTGATGTTTCTAAGCATGACGTTCAACATATGGTAAGAGAGGGTATAGAATTGATACAAAACGGATAAGGATGAAGTTTTTACACAACCTATTAGAAAAACAAAAACCGATGTTCGAAAAGGGAGGTAAACTTGAAAAGTTCTACTACCTGTTTGAAGCTGGAGAAACGTTTATGTTTTCACCGCCTAGCACTGCCAAAAATAAAGGAGTGCAAGTGAGGGATGCAATTGATTTGAAGAGAATGATGATGACCGTGGTAATTGCCATGATCCCTTGTCTGATCTTTGGAATATTTAATACGGGGTATCAACACCACGTTGCGATTGGAGAGGCAACTACTTTCCTTTCATTAGAAAACTTCCTTTTTGGTGCTCGTTGGGTATTACCAATCGTTTTGGTGTCATATGCCGCAGGAGGTATTATCGAGGCTATTTTCGCGGTAGTTAGAAAACACCCTATCAACGAAGGCTTCTTGGTAACAGGAATGTTAATTCCATTAATTGTACCGGCTACCATTCCATTATGGCAAGTAGCATTGGCTACAGTTTTTGGTGTTTTAGTTGGAAAGGAAATCTTTGGAGGAACAGGAATGAATATTCTGAACGTTGCCATGACCTCTAGAGCATTCTTATATTTTGCTTACCCATCACAAATTTCTGGTGCGGTTTGGACGCAACTGGCAGATAAAACACCAGTAGATGGATTTACAGGAGCCACAGCTTTAGCCGTAGCTTATGATACCTCAACAGCAGGAGGAAATGTAGTTTCTGCATTGGGAGACACCTTCAGTTTTAATAACCTGTTTATGGGCTTAGTTCCAGGCTCAATCGGTGAAACTTCCACCTTATGGGTGTTAGTAGGAGCACTAATTCTGATCGCTACAGGTGTAGGAAGTTGGAAAATTATTGTAAGTGTATTCGGTGGAGCCTTTATTATGGGGGCAATATTCAATGCAGCAGGAATCAATCCTTTTATGGATATGCCAGCGCATTACCATTTGGTAATGGGTGGTTTGGCATTCGGTGCTGTGTTTATGGCAACTGACCCTGTGTCGGCAGCCCATACTGAAACAGGGAAATGGATTTACGGTATTTTGATTGGTATGCTCAGCGTATTGATTAGGGTAGTAAACCCAGCTTACCCAGAAGGTATTATGTTGGCGGTGTTATTAATGAACGTTTTTGCCCCGCTAATTGATTTCTATGTAATTCAAGCAAATAAGAAAAGGAGGTTAGCACGTGCGACAGTCTAATACATATATTATAGTATTCTCTTTAATACTCACAGCAGTATTAGGAGGGTTATTGTCTGGGGTTTCTCAAGTTTTAGGGCCAACTCAAAAGAAGGCGCAAGATTTAGATACTAAGAAACAGATTCTGGGAGCAATTCCTGCGGAAAAGGCCAAGTTAGGTGACATGTCACCACAAGAAATTTTGGATCGTTATGCAGAGGTAATCAGTTCAGAGGTGGCAGACTATGAAGGTAATTTGGTAACTACCAATGAAAAAGGAGAGCCTTTAGTTGCTGAGAATGTAAACATTGAAAAGAATTACAAAAAACCAGCAGAAGAAAGAGTATACCCTGTTTTCAAATACAGAAATGGAAGTGAAGTTGCTTATATTCTACCTACTTATGGTGCAGGTCTTTGGGATGCAATTTGGGGCTTTGTAGCCTTGAATGAAGATTTAGAGACTATAAAAGGGGTGACTTTCTCACACAAAGGAGAAACTCCAGGACTAGGAGCCAGAATTACAACTGATGAAGTTCAGGAGCGTTACCAAGGTAAGTCTATTGTTGAAAACCAAGAGTTGGTTTCTGTAACCATGATTAAGGGAGAAGGAAATCCACCATCAAAATTAGATGATACCAAAGTAGACGGTTTGGCCGGAGCAACCTTGACAGCAAATGGAGTAAACGCAATGTTACTTAATTACTTAGGGTATTATCAGGCATACTTTAATAAGCACTCTGCAAATTCGAATGCAGATGCCATGTCAATGAATAATCAGTAAACAAAGAGGATATGAGTACTGAAACTTTAGAAAAACCAATCGTTAAGAAAGAAGCAATTTTTTCTAAGCGCAGGAAGAAATTCGTAATAGATCCGTTGAGTGATGACAACCCAATTACCATTCAGGTTTTGGGTATATGTTCTGCCTTGGCAGTAACCACTCAAATGAAACCGACAATGGTAATGGCCATCTCGGTAACAATGGTATTGATCCTTTCTAACCTGATTATTTCTTTGATGAGAAATATCATTCCTTCAAGGGTAAGGATTATTGTACAGCTGGCTGTAGTAGCTACCTTGGTAACATTAGTAAACGAGGTTTTGAAAGCATATGCATTCGATATGTACAAAGAGCTATCTGTATTTATTGGTCTAATCATTACCAACTGTATTGTGATGGGACGTCTTGAGGCTTTTGCTTTGGGGAATAAACCATACGATTCAATGCTCGATGGACTTGGGAGTGGCTTAGGTTACTCTTGGATTATCCTTACTGTTGCTTTCTTCAGAGAACTTTTCGGGTCGGGTAAAGTGTTTGGTTACCCAGTTTTCGAAGCTATTGGAATGGATAACCTTGCCACTAACGGTTTGATGGTTAGTCCAGTGGGTGCTTTTATGGTACTTGGCTTTATCATTTGGGTACAGAGAACTAAAACAGGTTACGTAGAACATTAATTGAAGCAATCATGGATTTAATTAACTTAGGTATAAAGTCGATTTTTATAGAGAACATGATCTTCGCCTATTTCTTGGGCATGTGTTCTTTCTTGGCCGTTTCTAAAAAGGTATCTACAGCCATGGGCTTAGGGCTCGCTGTAGTATTCGTTTTGGGTATTACAGTACCAATGAACTGGCTATTGGATCAATTCGTATTGAAAGAAGGTGCATTAACTTGGTTGGGCGATAGCTTTGCTACAATCGATTTATCTTTCTTACGATTTATCATGTTCATCGCTATTATTGCTGCTATGGTGCAGTTAGTGGAAATGATGATCGAAAAGTTCTCACCTTCTCTTTACGGTTCATTAGGTATTTTCTTGCCACTTATCGCGGTAAACTGCTCGATTTTGGGTGGTGCGTTATTCATGGCACAAAGAGATTATACTCTAAGCGAAGCTACCGTATTTGGTTTTGGATCAGGAACTGGTTTCTTGTTGGCCATTGTAGCTTTAGCCGCGATCAGAGAGAAATTGAAATACTCAAACGTTCCTGATGCTTTGAAAGGATTGGGGATTACCATGTTCATTACTGGTTTAATGGGTATTGCATTTATGAGCTTTATGGGGATTTCACTTTAATCGAAATTACCTATTAGATATACAAAGCACACTCTGCAAAGGGTGTGCTTTTTTTGTGTTCAAGCTTTTGGTAATTATCTACTGCCAAACTTGTCAAAATCTCTTACCTTATTTCCTCCTTCTAATATCTAAAAACTATCTTTGCAGCCTATGAGTAAGAATGAATTCAAAAGACATACTATAACGGCTGCATTACCTTATGCCAACGGACCTGTGCATATTGGGCATTTGGCTGGCGTTTACGTGCCTGCCGATATTTACGCTAGGTATTTAAGGTCGAAAGGAGAGGATGTAGCCTTTATCTGTGGTTCAGATGAGCACGGAATGGCCATCACCATGAGAGCACGCAAAGACGGTGTTAACCCCCAAGATATCGTGGATAAATACCACGGTATGATCAAAGATAGTTTTGGTGAGCTTGGAATCTCATTTGATATTTACTCAAGAACTTCAAATAAAATACATCACGAAACTGCACAAGAGTTTTTCAAAACGCTATATACTGAAGGCAAATTTGAAGAACGCGTAAGCGAGCAATATTTTGACGAAGAGGCTCAACAGTTTCTGGCTGATAGATACATTACTGGTACTTGTCCACGTTGTTCACACCCCTCAGCTTATGGTGATCAGTGTGAGAACTGTGGTGCTACATTGAATCCAACCGATCTGATTAATCCGAAATCTACCTTGAGTGGCAATACGCCAATCATGAAAGAAACAAAGCATTGGTATTTGCCTTTACAAGATTATGAGAAGTGGTTAACAGAATGGATTGTTGAAGGGCATAAAGACGATTGGAAGTCGAATGTTTGGGGGCAATGTAAATCATGGATTGACGGTGGTTTGCAGGCCCGAGCCATGACTCGCGATTTAGACTGGGGGATTAAAGTACCTATAGAGGGAGCAGATGGTAAAGTGCTTTACGTTTGGTTCGATGCCCCAATTGGTTACATTTCGGCAACTCGTGAATGGGCAGAAGCTCAGGGGAAAGACTGGAAACCTTACTGGCAATCGGATGATACTAATTTGGTGCACTTTATTGGTAAGGACAACATCGTTTTCCACTGTATCATTTTCCCAGCCATACTAAAAGCACATGGTGATTACATTTTGCCAAATAATGTACCAGCTAATGAATTCCTGAACTTAGAAGGAAATAAGATTTCAACTTCAAGAAATTGGGCGGTTTGGTTGCATGAGTATTTAGAGGAATTCCCAGGTAAGCAAGATGTGCTTCGTTATGCCTTGTGTGCCAATGCCCCCGAATCAAAGGATAATGATTTTACTTGGAAGGATTTTCAGGCCAGAAACAACAGCGAACTCGTTGCCATCTTAGGTAATTTTGTAAATCGAGCGGTTGTGCTTACACATAAATATTTTGAAGGTAAAGTACCTGAAAGAGGAGAGCTTTTCGATATCGATACAGAGACCATCGAGGCATTGAAGCAATTGCCAACCAAGGTTGGTGCTTCTATCGATCGTTATCGCTTTCGTGAAGCGCAATCAGAAATGATGGAACTTGCTCGCTTAGGCAATAAGTATTTGGCCGATACAGAGCCTTGGAAACTGATTAAGACAGACGAAACTAGGGTAGCAACCATCTTGAATATAGCCTTGCAAATTGTGGCTAACATTTCAATTGTAGCCGAACCATTTATTCCTTTTTCTGCGGAAAAATTGAGAGGAATTTTTGGAATGGAACAACTCAATTGGGCTGCAGCCGGAAACCCAGATTTACTTAGTGCAGGTCAATCGTTAGCACAAGGAGCTTTGCTCTTCGAAAAAATCGAAGACGAAACCATTGCCGCACAAATTCAAAAATTAGAAAACACCAAGAAACAAAACGAAATGGAGAATAAGGAAATTGAACTGACACCTTTAAAAGAGACCATAGTATTCGATGATTTCATGAAGTTGGATCTCAGGGTTGGGACGATTCTAGAAGCTAAGAAAGTAGCCAAATCGAATAAATTACTTGAGTTTTTAGTAGATACTGGCGTTGATAAACGCACCATTTTGAGTGGAATAGCCAAGCACTACTCTCCTGAAGAAATGGTTGGGAAACAAGTTACTATTATTGCCAATTTGGCTCCACGACCAATGATGGGTACTGTGTCGCAAGGAATGATTCTAATGGCAGAAGATGCCGAAGGAAACTTGAGACTAATTCAGCCAAATGAAAAGGTAAATCCGGGTTCGGTGATTAGTTAAGTAACATAAGATCACATGCCTCTTGATGAGGTAGATATTGAAAATCCTCAATTAGAAATGCTAATTGGGGATTTTTGCTTTTATCTAGTGTTGTTTTAGGGTGTTTTAAGGCCAGTTAAAACCGACTAAAAACCTCACTCATAAATGAGTAAAGGAATTTAATCGTATGTTTTAGAATGGACTTTTTAAGTGTAATGGGGAATTACACTTTCTTAACGCTAACCGCATTCATGCCTTTCATCCCACGCTCAAGCTCAAATGATACTTTGTCGCCTTCACGAACTTCATCAATAAGTCCGTTTACATGAACGAAGAATTTTTCTTGTGTTTCTAGCTCCTTAATAAAGCCATAACCTTTCTGATCGTTGAAGAATTCGATTCGGCCTGTTCTTACCGTTTCAACAGTATCTTCTCTTTTTGGAACACCAATTTCAATGCTCTTAGCATCGATCTTCTTCTTTTTGATTGTTGGATCTGGAGGAGTATCTGTGATGTTTCCATTTTCATCCACATAAGCAATCATGTTATCCAGTCCACCGCCTTGAGAGTTCTGCTGACGCTCTTCTTTCTTTTGCTGCTTATCCTGACGTTTCTTTAAACGCTTCTTCTCTTTTTCTTTTTTGTTAAATGTTTCTTGTGATTTAGCCATTCAGTGTTTTTGTTAAAAATGATGCAATGATTGCTCTACTCAAACAACCAAGGGGGGTAAAGAAATACGCAGTTAGTAAGTGGCTTGTTCGTAGAAAGCTGATGGAAATCAGAAAATCATACGATAGGGGAATTACTTGAAGGGTATTTACATCATTACGCTCGTGCAAAGTTACGATAATTTATAAGAAAATCTGTATTAACAATCGCATTTACACTGAATTATAGGGCGTAACTGTCCGGAGGTTAACTTTATTTAGCTTTCTAACCTGAACTCTTCTTTAAATAAAGCAAGAACCCTCCAAAAGTTAGTGCTATGTATTCATTGGTAGTAAATGAGTTCATATGGACTGTGAATAAGAACTTTTGGAGGGGTTTCAAATAAGAAAGTTCAGTTATACCTGTAAAATCACTGTTTTAATTATAGAGTTCAGGTTAGTAAGTGTTTGTCATGTTGCTGTCAATACAAATAATGAAGTCGGCCATAAGCTTATTTTCTTCTAATAGCTTGTTCAAATCATCTTGCATTACCGTAGCGATTGTAGCGTATTGTAAATCACTTCTTTCTCTTTTCAAATACCAAAGAATACCTTCATAATGATTAGAGTGGTATGAGCCATTATAATGTATAAAGGTGTGACTTGGCTGGTAATTCTTTAAAATGAAATGCGCCATGGTAGCATCTTTAGAAGCTTGAGCTTCTACCAATTGGGGTGTACCGTGGCCAGCCATCATAGCTAGAATATTTTTGTAAGTAGGTAGCTCACTATCGAAAGGCATTGGTAGGGGAGCCATCCACGATTTTTCTTCTGCCGAAAGTGTATTCAATACATTAAACCCACTTTTGTTTACCATACTTGCATACCTTCTTGGGATGTTCGTAGCAATAAAGGGGAGTTGTTTCTTTTTAGCTAAGTCCACTAGAGGCGCGTAATCAGTTTTGTAATTGGGCCAAAGTCTGGCCAAGGTGTCTAATGCTTTTGCATCAATATTTCCAGCCAAGTAGTCATTCAGTGGCTTCTGATTATCAGCTTCAAACATTTCCGCCCCTAGAATCATGCTGTTCGATGCACTTAAGTCGTTCGTTACTTCGTATTGCATCCAGTGGGCTATGGCATTGTTGTGCAGTTCTCCGAATAGAATAATGTCCTTCTTATCTAATGTCTTCAACATTTTCTTGTAAGAAACTTTCTTGCCTGTAGCAGTATAAATCACATAGGCGGGTTTCTTCTGACTGTAACTGATAAAAGTGATGAGTGAGAAAATTAGGAGGAAAAGTGCGCGCTTCATTCTTTTGTTTTAAATAATTATGAGGCTGAATTTAATCAAAAAAGCGGAATGAATAAGTGGCTATTATTTGAATGCTGCTTAAGGATAACTAACGCATTTGTTTCTCTTTTACATTAATGTTGAGCGAGTCTAAAAGGGCGCGTGAGTCTTTGATGAATAGCTTCATTTTCTTTTTTGAGTATTCTGTAAGTCCTTTAAAATCATTGTCTTCATACTCTTTACAAACCAATATTTCATAGCTCCTTCTTCCTTTGATAATAGGTTTGTTTACCCAAGTAAGGTGATAGCCGTAATCTGTAATTTGACTCAGTCCGTTTTCTTTCGAAATAATGATTTCTACCATAGCACCGCCATCTCTTTTGCGGGTGCGTTGGTCAGAAACAAAATTCCCTAATGAGTAGGCGATGAAACGTTCTTTATTACCTCCCTTGCCCTGAGTAAACTCCATAGGTTGAATCACATGTGGGTGCGCTCCAATAATAATATCAACACCCTGTTCGAATAAGAATTGAGCTGTTTCTCTTTGTGTTTTAGAAGGCGCAGAATCATACTCAATACCCCAATGCAAGAAAACAATAAGCTTATCGATGCTTTTGCTAAAAGCATTTTCTATATCGTTTTTCATGGCTGTAGTATCCGTAAGGTTAACCAATGCTGGTTTGGGTATTCTTCTTCCATTGGTGCTTTCTGTATAGTTCAATAGTCCAACCTTAATAGAGCCCTTTTCCATGATAATTAAGTTCGAGCTGTCTTTGTGGGCTTTGTCTAAGAAAGTGCCTGTATGTTTAACGTCAATAGAATCTAATACATTAATGGTGCGCTTAATGCCTTTGAGGTTGTGGTCGCTGGCATGATTATTTGCGGTAAGAAGAATATCTATACCACTTTTTTTAGCAGCTACAGCAAGTTCATCGGGAGAAGAGAACCGAGGATAGCCGCTATAAGGTGTGCCTGCCAAAGTAACTTCAAGATTAGCAATGGCAAAATCTGCCTTTTGAATCAATGGGCTCACTTTACGGAACATTCTATCAAAACTATAAGTACCTGTTGTGGTATCTAGCGCAGATTCTATTTGGGCGTAATGCCCCATAATATCACCTATAAAAAGCAGTGAAACTGATTCAGTTCTGTCTACCTTTTGCGCTATTGAGCAAAATGGGAAAAGAAGTAAAGTGATAAAGAGTAATGGCTTCATAAAAATGAAGGGAAGATAAGTTCTTCTTTTATGAATTCTATCATAAAAAGTAAAATTATTAGTAGATGATAGACGGCCTATGATTAAATGGGTATGATTAAAAGAAAACTTTGAGGTTGGGCATAAAAAAAGCTCCACATTTCTGTGAAGCTTTTTGTTGGTCTACTAGGGCTCGAACCTAGACTCTTCTGGACCAAAACCAGACGTGTTGCCAGTTACACCATAGACCAGCTTTATTTCGGAGTACAAAAGTAGTATTTGCTTTTAATTTCGGAAACGAATTGACGAAAAAATTTAAGTCTTTTTTATCGTTCAATTTTCCAGAATGCAATACCTCCGGCTTGTTTACCAAGGTATGCGGTGTCTATCAGGCGGTTAGTTGTTAAATCAATCACATCTACCATGCCTGGGTCATCACCAATTCCTTCTACAGAAACAAAGGCAAACTTGCTGTCTGATGAAATGGCTACCCCATGCGTTACTTTTTGGCTGTTATCTAATCTCGCCAATTCCTTTCCAGATTCTAAATCCCAAACTCCAGTTTTGGCTGCAGTTTTATAGGAAACCACCATACGTTTGCCGTCAGGAGAAATATCTATGTTATAAGGTCCCTTGTCGGTTTTAAATTTGCGAGTAGTCTTCCATGTATCTGTACTGATTTCTAATACTTCAGCAGCACCATTTCCAGCTACATACACCAAATTTTTGGTAGGGTGCGTACTTACCCAAGTAGGCTTGAAAGCAGAGTGTTTCATGGCTGGCATACCGCCCATATCCATTTTAGAGTGATCCATCTGACTATGGTCCATACCTGCCATAGACTTTTTCTCATCATTCATTTTTGATTTACCCATGTCCATTTTAGAATGGTCCATCATGCTGTGGTCTTCAGGAGCCATTTTAGAGGCTTCATCCAAGTCGAGCGTTTTAGTGATTTTCAAGCTTATGGCGTCTATTTCAAATAATTCCCCCGACATCATGGCAACGGAATACTGTTTTAAGCCATCAGGAGTAAGTCTTGAGCCGTGAGGCATTGCGCCAGTCGTGATTTGAGTTAATTCGGTCATGCTCTCTACATCCACTACCGAAACCGTGCTAGGCACCATATCGCCATGTAAGTTGAAATTAACGCAATAGAGTAGGCCAGTAGCCGCAGAAACCTGCATTGAGGCTGGAAATAAACCAAGAGTAACGGAGCCTACAGCTTTATCTGTACCAGTTTCATATTTATAAAGTGTTCCATAAGGGTTGCCATGGGCTAAACTGAGATACCAATATTTTCCTTCTGGGCCAACAGTGATTCCGTGAGGGCCTTCGTTTTCAGCAGGCCATATTCCCACAGGAATATTCTTTATGGTTTCTGCCTTTTTACCATCGAATTTCACCAAAGCCACTTCATCTTCAGATTCGGCCGCAACATATACATAGTAATTTTGGGCCTGTAACGCAGTAATGGCAATTAAGGAAAAAACGATTATGAGTGTTTTTTTCATCTTTTACTTAGGTTTAAGATGTGTTGGTTAATCAAAGCAAACGTGGTACAAAGATATATACCACGTTTGCTTTATGGCTTACTTTACTTTAATAGGAGTGTTCTTTGGCTTTTCTGGCTCTAATTTAGCAGACCATAATCCACTGTTCCAATCAGAGAAAAATACATGGCCTTTGTGAAGCTGAGCTCCCCAAGTAAAAGGTGCGTTGGCTGTATATCCGTTTGCATCGTTAGGAATGATCCAGGCTATTTCACGGCCTTGCTTTCTCAAGTCACCCATTAACTCACCACTAAGGTCTACTACTCTTACGCCTGCATTATAGAAGGCTACATAGAGTGTTTCCCCTTCAATCCAATAATTGTGTGACCCAGCATAAGGTATTTCGAACCTCGCTACTTCCTCTGGATTTTCAAGGTCAGTAAAGTCTACTACGTGAAGGTAACCTCCTGCCATGTTAACTCCGCCTTTGCCAGTATTTAATCCATAAGGGAAAATTTCGTCTCCACCAATCACATAGAACTTACCAGTTGAAGGGCTACGGAAAGGGAATGAGGCATGGTTTGCTTTGTTAGGATATGCATAGCTCGCGAACTGCTTTGGGTTTTCTGGCGAACCACCAGCAATACCGTTTCCTACATCTACTAGCTGTATACCGTCTGCCCAGTTTGAAGAATAAGCGATGCCGTCTTCCACCCAAACATCGTGAATAGAATGGCCTGGAGTATCTAATTCGAATTTAGAAACTGCACGTGGATTCTTAGGGTCTTTAATGTCAATAATATAGTATTTCTGACCACCGCTAAGGGCATATAAATAATCACCAGAAATGAATACGTTGTGCACCCCACCGGTCATGTTTTCGTCAAATCTTGAAATGATTTCTACATCTCTTGGGTTTGAAACATCAATAATTACCAAACCATTTTTACGGTCAGAAGCCCCTTCTCGGCTGATTACACAAATTTTGCCGTCTTCAGAAATTTTCACATCATTTACAGTTCTAGCATCTACCTGAACTGAATCAATTTTAGAAATATTGCTTGGATCGGTTACATCCCAGAAATAGGCAGTTCCATCGGCACCCCAAGTTCCTGTAACAGCATAATCTCTACCATCAATTCCTTCCCACACCCAAAAATCAGAGGTGTGTTTGTCATTTACAGAACCCTGACCAACCATTTCTATTTTTCGGGTTACTTCTCTTGGTGTGATTTTAAGCGTTTTTGAAGCTGATGCTACTCCGCAAGATGCAGTTACAGTATATCTTCCAGCTTCGTCTGCTACAAAACGACCATCGTTTTTAATTAAACCAGAAGCGCTTTGCGAAGTGTTGTCTGCTACTCCACTGAAAGAGTAGAAAATAGGAGCGTCTGGTACTATTTTTCCATTCTTATCTAAGGCTTTGGCTTTAAAATGGAATACATCGCCAGTTCTAGCTGTATTCATTTCAGCTTCTAATTGAATTTTAACAATTGGGTTGCTCACCACATTTACCGTTATGGTATTCGTAACGTTTTCAGCTTTTACAGTAATGGTTGCCTTTCCGGGAATCAAGGTGTTTACCGTTCCGAAATCATCTACTTCGGCAATATTGGTATACATAGAGCTAAACTGTACGTCAACATCGTCTCTGGTAGCGCCCGATTTGTCAATAACATGGTATTTAAGCGCTACCGATGTTCCCGCATATATTTTCTGTGGAATGTCATCAATTTTGACTTCAGCAATTGCTGGGTAATTTACTTTGATTTGGAAATTTTTTCTTACCCCATCGGCCACCGCTACAATGTCGTAAGTGCCTGGCTGAATGGCGTGAGCCATCATGGTGGAGTCAATGCTTAAGCTTCTTCTGGCCCTTGAAAGCAGGTTGATCGGATCATTTAGCTTTTTGCCATTTTCCATGACATAAGCAGTGATTTGTTTCTTTTGCCCCACCTCCATAGTAATGTTGGCTGGCTCAATTACAATTTCTTTCTGTGCAAAAAGAGTGACAGGAAAAAGTAAGGCCAATATGTAAAGGGCTTTCTTTAAGTTTTTCATAGTGAGTTGGTGTGATTGATTAATCAAACAATCTAGTCATAAAGAGAAAGTACTACAATTGTTTTTAGTGATATGGTTGAAATTTTATACTGTTACAGATAATTAGCGTAGAAGAAAATAAGTTTGTTTTATGTCGTTGTCCAAATAATATGCATTTAGGCCGCAAAGAGGAATGCGCTTAGTACTTGATATAGAAGTTCATGTACGACTTGTGAGGACTAGAAAAATGTAAGCAATTACACCTGTGGTTCGAACCCTAATCTAATTTTAGATTTTCTTTAGGTGTTTAATACTGGTGACAAGACTTTGAACAGAATTTTCCGCCCAGTTTCCATCTTGTTCAACAAAGAAATACTCTAAGCCTGCATCTTTGTCATAAGCAAAAAGCTGTTTCCAATCTATTCTTCCAGCCCCTACTTCTTTCATCTTTCGGTCGTCATCCATACTCATGTCTTTAACATGCCAAAGTGGGAATCGGCCTCTGTCTTTTTGAATAATTTTAATTGGGTTTTGGTCGGCAAATCTAACCCAATACATATCGAGCTCCATTTTAACGAGATCGGCATCGGTTTCTTTGAGAAGAACATCGTATGGTATTTGGCCGTCAATCTCTTTAAATTCAAAAGCATGATTGTGGTAAGCGAATTTGATCCCCGATTTTTTGCAAATTTCAGCTGACCTATTGAATAGCTCAGAAACTTTTTTGTACTGGTCAATAGTTTGTCTTTCAGCACTGTCAAGATAAGCACAAACTAAATATTCAGCACCCAATTCTGCTGCGTCATCAACAGCCTTTTGCCAATTGTTTACCATTGTGCCAGGTGTTGTATGGGCTTGTGTTCCAGTGGGTACATGAATACTCTTCAGTTTAATTTTAGAAGCGTCAATAATCGCTTTGGCTTCTTTTATGGGCATGCCTAAAAGCTTGCCATCAGCAAAGTCAAAGAACTCTGCATAATCATAACCAGCCTTTTTTAGTGTTTTTAAAGTGCCGGCCATGTCCTTTTTAATAACATCTCTTACGGTATATACTTGAAAACCAAATTGTTTGATTTTGCCTTCAAAAAATGGTTGGCTAAAAAGTGAGCCTGTGGCTAATAAGCCAGCAGAGGTTAGTGCCGATTTCTGCAAAAAATCTCTTCGTTTCATAATTTTTACTTTGAGCTTATTAAGCTAGTAAAATATACTCATGCGACAAATTTTAGGGCTTTGATATAAACAGAAAAAGCCTGCTTATTAGGCAGGCTTCTATTCATTGTTACGAAAATTGATTGTTACTTCAATGCCGCTAAGGCTTTTTCGTAATTCGGTTCATCAACAATTTCTGGTACTTGTTCGGTGTAAATCACTTTTCCGTTTTCATCCAGAACAATTACGGCTCTTGAATGAAGATTCAATAATGGTGGATCAACGATTTCTAAACCATAATCCTTTCCAAACTGTCCGGTAGCATAATCAGAAGCGTTGATTACATTTTCGATACCTTCTGCACCACAAAATCTAGCTTGGGCAAATGGGAGGTCGCGAGAGATACAAACTACCTTAGTATTTTCTAAACCCGAAGCTTGCTCATTGAATTTTCTTACCGAAGTAGCGCATGTACTTGTATCTACACTAGGAAAAATGTTAAGTACCACTTTCGATCCTTTCAAGTCAGATAATGTAAGCGTTGAAAGGTCAGTCTTTGTTAGGGTAAAATCTTTGGCTTGCTCACCAACTTTTGGGAGGCTGCCTGATGTATTAATTGAATTGCCTTTTAGTGTAACGGTGCTCATAGTTTTGTCATTTTAGAATAGAACAAGTCTCTCCTTTAATTGTTCCTTGTGTTCATATAATCTTTGGCTTTTTCTAAATCCTCTGGCGAATCAATGGAGATTCCCACATGATCGATTTCAACCATCTTAATTTTTTTGCCCGTTTCAAGATAACGAATACACTCAATTTTTTCGGCATTTTCTAAAGGCGTCATTGGAGTACTCTTGAAAGCCAAAAGAGCGGCCTTTCGGAACGCGTATATGCCAATGTGCTTATAGTATGGAATGTCGATTTCCTGATTTCTAGGATAGGGGATAGGAGAGCGTGAAAAATAAACAGCAAAATTATTTTGGTCTGCAATTACCTTTACGTGATTAGGATTATCAATATTATCTTTCCCATGTAAGCGCACCATAGGAGAAGCCAAGTCGATTTCTTTTAGATTATCTCGCTCAAATACATCAAGAAGTTTCTTGAGTGTGTCTGTTTGTGTAAAGGGTTCATCTCCCTGTACATTGACAATAATGTCTGCGTCAATATTTTCAGCCGCTTCAGCAATTCTGTCACTTCCGCTTTCATGAGTTTCAATGCTCATAATCACTTTACCTCCATGAGCAGCAATTTCATCTCGAATGATTGTGCTGTCGGTCACAACGAAAACATCATTGAATAAACCTGTATTTAAAGTAGCGGTGTAAGTGGTTAAAATCACCGATTGGCCATTTAGGTTGGCCATTAATTTCCCTGGAAACCTAGAGGCTTCGTATCGGGCCGGAATCATAGCAACTACTTTCATAGGAAGGTTTTTTTCAAAAATAAATAGAAATGCGGAATCATAATTACTTGATTATATAGTTATCCATCCCATTTTGGGAATTTTAATAGTTGATTGGGAGTATATTCTTCTGTTTGGAATAGGATCTATTTTTAAACTATTGAAAATGAATGGTTTGTGTAAAAGCTTTCTTTTGGCAGGTAGCTTGTAATAGAATGTTCAAAGATTTATAAATAAAGATCTTGTTGGATTGTGAAGTTGATGGTTATTTATCTATTTGGTTGAGGTGTGGCTCGAAGAATACGTCTTCGGGCCACTATTTTTTAAGGCAATTAGTAAAAATTCAAGAGCATAAAAAAAAGGAGTGAATCGTCACTCCTTTTTCATTTCTTGGTTGTGTTTAATTACTGAACAAGAATACCTCTTTGCGCTAAAACATCCACATCTGGAATATCTACACCGTAGGCAGTTCTCATTGCACTTAAAATTAAGTTGGCAATAATGGCGTGCCCACGAGGGTTTGGATGAATACCATCTGTTGAAAATACTCCATTCGGGCTGAAGTCAGGAGCTAAATTAGTTCCGTTGACTTTTATACCTAAACCAATATTAACACCATTTACAATTTGCCCATCAGCTTCTGCTTTTACTGCAGCAATAGACGATTGAGTTCCTAATCCTAGAGCCAACTGATCCACTGTGGCTGCATCTAAACCAAACAGGTCAGCGAATTTTGGCTGAACATCTACTAAGGTGATTACTGTTGCGCCTGCTCCAGCGTTAATTTGATCAACCACACCTTTAATTGTTTGGTTGAAAGTTGCTCTTGCAGTAACGGTTTTTACTACTTCGTTGGCAGATAGAATGTATTTATCCTCAATAGGAATAGCCAAGCCAATTGGGGCTGTACCTGTACCCAATACTGTTGCAGCGGATAATACGGGTAAATCACTAGATGTGGCTGGTCTTGATTGTCTGTATGGTTCTAATGCAACTCTTTGCGCAGCTGTAATGGCTTGTGCTCCAACCAAAGCATCGAATTTAGGTCCTAAGTCTTCAAGGTCTTTATCGTGCATTAATATTGCATTAGGTCCTGCTTGGTACGTAACCTTACGTTTTGCAGCTTCTGCTGTAGAAATTAAGTTGTATGCAGCTAAACCATTTAGGGCAGCATTCAAGCCTGCAAAAGCTGTATTCAACTGATCTGCGGTAGCTTGGTCCAATGGAATTGCATTCCATTTTACAGCTCTAAAGTAAGGAAGAACTACTAATGGAGGTAAAGTCATTACCACACCTTTTGCTCCCGTGCCTACTAATGCGGTTAATGAACTTGCCAAAGCATTTTGAAAGTCTGCTTGGGAAGTAATCATGGCAGCATTAACACCTCCACCAACAGCATAACCAAGGGCATCATTATTTCCTAACCAATAGGTATAGAAAGTAGGAGAGGCTGCTAGAGCATCAGACAAAACAGTGGATGTTCCTGGAGTACTTGCAAAACGCGCATACAATGGATTAGAGCCCGCAAGTGCAGCACTGTTGATGTCCACTATTCTCATGCCTGGTACAGCAAAATTGTTAAGTTCAGCTTTGTTTCCAGCATATGCGGTAGGTACTTGACCAGTAAGTGTAGGTTTAGGTCCAGGTATGCTTAAATCCAGAACATATCTACCCAAGATGGTGTTGCCCGGCCCCATACCTGAATAACCGAAATCTGAATTAATGTCAGGTTGGTTAAAAGTAGTGCCTCCAACTCCAGAAATTTGGAATTGGTTTCCTAACATGTTTGCAAATGAATGCGCTTGACCATTGGTATAAAGTGCACCATCCATGTAACCTGCGGTAATGGAGTTACCAATACTCACATATTTGGTTAGTGTAACAGTTCCGTTAGATCCCGAAGGGTCAGTCACCACTGGTAGCGGGTTGTCCGATTTTCTTTGCTCTACTAGGTTTTCTTCTTCATCACAAGAGGTCATGATTGCCCCAGATGCCAATAAAGCGAATAAGTATAATTTTAAATTTTTCATTTTCATCTCGATTTATTTGAAGAATTCATCAAACGTGATTTGGAAATAGTAGATTCCTCCAAGCGATGGGTTACCGAATGAAGTCGTGTATCTTTCGTTCAATAGGTTGCTTGCACCTATTTTGAAAGTAGATTTCCAAGTAGGAACCTTATAGCTTACTTGTGCATCTAATGTTCCGAATTCAGGAATTACACCCGTTCCGAAAGAAGACTCCCAAAGGAAAGCTTGCTGCCATCTGTAGGTAACGTTAAATCCAAGTCTGTCAGTAACTTTTCTGTTGGCAAACTTGATATTGTATCTGTACTTCGGGGTGTTGTAGCTAGCTGCAAAACCTTGTGCAATAAGGTCGTCTTGTGAAGTCAATTCGTTGTAGGCAACGTTACCTCCAATTTCATAACCATTACCAATTTGATAATCTAATTGAATAGCCCATCCTTGTGATTTTACTTTTCCGTCTGCATTTACATCGAAACCATAACGCTGAGTTGGAACAGTACCATCAACAATTTGCTGTCTCTGGGCTGCTGTACCTGCGTCAGGGTTTGATTGTCTTAAGCCATTAGGAACAGCTTGCGTAAAATCAATTTCTGCAATAAAATCAGTGTAAGTACTATTGTAATAGTACGCATCAACAAGCAACTTACCGTCAGCAAATAAACCTTTATACCCCACTTCAAAAGTATTTACTTTTTCCGTTTTGAATTCGTTATTGACTCTATCTTCTATTACTAAGTCTCCAGCGTTGCCAGATAATCTTGCTGCATCTACACTTTCTGTTGTGTAAACCGTATTAGTTCTAAAGTTGTAACGATCAACAAGTAATTCGTTGCTACCAATAAGTCTTCTTGTTACTACATCTAAATCAATAAACTGATCTTGAGTAGTAGGGATTCTAAAACCTCTTTGAAATGAACCACGAATGTTATGATTGTCGGCAATGGTACCTACGGCTGAGAATCTAGGTGAGAACTGACCTTTGAAGTATTCGTTTTTATCATATCTAACAGAACCTTGGAATGTAAGGTTGTCATTGGCTACGCTTTTAGAAGCCTGTAAGAATGCCCCGTATTCGTCAAGGCTAACCTCTGAACCATCGTTTTCTAAAGCGAAAAGTGTTCCTTCAGAATAAAGTGCATATCTTCTAAAGTTGGCACCTACAACAACATCAGCAAAATCAATCCTGTCGCTCAAATTCCAGTTTCCTTCCATATGGTACAGGTCTGTTTTGTCAAGGAAAAGAGCCCCACCTTGTGAAATAGGCTTAGCTCTGTTCGCTTCAACTAGCGCTTGAAATGCTGCTGATCCTGGCTGAGGTTGTGCAGCATCTGCAGAAACTCTTGCCGATGCATGTGCTTGCTCAATACTTGCTCCGGCTAATCTTGCACCAGCAAAAGCCGAAAGGTATGGAGAAAGGTAAGTTTGCTGATTGATCAAAGAAGCTAGTGTATTAGCTGCGTAAGTATCTCCTGAATTTTCTTGAGTAGTATAGGCTCTTAGGTAGAATTCCGATCCTTTTAATTCCAACTTGGCAGTTGTAATACTAAAGTTGTCTAATACGAAACGGTCGTTAGCTGTATATACTGTGCTACCCGATCCATAATTAAACTGGCCTAGTAACTCTAGGTTATCATTAAGTCTGTAATGAAGGGCACCACCGATTTTTACACTTTCTGTGGTATTATCTACAAAAGACGCCTCGCTGAAGCCAGTAGGAGTGAAGTAACCTGACATATCATCTGGGAATAATGATCTGATAGCAGCAACTGATGTATTTCCACCTGCAATAGCGCCATCGGCAATTCTTCCAACAGTAATTCCGAAATCACCATATGTATTTACACCATCATAAAAACGGTTATTACCTCTTTCAGTAGCGCCTCTTTCAACAACGCCACCAGTCGCTAAGCCTTGATCTCTGGTGTCGACACCAATAAAGTCGTTGGCGCTGAGGTAAGATGCAGTTACTTTAAAGGCTAATTTATTATCAAATGCTTTTGCATAACGGAAACCATAGTCTTGATAAAGAGAAATATTGTCGTCTCTCTCGTCTACATGGTTTACGCCAGTTTTAGCATAAACGCTTAGCCCTTGATATTCGAAAGGATTTTTAGAGGTAAGTAGAAGAATACCGTTGATTGCGTTTGGTCCATAAAGCGCAGAAGATGCACCTGGCTGTAATTCAGCAGACTCTAAATCTAAATCATTAATACCTACAATGTTTCCTACCGCAAAGTTGAGGCCTGGAGCTTGGTTGTCGATACCATCAATCAGTTGTACAAAACGAGTGTTACCATTTGCTCCAAAACCACGAGTGTTTATGGATTTAAAAGTTATACTCTGTGTACTCATGTCAACACCCTTTAGTGAAGCCAAACCTTCATAAAATGAAGCCGCGGCTGTGTTTTTAATGTCTAGGATGTCTAATTTTTCAATTGAGACCGGAGATCTTAAAATGCTCTCTTCTACTCTTGAAGCAGATACTACCACATCTTGTCCGAAAATTACTTGCTCTTCTAATTTAACTTCTAGCCCTGTTACATTGGCTTCGGTAATGGATATCTCTTGCGGAGTATAACCTACGTAAGAAAAAACAAGTACTAGAGGGGCTGATTGATTAACAGTTAGGCTAAAGTCTCCTTTTGCGTTTGTAATCGTTCCTATCACCTTGTCTTTTACCCTAATGTTTACACCGGGTAGACTTTCGCCAGTAGCGGCATCTGCCACTCGGCCTGAGATTGAAACTTGCGATTGACCATAAAGTACAGCAGACTGCATGATCAAAAATACAAGTGCCAGCCCCTTCAAAATTCTCTTCATCTTCATCATCTTATTCTGAGTTTGGAAACAAATTAAGTTTGGCTTGTTAATGTAAATACGGTGCGAAAGGCAACGTCTATCTCAAAAATACAATGTTTTGTAAGTTTAAAAAGGGTTTACAGGAAAAAATATTCGTCATGCATACTAAATCCAGTAAGTCTTAGCACCGTTGTTTGACTGTTTTACTTATTTTGGACCGCCATTTTTGGCTTCTTCTTCAAGGTGTTTTACGAGTTTATCGCAAAGTCTATTCATGGCTGTAGACATGAATTCGTCACCTGTTGAATTGAGAATGCTTTGCGCTAAGCCACCTAGGCAGTCAACGTAAAATCTTTTCATTTCATCAATAGGCATTTCCTTGTTCCAGAGGTCTATTCTCAAGGTGTTCTGAGAGTTGTGGTCCCATATGTTTAGGCTTACAGATTTGGTTTCTTCTTCACCATTACCTTCTTTTTCAGTAGCATCCCAATATATTTTTTCAGGAATGTTTTCATTATCTAATATTACCCTGAGTTTAATTTCTGATTCCTTCATTAGTGTGTTTTTTTTGTCAAAGATAAAACTTGACTGATTAGAATGGTTTTAATTTTGATCTGAGGTATTTAATTATGCGATTCTATATTGAGTCTCAAATTAACTTCCTTCTTTGGATTCGATTATTTTAAATATTGTTTTTTAATATTCTTACCCGCAATTCTAAATTAGTCATTGAACTGCGTCATGGTTTGTGAAATGCCAATAGTACAGAAAGA
Organism: Roseivirga seohaensis subsp. aquiponti; assembly: GCF_001267955.1. Taxonomy (NCBI): domain Bacteria; kingdom Pseudomonadati; phylum Bacteroidota; class Cytophagia; order Cytophagales; family Roseivirgaceae; genus Roseivirga; species Roseivirga seohaensis. Next base: position 202,134 of record NZ_JSVA01000008.1, read on the forward strand.
GTAGATCATGTCAATAGCTTTGTCCATGGCAAACGGAAGTTCTTCGAATTCGGTTTTGCTAAATGGGCTTAGAACATAGTCTACTTGTCTTCCTTTTGCAAAATCGTCACCAATTCCAAATTTTAGACGAGGGTAGTTTTGGCCTCCACATAGCTCTTCAATATTCTTTAGGCCATTGTGTCCTGCGCTAGAGCCTTTTGCTCGCATTCGGAGTTTGGCAAAAGGAATGGCTAAGTCGTCTACCACCACTAAAACATTTTCGATAGGTATTTTTAGCTCTGACATCCAGAATTTGACGGCCTTACCACTAAGGTTCATGTAAGTAGTGGGCTTTATTAAATGAACTGTTCTTCCTTTATGTTTGAATTCGGTATGGTAAGCAAGGCGATTGATTTCAAACGAAACTCCTTTTGCATCAGCTAGTCTGTCTAAAGTCAAAAAACCGATGTTATGTCTGGTTAATTCATATTCTGGCCCAATGTTTCCGAGACCAACAATGAGGTATTTCATTTTAATGCTTTTTTAATTTGTGTGTATTTTTAATACGTACGCAAATAAAAAAATCCTGCCTTTAAAAGGCAGGATTTCCATATTTTCAAACAAGAAATTCTTATTCCGCAGATTCTGCTGCTTCAGAACCACCTTCTTCGCCACTTTCTTCATCTTCTTCATTGTCAGTCAATCCTGCACCTCTTAGTGCCCTTGGGATTGTAACAGTTGCGATAGTAACTAGTGGGCTGTTTTGGATTTCAAAACCTTCAGGATTTAATGCGCCAACTTTTGTTGATTTACCAAGCTTTAACTTAGAAATGTCAACAGGAATAGAATCTGGCATATCCTTAGGTAAAGCCTTTACTAATAGTTTTGGCTTTTTAATTACTAAGCTACCACCATTGATTACACCAGGTGCGGTACCTTCCATTTTCACAGGGATTTCCATTTTGATGTACTTTCCTTTGAATAACTGTAAGAAGTCAACGTGCAAAAGCATGTCGCTTACTGGGTGGTACTGTGAATCTTGAACGATCGCTTCGAATATTTCGCCTTCAACGTTCAAGGTAACGAAACATGGCTCTGGAGTATATAATACATCACGGAACTGAATGGCAGGCGCATAAAAATGCAACTGATCATCACCACCATAAAGTACACATGGAACTTGTCCTTCGTTTCTAAGCCTTTTTGACTCAGTTTTACCGAGATTTGCTCTTTTAAACCCTATAATCTCTACTTTTCTCATAATATATAATTGTTAAATAAATAGCTCGCTAATAGACCCATCTTGGGTAACACTTTTAATGGCTTTAGCGAAAAGCTCGGCCACAGTGAGTACCTTGATTTTGTCTGATTCTTGTTTTAAAGGAATAGTGTCTGTTACAACCAATTCTTCTAAAACAGAGTTGTTTATATTGTCATATGCCTTGCCAGATAAAACTGGGTGGGTACAGAATGCTCTTACTGAAAGGGCGCCTTCATCTAAAATGATTTTGGCCGCTTTGCAGATTGTGCCTGCAGTATCCACAAGGTCATCTACTAAAATCACGTTTTTGCCTTCTACGTTACCGATAATTCTCATTTCGGCTACTTCGTTTGCTTTGGTACGGTGCTTATCAATTACTACCATTTCAGCATTAAAATGCTGTGCAAAGGCTCTAGTTCTTTTTACACCTCCAACATCAGGTGAAGCAAAAAGAAGATTGTCTAAGTTCAGTTTTCTGATGTATGGAACAAATACTGCTGCTCCATCTAAATGATCTACTGGAATATCGAAGAAACCTTGAATTTGGCCTGCGTGTAAATCACAAGTCATAATTCTATCTGCACCAGCAGCTGTAAGAATATTGGCAACTAATTTAGCACCTATAGCTACTCTTGGTTTGTCTTTTCTATCCTGACGGGCGTAGCCGAAATATGGAATTACTGCAATGGCTTTATAAGCACTTGCTCTTTTGGCTGCGTCAATCATTAAGCAAAGCTCAAATAGATTGTCGGAAGGAGGAATGGTAGACTGAATTAAAAACACTCTATTGCCTCTTACTGACTCGGTGTAGTAAGGTGCGATTTCTCCGTCACTAAATTTTTGAATCTCTATGGAACCCAATGACTTACCGTAGAATTCGGCAATCATCTTTCCAAGATAAGCTGACTCAGTTCCGGCAAATAGTTGGTTATCCATGATCTTAGGCTTTTGGGCTTTGAAAATTGAACCGCAAAAGTAAAAAGATTTATGTTAAAAACAGCGTTATGCCTTCAGATCATTTTTAGTTTTCTACTCATCTTCTAAATTTTCAATCGAAGCAGGTGAGTCTTTTGGTAATGATACTGTAAATGTTGTTCCTTCATTTAGCTTGCTCGATACATCTATGGATCCTCCGTGGCTTTGAACTATGGTTAGGGTGGAGGTGAGCCCTAGCCCCATACCGCCTGATTTTTTTGTGTAGAATAGGTCAAAAAGCTTTTTCACATCTTCTTTTGATATGCCTGACCCATTGTCAGTAACACTAATTTCTATGGAGTCATCAAGGTCTAAAGTGCTAACATGCAATACACCTTTGTTTTCTTCCATAGCCTCTAAGGCATTGATCATGAGGTTAATCATGACCACTTTAATTTGCTCTTTATCAACGAGTAAACTTTCTAATTCTGGGTCTAGATTTTGAACCAGTTTCATTCCTTTAAGAATAAACCTGTCTTTCACCAGCTCAATCGACTCGTTGATGAGTTCATTCATTGAGAGTTCTTCTTTCTGAAGACTTTTTGGTTTAGATGAGTTGAGCATTTCTGTTATTAATTGATTGATACGGCCAGCGTTTCTATCTACCATATCAATCATAAATGCCATTTCCGAATCATCTTCTGTTACTTCATCACGCATTTGTGAAATAGCTAACTGTATATTCGTTAGGGGGTTTCTTACCTCGTGAGCTACACTTCGCGCAATTTTACCAGTGACCGACAACTTTTCTGCCATTAACAAATCGCGTTCTGCTTTTTTAAGCAGCGTTATATCTCTTAAAATGCCCTGAAAACCGATCGAGTTTTTACTGAAGTCAGTTCTTACTACTGCGTTTAATTGGCAAATTAATTTGCGATTATCTTTTGCTAGAAAAACGGCTTCTAAGCTTTTAATTTGGCTTTTAGACGATAATAGTCGTGTAAATCGTTCGAAATCAGCAGGGTGTAGAAACAAATCTTTCATGTTCATTCCCGATATTTCTTCGCTTTTGTAGCCCAAGAGCTTTTCCAATGATGGGTTAGCTTCCAATAAATTATGGTTGCAATCGCATATGTAAATTGCATCTATGGAACGTTCAAAAAGTTGTCTGAACTTTCGTTCTCCTTCTTTAACCTGTTTTATGGCTTTATTATGATTAAGAGCGTAACGAATGCTTCTTTCCATTAGCTGAGGTGTGATTTCACCTTTCACTAAGTAATCAGCGGCTCCTTCATTCATTGCTCTTAAGTCAATTTCTTTATCTCCTTTACCTGTAAGTAAGATAAAGGGAAATTGAATTTCATTCTTAACAGCATTGCTAATAATGCTAATACCATCATTTTCACCCAATCGGAAGTCAATCAGGCAAATGTCAAAGGCATTTTCGTTGATCTTACTGATGGCTTTGCTATAGCTGGGCTCCCAAGTGAGTTGATAAGGAAATCTTTCAATTTCATCTAGAATATCCTTCGTCAATACAAAGTCATCCTCATCATCGTCTACCAATAAAATTCGAATTGGTTGGCTGGTCATAGGTTAAGTCTATTCGTTATCTTTTGGTAAAACTACAATTCCGAACCAGTATTTGCCGATGTCTTTAGTTACTTCCACTAACTCTTCGAAGGTTACAGGTTTGGTAATGAATGAAGAAACTCCCAAATCATAAGTTTTGAACACGTCTTCATCAGACTTGCTTGTTGTTAATACTACAATTGGGATTCTTTTAAGTTTAGGGTCGGCTTTAATTTCTCTGAGAGCCGTTCTGCCATCTTTTTTTGGCATGTTTAAATCCAATAAGATTAAGCCTGGTTTGGGGGCATTTTGGGCATTGTATTTTCCTCTGTGTTGCAAATAGTCCATCAGTTCTTCGCCATCTTGAACAAAGTTGAGGTCGTTGGCCATTCTGTTTTCTTCAAAGGCTTCTTTTGCCATTAACTGATCATCCGGATCGTCATCAGCCATTAATATGCTAATAGGGTTTAAGTTGGTGCTAGGGCTCATAATTCTTCTTTGGGTAAAATAATTGTAAATATCGATCCTTTTCCTAATTCAGATTCCGCATAAAGTAAACCGCCATGATTAGTTACTACTTTTTCACAGAGGGCGAGGCCAATTCCGGTGCCAGTATATTCTGTACGTCCGTGTAGCCGTTTGAAAATAATGAAAATTTGATCTTTGTATTGAGGGTCGAAACCGATTCCGTTATCCTTAAAATGAATTTTCCAACAATCAGTCTCGGGCATGCCTTCCGTTAGGCATTCTTCGCTTGACTCTACTGAAATTTCGATTTTGGGAGAGATATCTGGTTTTGAATATTTTATTGCATTAGAAATTAGGTTCTGAAATAGTTGATTGAGTTGAATTGCATCACCAGAAATTGTGGGTAGCTCTTGGCTTTCAATAATGGTATTGCTTTTCGAAATCTGGTAATCTAGATCAGTTTTAACAGTACTCAGAATGTTGTTTAAATCTACTGCCGCAAACTCTCTGTCGGCACTAGATACTCTAGAGAATTTCAAAAGGTCATCAATTAATGTTTGCATACGCTCAGCTGCGTTCTGCATTCGATTCAAATAATCATTTCCTCTGTCATCTAATTTATCGCTTAATCTTCCTCTTAATCGGTCGCCAAAAGTTCTTATTTTTCTTAATGGCTCTTGTAAATCGTGAGAAGCGATATAAGCAAATTGTTCTAAGTTATGGTTGGTAGATTCAAGCTCTTGCTGATTTAATAATAGTTCTTGTTCATGATTTTTTTGCTGGGTTATGTCTGTAAAGGTAACTACGAAACCGTCACCGTTTTTAACTGCAACAATATCAAACCAAGTGTTAAGGTCTTCATATTCATAATGATTCGTGGTGTGGTAATTCTCACCAGTTTCAACTACTTGTACATAGGCGTCAAATAGTCCTGATTCTATATTGCCAGGAAACTCTTTAAGCAGAGTAGTATTTATTAGCTTTTCTTTACTCACCCCAGTTATAGTAGCAGCACCCTCATTTACTACTTCAAACTGAAAGTCTGTAATCTTGCCTTTTTCGTTTCTTATAGCTTTAAAAGCCATAATTCCATTTAGTGAGCTGTTGAGAATATTTGTGAGCAGTTCTTGAAGTGATGTTCTTTCTTTAATTTCTGTGTTTAGTTCATCTACTTTAGATTTTAGTTCATTATTGGCTCGGGTATTCTTATCGGCAAGGTTAAAAGTAATAATGAAGAGGAATGTGATTACAGCAAGCGCTACTAATGTTAATAATAGTATTGTAATTGGGGTAAGGGTACGTGATTGACTTCGCTCTTGTGTGCGGGCATCTAGTAGTCTGTTTTCCTCACTTCTTAAAACATCAGCCTGATTTAAAATGCTGTCGAGCATGGTTTGCTCGTTTGCAATCATACGAAGGAGGCTGTAATTAAAGCCTCCTCTGTTAGTGTTCATCAGTCTTACTAAGCTATCGCTAAAACTTGCATATTGTTCAACAAGTCTTCTCATTTCCACCATGTTATTTTTCTGCTTTGCATTGTCAATAACAAGGCTGTCAAGCAGGCTCAACTCTTTTTTCATTTGGCTGGATTTACTCAGCACCAAACTGCTATCAATTGGAGTTCTGTTAATTGCAGAGTTTCTAATGTTGTTGGAAATATCTCTGGGGTGAACACTTAAACTTTCGACCGTAGCTTTTACTTTGGCGGTATGTACTACCCAAGAAGAATCATTATCATAGGCCTTAAAAGTACGATAGGAAGAGTAGGCAATACTAACCAGCACTACTATAGCTATGATAAGCCCTAATTTATAAGTGTTTTTATTCATCGAAAGCGAGATACTAATTTGCTCTCTTGTTCAAAAAAACAAGAGGCAAAAAATTGGTGTAACTTAAATTACTGCCATTAGATTAAAACTCGCTTCTCTTCTGTTCAGCAGAACAAGATGGTTTAGAAAAGCTTTTTCAAAGATAGTATTTTCACGAAACAAAAATAATTGTCTAGAACAAAAGCATTGCGAATTTGATAAATGGTATAGTCCTATCTATTGTGAGTGGTAATCATGGGCATTATCGAATTAACCTAATTCCATGAATTAAGTTTTGAAAAAAGCTTTCACTTTATGAATTCAATATTTCGAGTGCTGGCCTATGTTCAGCGTACTGTAGAGAATACTAACGATTTATATGGAAAAAATCACCTGTGGTATCATCTTAAGTTATTTTAATAACCGTCAACCACAGGTTAGGTCTTCGGAAATCAGGTCTTATTGAATGGAGTAATTACAGAGCTTCATTAATGATTCATCTGTTCCATCTTTCGCCCAGAAAAACACACCTTCATTTGTAGCGAAACTGCTTTCTAAGTAGCAGTTTTTGTCAACCTCTATTTCTTTGATAATTTTTAACTCAGAATCAAAGAAGATTATATACCCTAGTTTTGTCAAGGCGTTGGTAGGCGCGCCATTGAGCTGTAGTTTTTCCTGACTACCCCAATGAGTTCGGTAGTAATATGGTTTTCCAGGATATTTATTTACGCTATTGAACCAAGTTCCTTCATTTCTATAGTCGTAATCGGGGTTCAAGCTATATCTTTCAGCCTGATTTTTAGAATACTGACTTTTTGCACCATGCACTGCGGTTTTTTCTGTTAAAAAGTCAAACTCATAAATATTAGACTCAATGGGAAAGCCATAATATAGCTTGCTGCCAATGAATGAGAAATTAGGTTTTATCTCAGTGAAATCTCCTTGGTTTTTCCTTATGAATTCAGAATAAGAGACTGGATAAAAAGAAATAGAAGGACTCTTGAGGTTGAATTTCCCGAGTATCAAGTTATTGAGAGAGGCTGTGGTTCTAACTGAGGCTTTTGTATCGTTGTGAATGAAAAAGCCCATGAAGTTTTCTCCTTTTTCATCGATTTTAAAATCGGCTTCGTTAGGAGAATGAAAATAGCCATTAGTTGAATTTTGTAACGATTCAAACATAGTGTTATGACTTTTTCTAACAGTTCCATTGTTATCTAAAAGATATAGCCTGCCTGCTCCCATAACGTAAATACTATCTGGATTTTTTACATATGCACTGTATACTTTATTGACCTCATTGGGACCCTCTCTAGAAAGCAGAATACGGTGGTCAAATTCTTTTTTAGTTAGATTGTAAATATCAAAGCTGTGTAAATGCCTGTTGTAAGCATACATGAAAAAATCAACTCCTTTTTCATATATCACAGGTTCGACCTGGTAAATAATCAGCCCCAGGGAGTCAACAGGGATGTGAATGGTGGACTGTTGTACTTCAATGGTTTCTGAAGAAAATTCATTTTCTTTTATTAATCTCGAGTTGATATCACAACTCGAGATTAATAAAATGCTTATCACAATAAAGAGGGTGTAAGCATAGGTTTTAATTGGATTCATAAATTAAACAAGACTTATCAATTTTAATAAATACAGCATTCAAGCTTGGTCATCGCCAAATTAGTTACAGACTATGGTATTTCGGTTCTAACAACTTTCATTTGCTTTTACAAATGGTTTGTTCATTTCGATAATGCTATGCTGAGGGTTTTATTTAGAAGGGTAGCTCAATATAAGCATAGCGATAGCCTTCAGAATTTTTTCAAGTTGAAAATGTATCGATTTTGCGTCAGAAAAGAATATGCGCAGATTGTTTTTTTCGACACCATGGAGTGTGATATAGTAGTTGTCAAGTCATTGACTTAATGCGGTCAAGACACAAAAAAAAGGCCACACTTTCGTGCAGCCTTTGAGTGTCTTTTTAAGATGTATGGTCAATTAAGCCAAAGTAGCTTCTAGTTTAGAAGTTAAAGTTCCTTTAGGAACAGCACCTACAACACCGTCTACTTGCTCACCACCTTTGAAGTAAAGTAAAGACGGGATAGAACGGATGCCGTACTTTGCAGAAATACCTGGGTTAGCGTCAACATCTACTTTACCAACTACTGCTTTTCCTTCGTATTCACCTGCGATTTCTTCCACAACCGGGCCTACCATTCTACAAGGGCCACACCATGCTGCCCAAAAATCTACCAATACTGGTTTGTCTGATTTTAATACTAACTCATCAAAGTTAGCGTCTGTAATTTCAATTGCTTTTGCCATTATATATTTATTAAGTTCTTATTTCTATTGTTGCAGGTTGACAACAAAACTAATTAAAAAGTTCAATTTGACAGCTAAAACCAAAGCAACCCTTCATTGGCATTATAAATAGAGTATTGTCTGCCTTTATTAAAACCCATTAATTCGTGATTAAATGAGCAGAATTGGCCAGTTTTTTTAGTGTTCTAATCAGGTTACTATTGGGGTCTACTTTTACTTTTCTGCTTAAAAGCTCTACACTTAGGTTCTCAGATTTTTCTACCAATTGAATCCTCAAATCTGTATTTCCTTCATGCTCTTTTGCCAGTTGCATAATCGTATCGATCATTGCTTGATCTACATCTCTGGCATTAATGCTCACTTTAATTCCTTTTGCCCTTTTTTCTCTTAATTCACTTAAAAGAGAAATGGCAGCCACTTGCAACTCCCAATCTTCGGGAGTAGGGGTAATGTGTGGATTGTCTCGAATTTCATTTTTCTTACGCCAGTTCAGTTCTACTCTTCCTGTAATGAATAGGAACTCTCCTGGTCTTAAATACTGCGCGTGATTCATGTATTTTTCACCCATCAAGAAGAGCTCCACCGAACTGTTATAATCTTCCATACTAAGAATGGCAAAGGGCTTTCCGTTCTTCGTTTGCCCATTTCTAACTCCACTTACAATGCCGCCAATGGAAATGTCTTGGTTAGGGAATTTCTTGATATCGGAAATGGGCTTACAGAAACTTTCAAGCTCTACCTCAAACTGGTTAAGTGGATGACCTGAAATGTAAAAACCAACTACATCTTTTTCAATTTTGAGTTTTTCCATTTCGCTGAAAGGCTCGCAAACTGCTACACTTGGTAGAGGCGTTGCCACATTGCTATCTCCACCAAATAGCGACACCTGTGCTGCATCTTTTTCTGCTTGCTTAGCATTGGCGTAGCGGATTACTTTTTCTAGAAGTGTTTGCTCATTTTCAGGCGCGTATAAATACTGTCGTCTGTGGTAATCTTTAAAGCAATCGAAACCACCCGCCATGGCCAGCGATTCGCAGTTCTTTTTATTTACGGCTCTTAGATTTACTCTTTCGGCAAACTCGAAAATGTTAGAGTAGGGGCCGTTCTCTTTCCTTTCCGTAATAATCGACTCTATGGCAGCTTCACCAACGCCTTTAATAGCTCCCATTCCAAAGCGAATTTCTCCTTTGGCGTTTACTGTAAACTTGTAGTTTGATTCGTTGACATCTGGCCCCAAAACAGGAATACCCATGCGCTGGCATTCTTCCATAAAGAAAGTTACCTGCTTAATATCGTTCATGTTGTTGCTGAGTACCGAAGCCATGTATTCAGCAGGGTAATGCGCTTTTAAATAGGCAGTTTGAAAAGCCACATAAGCGTAACAGGTAGAGTGCGATTTGTTAAAGGCGTAAGAAGCAAATGCTTCCCAATCCTTCCAGATTTTCTCCAGTTTATCGGCTGCATGACCTTTTTCAACCGCCTGACCCACGAATTTAGGTTTCAACTGATCGAGTAATTGTCGGTTTTTCTTACCCATGGCCTTTCGCAAAACATCGGCCTCACCTTTGGTAAAACCGGCCAGCTTTTGCGAAAGCAACATCACCTGCTCTTGATATACCGTAATACCGTAAGTTTCCTCAAGGTATTCCTTCATGTCTTCCAAATCGTAGGTGATTTCTTCGTCACCGTGTTTTCTTCTAACGAAGGAAGGAATGTATTCTAGCGGCCCTGGTCTGTACAGGGCGTTCATGGCAATTAAATCGGCAAAAGCAGTAGGCTTGAGGTCGCGCAAGTACTTCTGCATTCCATTGGATTCGTATTGGAAAATACCAACCGTTTCTCCACGTTGGAAAAGCCCGTAAGTAAGTTCGTCATCCAAAGGAAAATCATCCGGAATCAGATCAATACCGTGTCTCTCTTTTACGTTTTTTACCGCATCTTTAATAAGGGTGAGGGTTTTTAGGCCCAAGAAATCCATTTTGAGCAAGCCCGCATTTTCTACCACAGCATTATCGAACTGGGTACACCACATGTCCGAATCTTTGGCCAATGCCACAGGCGCAAAATTGGTAATGTCGTCTGGCGTAATAATTACTCCACATGCGTGAATTCCGGTGTTTCGAACTGAACCTTCAAGTACTCTGGCCTGATTAAGCACTCTGGCCAGCTCGTCCGTGCCATGCGAAATCTTGATAAGCTCTTGGGCCAAGGCCACCTGATCTCCTTTTAGTTTGTCCTTTAACTCTTTTTCGCTAAAGGCGAACAGTTTGGCCAATGAAGTGTCAGGTACAAGCTTAGCAATTCTATCGGCATCGGACAATGGGAGTTCCATCACCCTAGCCGTATCTCGAATGGAAGATTTGGCCGCCATACTACCATAGGTAATAATTTGGGCTACCTGATTTTTTCCGTATTTATTGATTACATAGTCAATTACCTTTTGACGACCTTCATCATCAAAATCAATATCAATATCGGGAAGTGAAACCCTGTCTGGATTTAGGAAACGCTCAAAAAGGAGATCATACTTAATAGGATCCACATTTGTAATTCCAATGCAATAGGCCACTGCCGAACCCGCTGCCGAACCCCTTCCAGGTCCAACGGATACGTCCATTTCTCTGGCCTTATTGGTGAAATCTTGAACAATGAGGAAATAACCAGGGTAACCCGTATTAGCTATGGTTTCCAGTTCAAAGTCGAGTCGCTCTCTAATTTCTTCGGTGATTTCACCATAGCGCTTTTTGGCACCTTCATAAGTAAGGTGGCGCAAAAAGGCATTTTCACCACGCTTGCCACCATCAGCTTCGTCTTCTGCTGAAATAAACTCCTGAGGAATATCAAACTTGGGAAGCAGTACATCGCGCTCGAGTTTGTAAGATTCTATTTTTTCAACGATTTCGTTGGTGTTCGAAATGGCTTCTGGCAGATCGGTGAAGAGTTTTTTCATCTCTTCAGGCGACTTGATGTAGAATTCATCGTTTGGGAAGCCATAACGGAATTCTCTTCCGCGTTTACCAATGTATTTTTTAGGCTTACTTACCGATTCAGCATCTTTAACACAAAGAAGAATATCGTGTGCTACGGCCTGTTCTTTTTTGGTGTAATAAGTATTGTTGGTAGCAATGTATTTAACATTGTGTTTCTCGCAGAACTGAAGTAAAATTTGATTTACGTGGTCTTCTTCTGGAATGCCATGTCGGTTAATTTCAGCATAGAAATCATCGCCAAACTGTTCTTTCCACCAAACAAAAGCTTCTTCTGCTTGGGTTTCACCCACATTCAGAATGAGGTAGGGTACTTCACCCCAAAGTCCACCTGTTGTTGCAATTAAATCACCTTTGTACTTTACTAAATCGTCTTTGTCAATTCTGGGCAGGTAGTAAAAACCTTCGGTATAGGCAATTGAAGCCAGCTTGACCAAATTGTGATAACCCTTTTTGTTTTTGGCCAACAGTACGCTTTGGTTACCATTGTCTTGCAGTTTTTTATTGCTTCTGTCGGTACAGATGTTAAACTCACAGCCCACAATCGGAGTAATGCCAGCTGCCAATGCTGCTTTTACAAAAGTAAATGCTCCCATCATGTTTCCATGATCCGTCATTGCTATGGCTGGCATTCCCATTTCTTTGGCAGTATTCACCATGGCGGTGAGTTCGGAAGTGGCCTGTAAAATGGAAAACTGTGAATGACAGTGTAGGTGAGAAAACGGTACTTCTTTTAAATCGGAAAGGGTTTCTTTGTCTATTTTTCCAATGCCACCTGCACTTTCTTGTTCATCTGTTTTAGCAAAATTGGCGGCATCAAGTTCTGGGGCTTCGTATTTAATTTCTGATAAACGAACGCCTTCTAAGGGAGGAACTACGCTGTGTTCTAACAGCCCAAAGAAACAACGAGCAGTTGCATCAACATCATAAGCGGCATCGTGGGCATCGTCAAAGCCTTTCCCGAAGAGTTTAAAGTGTAGTTCTGTAAGGGTAGGCCATTTAAATTTTCCACCTTTCCCGCCCGGAATAGCACAGAAGTCTGTAGCTACGTTTTTGGTATCGATGTTTTCTACACCTTCTAGCTTATTGTCTTGTTCGGTACGTAGGTATTCCGCCCCAACAATATTTAAATCGAACTCAATGTTATGACCAACTGCAATTTTGGTTTTGTTGAGGTCTTCGGTAAATGCCTTTAATACTTCATTGAGGTCGTGGCCTTCCTCCATTGCTCTTTCGGTAGAAATGCCATGGATTTGCTGAGAGTTATAAGGAATGGTGAAGCCATCGGGCTTTACGATGAAATTTTGAGCCGAAATCAGTTTTCCGTAACCATCGTGCAGCTGCCATGCGAGCTGAACCAATCGGGGCCAGTTCTCTAAATCACTTACCGGAGCGTTATAGTTTTTAGGTAAACCAGTGGTTTCGGTATCAAATATCAGGTACATAGGCTGTTAGTCGGAATGACGATTTTTCGATCGGAAATAATAGACTAAAGTACAGAAAATGATGGAAAGGGAGAGAAGGAAATTGTGATTTGATTAACCTGTTCTCTTATCTTCTCTTATGATTAATTATACGAGTGTTTAAAGATCAAAAATTCAGCAATTTAAAATGCCAATCATTGAATGTGAAACTCAGAGTAAATGAAAATTCCTAGGAATGATAATACACTTACGGCAAGGCCTATCATAAATACATTATATGAAATTTGAACGAGTCTGTATTTTCGATGAAGTACTATGCCTAATTGATAAATGTCTACGGACATGCTATCATAAAGACGGGTTTGCTCTTGGCGAAATACGCCCATTTCACGAACAAAGTCTTGGAGTTCTACCGTAGCAAAATTTCCAAAGAAAAGTATACTGCTCTTTTTGGCGAGCAATCTTTCTCGGTTTACTCGCTTTTTGGTTACGTTGGGTCTTGCCGAAAGTATGGCAAATATTACAGCAGTTAAAGAGCAGATGAGCAAAATAATAACGGGCACTGTAAATCGGGCATATTTGAAAAAACCAGTTTCAAAAAAAGTATAACCAGTACCGGCAAGGGTAATAATGACGGAAAGTATAATTGTGTTTACACTGATGATTAAGTTGGCTTTTCCATCGGCTATGGCACTTAAATTTATATGATTGCGATAAATCGACTTGTACATGGTGTCAATTCCACGTCCGAGTTTTCTATCCTTTCTTTTGTCTTTGTTCTTTTTAGAAATCCATTTGTCGGCAATGGTTTGTAGCTTATATATGTTTTTTGATTTTCGTTCGGCAAATTCACGAATGGCATATGATGTTCGATAATTATGATCAATCATAAATCGAATCTTTTTTTGATGCAATTCTATAACCGAAGGTTGGTTATCTTCATCTTTAGCTTTTAAGTAAAGGTTTCGGGTGAAATTCTTTTTTCCTAGGTAGCTGTAATGGGCATCGTATAGAATAGATTCTTCTAAAGTTTTCCCCTCACTATTATTATGGATGGAATCCATTAAGGCGATAATTTTTTGCTCATCTAGTTTCGCTTTATGAGTTTCGATAAACTCGTGCAGATGGGTATTTCGACTGACCTCTGGATTTTTTTTATTCCAAAACTGAGTATGGAAAAATAAAGTAGCAATTTCTAAATGTAGGGTGTCTTTAAGCTCTTCTTGCTCTGCTATTTCCATGGCTTCTGAATGGAAGGCTAGAGTGTTTGGTAGTGTGTAATAAACCACTTCTTTGTTGTGTGTAGATCTGTAGAGTTCGGAAACAAAATCTATGGCTTGGTTAATTATGTTTGGTTGAGCTGTCATACCAGTTGAATTACCAAAAGCATACCATGTATATGGTTACCAGAAAAAGCGGTTTTAAACAATAGTGAGTAATAAATTCTACATTATTTGTAATTCATCTTGTGCATAAAATTCCCCGATATTATTGAAGTATAATGAATCTGTGTGTTTCAGGCGTTTGGATGAAGTTTTGCCAAAGCCGAAGTATGAACACAACCAAATTAACCTGTCTTATACTTCTGATCCTCATGGTAAATACAACCAAGGCTCAGACCAAAAAGGATACTGTAAATTATCAAACAGCCATACCTAACTCTGATTATTATGAAAGAGATGGATTATGGAGGTTTTTATGGGGAGACCATTATAGAAAAGAATGGGCAACTCCTATTAACGTTCCTGTATTCGAACCAACCTTATTTAAGGGAGGAGTGGAGGTGCTTCAAATAGGGGGAGGCTATCAAACGAAATCCTTAAGGCTTTTGGCAGAAAATGGTATTCAGTATAACCTTAGAAGTTTAGATAAATACCCTTACAAAGTATTGCCAGAGGCCCTGAGAGGAACATGGCTTCATAATATCCTTAAAGACCAAATTTCATCGGCACATCCTTATGCCTTTATGGCCATTCCAAAAATGGCTGATGCGGTAGGTGTTTACCATACCAAGCCTGAAATACTATATGTGCGAAAGTCAACCAATATACCAGGCTATGAGGATTTTCTTGAGGAATTTGGAGATGCATTATTTATGGCAGAAATACGGCCAGATGAAGACCTTTCAAATTATGAGAGGTTTGGCAATAGTAAAAATATTGTAGGTACAGATAAGCTGTTTGAGCATTTGTATGAAGACAATGACAACTTTGTAGACGAACGCCAGTTGGCCAAATCGCGCTTATTTGATATGCTTATTGGTGATTGGGATCGCCACTGGGATCAATGGCGCTGGGCAGAATTCGAAAATGAAGACAAGGGCTCTCGTTTTGAAGCAGTACCGAGGGATAGGGATCAGGCTTTTGTTTTAATGGATGGTCTGTTGCCTTCTTTGATTAAACGCCCCACAGGTAAACGCGAATTGTCGCATTTTACTTACGAAATAGAAAACATAAGGGATATTAACTATGCAGGCAGGCATGTAGACCGCAACCTTTTAACAAGGTTAGAAAAGAAAGATTGGATAGAGATTGCTAAAGATATTCAGCGAGAATTAACAGACGAAATCATCCATCAAGCCATGCAGGATTTACCACCTGAAGTGTATTCTTTTTCCGCTCAGGATATTGAAAAAAAACTGATTTCTAGAAGGAATGAATTAGATAAATACGCAGAAGATTATTACCTCTTCTTGTCCAAGTTTGTACGAATAGTAGGAAGCAATAAACATGAAAGGTTTGAGGTAAAACGTGTGAATAATGACTCGGTAAAAGTGGAGGTGTTTAAAATTAATAGCGATGATGAAATTGAAAAGAAGATTTATTCTCGCACTTTTTCTTCCCAAGTAACTAAAGAGTTATGGCTCTATGGGCTAGGCGGAGACGATGAATTTAAAATTGAGGGAGAAGTAGATGAAAGCATTAAAGTAAGAATTGTAGGGGGAGAAGGAACAGATACATTTGAAGATGAATCGAGAGTAAAAGGGTGGAGTCATAAGACAAAAATTTACGACAATCCAGAGGATATAAGTGAAGTTAAACGAAGTAAAGAAACCAGCACAGTAGCGTCAAACAACCCATGGGTGAATGAGTTTAGCCGTGATGATTTTGAGTATGACTACTTTGGACCAAGGCTTTCTTTTGAGTTAAATCCAGACGATGGGCTGTTTTTAGGAGCCGGAGTTTATATGGAACGGTTTGGTTTTCGAAGAGACCCACAGGCTTCACTCAAAGTAGAAGGAAATTTCTCGACTAAAACGAGAGGTTTTAATTTAAAAACAGAGGCTAAATTCTATTCACTATTTGCTCACAATTGGGATTTGGAAATAAATGCTTGGGGGCATAATCCAAAATTTGCCTTTAATTACTTTGGGCAAGGAAATGATTCTGAGTTTACCCAAGATTTAGATTATTACCGTGTGCGACTAAGCAACATTCATGTGTCAACCCCATTGGTTAAACGTTTTGGTAAAATGTTTTCGTTCGGAATAGGTCCTATGTACGAATATGCGGATGTTGAGGAGCAACCGAATACAATTCTTGAAAATCAAATTGGAACTCAATTTTTAAACACCTTTAGCAAGCGAATGCTTGGCGGTAAAATGTTTGCCGAATTGAATTATATAGATCATCCTTTTAACCCCACGAAAGGAATTCGATGGAATGCTGAGGTTTCGTATCTTAATGAGATTGATGGTGATGATGTGAATTTTGCACGGTTAAGCACAGATTTTTCATTGTACTACACTCCAAAACTACCATTCAGATTGACTTTTGCTACGCGTTTTGGGGTGAGTGAAAATGTAGGAGATTACCTTTTTCATCAATCTAATTTTCTAGGAGGTCAAACCAACCTAAGGGGTTTTAGAAGAACCCGTTTTGCAGGAAAAGGAAGTGTCTATCAGAATACAGAAGCCCGAGTAAGCTTGGCTAAAATTAAAAACGTTGTTCTTAATGGCGACTTTGGGGTGTTGGGTTTTGTAGATAATGGCAAGGTTTGGGCCGATGATGTAGAAGAAAGCACCAGCTTTACCACTACTTATGGTGGCGGAGCCTTTCTTCATTTCTATGAATACATAGTACTTACCGCTCAGTACGGTATTACTCCAGATCGCAAAGGGGCATTTTATGTTAATATGGGTTTCTTCTTTTAATAAAGCTGGAGAGAATTTGTTGCCAATAGGTTTATAGAAATTAATCCGTTGAAATGGTTCTTTGTAGTATTATGCATTGATTGATGAATATACCTTTAGTTTGGGTTTGTTTCTAGTGATAATATTTGATGAGCGTTTTTGTCTAAAAAGCTAAATTCAAACCTTTCTGATTATTATGTCTCGCTTTTATAGAAGTAGTCACAGGTTCGAAGAACCTGTGACAGTGGGTTGGGAATGACGATTACTACTTGTTTATAATAAGACGTGAAGTAGTCAATTGCAATTTGCGATTATACTTTGCGCCACTTTGATGGCTAAGGCTTTACTGGCCTCGTCATTCTCACCTCCTACATCTACATTTAGTTTAAACCTTACCTTACCATACTGCACAATTAATGCCCCCATAGAGACAGGATTAAGCTTTGTTCTTGTGGCATCCCATATGGCAATGTCACCCACTTTTTCATCAATCTTTTGATAATTGAGTTTAGCAAAGACACCAGTAAATCCTTGCGACATATTGTATTGCTCTTCGGTAATTTCACCAGCATCCAATTTGGCCTTTAAGCCCTCCTTCAACTGTGCCATGAGCTTTTTTCGCTCTTCATCAGTTAGTATTTTGTAAGTAGATTTAAAATTCTCGATAGGATTATCGGCCTTAACTATCTCCATACTATACAGCGAAATTGAGTTCATAAGCGGAAGCTCCATTCCTTGGAAGTTGCCTTTTCGGCCCGTATCCCAATTAAAATCTCGACTATTCCATTCAGTGCGCTTGTTGTTGTCACTACCATTTACTTCCAGCTCTTTTCCTTCAGTGTCTACAAGTTTAAGCACCATTTGCTCGGTCAGCAACTTGCTCGGAAAGTTGATATTTTCTTCTAGACATTTGCTGTCAGAGGCTGTTGTGCTATTACTAACGGCTGTACCTTCTCCACTGCCACCACAAGCGGCTACAGCCAGAAATATTATTAATAGTATTGCTTTTATCATGTTAATTCCCGTTTGGTGTGTATTGCGACATGTTGAAGACTTGGTAGCCCTCAGTGTTGAAGGTATAGGTTAGTGAGGGATTTACTTCCTGTGTGTTCATTGTCATGGCCATGTTTTCTTCCTTATCGATCATGTGCATTTCAAGTACCATTCCGCCTATGGCTCTTGCAAAAGGATTACTACCCATACTTGCTCCTTTACCTTGCATTCCCTTGTACATGTTGCCCATTTGATTGGCTAAATTGCTAAGTGCAGGCGCTACCCAAAATGTCATTTTTCTGTTTGCGGTCTCATCTTCCATTACATACTCATTACATTCATAGCCAGCAATTTGCTTGGTTTTTCCTGTTTGTTTTAACTGGGCTGATGACATCCAGTCCTCTTCTGCAACTTCATCCAAATTTATGGCTGTATTCATGTTAAAACTGGTAGCCATCTTTGAACCCTCGTTTTCCATAAAATTGATGCTATTATCGCCATCGATGATCATTAGGTTGAAAGCTTTGCCAAGGTTGCCTTCTTCATCCATAAATTTCATCCCGATGTAATCATTTTGACTAAAGAAGTATTCGTAGTAAATATTACCTACTTCTTTATTCTTCTTCAAATCGTAGAATTTGAATTGACTCTTCATACTGCTACTAAATTGATAGCTTGGCTTAATATTAATCTCCTTTCCATTTCCTCCTAAACCCATTAAGGTAGATATGTCCATTGTCTCGGTACTATCAACAGGTTCTGATTCATCACCTTTCTTCTTTTTATTTTTTCTTTTAAAAAGCCCCTCAAGCTTATTGAGACCACCGTCAATGGTTTTATCAATTTTATCGTCCAAACGCTTTTCTGTTTTCTCTTTCGCTTTACGTTTTACTTCGTCTTTCTTTTTTTCCTGCGCTATAGCTGTGCTTCCAATCACTGCAGCTAAAAGCAGATATATTATCTTTCTCATAATCATGGATTTTGGTTATCTTATTTTAGTCGTTTTACCAGTTCTACTCTGCGGTTTTTCGCTCGCCCTTCTTCCGAAATATTATTGCTTACCGGAGCATAAGGCCCCACGCCTGAACTTTCGAGTTGGGTGCTGTTTACCCCAAAAACGGAGGTTAGTTTTTTAACCACTGCAGCTGCCCGATTCTGGGAAAGCGTAAGGTTGGAGGCTACTGTTCCAACATCATCGGTATGGCCTACTACATATATATTGACAGACGGGTTTGCTTTGAGGTAGCTGGCAATTTCTTGTAGTACATCGTCCGATTCAGGTTTGATTTTCGCACTGCCGGTGTCGAAAGTGATACCGTATATAGAAATCATGCCTTTCTCGTTTAAAGTAGATTCAAGGGTATTTAAATCAACTTTCTGCTCCATTTCTTCTGCTTCCACCACATGAATCTCGTAACCCTGTTCGCCCAAACCATAGCCAAAAACCATGGCTACATAGTAGGCCTTTCCACCTTTGCTAAAGCTTGCGGCATGGTAGGCAAAGCGCTCACCGTAGTATACAGGGATTTGAAAGCGCGCAGGCTCTAGCTCTTTCCAGAAAAGACTAATATCTCCGCATTCATTGCCATAACAACTAAAAATTGTTTTTGCCTGACTGTTTTGCAGTGCCTTTTTAAAGTTGGTGAATACCTCATAAACCGATGCTTTATCGGTTGGCATGGTATAGAATATTCTAAAGATTCGGCCTTCTGCCTTTTTGTTTTTGGAACTATTATATGCTGGATTGACTAGGCCTGTTACCAGCTGGTAAGGTTCAAATGATGTTTCTTCGTATTGATAAATCGATGCGCCTTCAAAGGCAGGAAAGAGCGGATGATCCTTTTCTTCCTGAGCGTTTAATACAAGGCTGCAAAGAAGTAGGCCGATTAGTAGTATTAATTTCATGCGTTTGTTTTTTCAAACCTTTATATCATTTACTCAACTCATGTGAACAGTAAAAAGAAAAAAAGTCCCTAACGGGACTTCTATAATTTCAAATTAACTACCTGAAGCAAGCATGAACCTGTAGTTGCCGCTTGTTCCGAACGCGCTCCCTCCGGTGTCGTTAAGTTCAAAAACCAACTCTACTCTGGTCTCAGAGGTTATTTCGATCTTAATAAAAACGCCATCGTTGCGCTCTATTAAGTTTGGATCTTTAGGATCTGGAAAGGTAAAGGTGCCAGATGCTGGCCAAACATCGTCATAGCCACTTGGTACACCAGAAACGGTAAAGCTCCTTCGGTCGGTAAAACTCAATTCAAAATCCGCCCAAAAAACTGAAGCATCGAGCCCTTGAAAAACAACGCTTCTTCCTGGAGCTATACCCCAGGTTTTTGTCAGGGCTTTCACTACTAACTCTTGTTCCGTTGGCTCTTCATCGCTACCGCTATTGCATGACCAAACGGCCAAAACCAAGCAGAGAACTATATGTTTTAGATTTAATCTTCTCATTGATTTAACTATTTAAAAATTAGTAAACTGATGTCTTTATTGCTTAAAAATTCGCTTGGTACCTCGGTTTTCATCGGCAATAATTCGCAACGTATAAATACCTTGAGGGAGTGACGCCAAACTGAGTTCGAAAGCCTGCCGATTGTTGAAAGTAGCTGTGCTCTGCACAATGCCTTGAGTATTGTAAATAGTTGCCTTTATCTTTCGATAAACAGCCGGCATTTCTACTTTAAACATGTCTTCTGCGGGGTTAGGAAAGACGGAAATTCTATTACTGATTTCAATCTCATCTTCAGCACTTAGTACTTGTAAGCTAAAACACTGCGAACGCTGTGTGCATCCATTTACGGTAACATCGACTGCATAATCGCCAAAAACTGTTGGCTTAAAAGTGATGCCTGTGGCACCTGCAATGGCCTGCCCTGTAGCGCAATCTATCCACTGATAAGTGGCATTCTCTGGTTCTGCCTTAAGTGTTGGTTCGTCTGTGTTGGACTCATCAAGGGTTATACTTGGGTTAGGTTTGTCTAGTACATTTAGCGATACATTTACTGTAGAGTCGCAACCATATTGATTAACTAAAATGGCCTGATAATCTCCCGAAGCATTCAATAATTGGCTACCGAGCGTAAATGTTTCGCCCTCACAAATATCTACCGTGTTGAGATTTACAACGTCTGGAGAATGAAAATTTACCTGTACCTGAACGGTGGAATCGCAGTTTGCCTGATTTTTTAAAAAGAGCTGGTACATGCCGGTTTGAGTAATTTCTGTTTCTCCGAACTGGTAAATGGCACCCTCGCATAGATTCTCGTCATCTAGAATTACAAAATCAGGAGTATTCACTTTTACATTCACCGTTACTAGTGAGTCGCAACCATATTGATTCGTTAGCAATTGCTCATAATCGCCAGATGTGGTAATGGTTTGTCCTCCGAATTGGTAGTTTGTTCCTTCGCAAATCTCGACTGCATCTAATACAACCAAATCGGTTTCTCGAACAATTAGATTTACTACTACTGTAGAGTCTCCACCAATTTCATTCTTCAAATCGAGCTGATATGATCCAGACTCGGTTAATGTTTGATCACCAAAAATATATTCGGTGCCTTCACAAATTTCCACATCTCCAAGACCTACAAAGTCATCGTTCGAAACGATTACTGGCTGAACTATTGTAGAGTCGCAGCCATACTGATTTTGCAGTACAAGCTCGTATTCTCCTGTTTCAGTAATGGTTTGCCCGCCAAAGTCTATAGAATTACCTACTCGCAAATTGATATCGTTAAGCATTACAAAATCTGATGGGTTTATGGTAAGGCTTAACACCACGGTACTATCACAGCCTAAAGCCGACTGAAAAGTGTGAGTATAGGTTCCTGATTCAGAATAGTACTGACCCCCAAATTCATAATTTCCATCGTCTAAACAAACAGACTCTGACACCTCATAGGTTTTTGCTTCGCATGAACCAAACGCATAAACCTCTCCTCTGCCAGTATCATTGAAGTAGCTATTGCTTGTATTGGGAGCACCTACCAAAAGCAGGTTTTCGGTGTAAGCCATACCTGTTCCAAAACCAGATGGGCCAACACCGGCATAGCCATTTTTGGGAGGAATAACCTCACCCTTTATAGCTTGTATTTCCTGCCAATCACCTTGCGCACTTCTCTCATATGCGTATACCACTCCGGATGCATTTACGGAACTTTCGGTGTATGTCAGGCCTGGTGCAGCTACAAAAGCCTTATTATCGCGTACCAGTATTTTATCTCCGTATTTATGGTTTCCACTTAAATCGGCAGGGGCCAACATTTTGGCTTGAGACCAAATTCCGTCACTCTCTACCTCAAATACGTAGACTTTTCGGTCGGAATTTGGCCCACCCTCCATAGTGGCGAAAACTGTATTTCCAGAAATACCTACTTGGTAGCCAAGTTGATGAAAGTCATCGTAGCCCGTATGTGTAAGGGTTTGCTTGTGCTCTATTTCAGATGTTCCTTTTAGCTCATATACATCCACTTTCCCCGCCTGAATTTGCCTAGGACTAAAGCTGGAATAAGTATACACGTTTACGTTGAGAGTTACATAGCTGTATTCTACTGATGACTGATCCCAACCGATAATAATTGATTTGCTGTCCATGGCAATGGCCGGACCAGTAAAGCCGTTAGCACTAAATTCATTTTTATGTTTGAATATTTCGCCTCGTCCAAGCGGGCCTCCGGTTTGATTTTTAATTGAGGTTGCTGTCCCCAAATCCAACGTTGCTCTAATTCCCCAATCAACGGTACCATCAACGCCATATACATCAAACACAATCAGTTCGTAGCCAGAGTCACTATTGACAAACAGAGCCAAATGGTCTCCGGTAAAATCCATTGAAACATTGCGAATGCCGGTTCTGTTAATTTCTGGCAGCATGCTATGAAATTGCCAACTATCATCGGTTTGCTTTTGGTATAAGAATGCCAAAGAACTGTCCGTGTCACCTCCGTTAGGTTTTCTTCCAATCACTATAAAATCTTTGCCGATAATTGCTCGACCGGTGGCTTCATCAAAAGTATGGCCAGTTGGTGGTTCCAACTTGCTCACCTCTGCCCAACTGCCATTGCTGTGCTTAAATACGTAAAAGATGTCATCGTATCTGCGTAATCCGTTGTCGTTTATGTACTCTGGCGCACTCGCTACTAGGTAATCTCCATACATTGAAAGCTCTGAGCCAAAGCCCTTTAGTCTGCTATCTTCCCCTGTACCAAGGAAAGATATGGTTTGCGTAAATTGCTGTGCCCATGCATAAGTGCTAAAGCTAAGCAGTAATAAAATGAGTAGTTTTTTTCTCATAGATGTTGATTTAATTTTCAAAAATTTTGATCAACTGAGTGCTGTCTGAACCCAATGAATCATGAGTTAATACCATGAGAATAGTAGGTGTGAACAGTGGTGAAACTTTTTTAAAAAATGCCTCATGCTCTGCGTTTTGCCTTTTATATTGGTCATGAAAAAGGCTTTTAAATTACTTCAATGAACATTTCCTATTTCTCAAGATTACTAAAGCTTTGTTTGCTCATGTTAGTATTTTGGGCATCTATCTTAAGTATTAAGGGACAAAACAACAATTTGGAAGCAGCTATGACCAATAGCCTCAGAGTTTCTGAATTACTTGAAAAGGAAGATTATAGCAAGGCCGAAAATCTATTGATCGAAACTCTGAAGCTGAGCCTGCCAGATACCCTCATTGCAACACTCCAGAACCAATACAGCATGGTATTGGGATATAAAGGTGAGTTTGAGTCAGCAATTAACCATAGCCATAAAGCCTTGAAACTATATAACAAACACTTTGGCGAGAAAAACAAATACACCATAGATGCCCTCTACAATTTAGGTGAGCTACATGGCGGTGCGGAAAATCCTGATAGCCTTTTCTACTACCTGGAAAAATCCTTGGAGCTTTATTACGAAAACACACCTAGTGCATTTGCCGATATTGGGCTAGTACATAACAACCTTGCGGCAAATTATCGTAGCATGGAGTTTCACAGAAAAGCCATTTTTCACTTTAAAAAGGCAGTAGAAAATTGGGAGCAAGTAGCTGAACAAAATCCAGATTATCTTATTGTTGGGTACGAAAATCTTGGCGCTTATTTAGACACCGATGAGAGCTTAAGTTATCTACAAAAGGCGCTCGACTTAAAAATAAAACAAGGATTAAACCCTTTTAGATCGTATATAGAAATCGCCAGTAAACATTCTTCGTTTGAAAACTACAATGAGGCTTTGCGTTTCTACCATATAGGTATAAAACTATTAAAACCACTTGCTGATGCGCAAAAGGAGACTGGTTTTGAATACCAGTATGATTTGGCCACAACTTACTCATTAATAGCGCAAACACACGAAGCGATGGAGCATTATGATTCCGCTCAACATTACTACCAAGTAGCTTATGATGTGCCAACCATGATAAATCACCCAACATGGCAAACTCGCTACCTTACAGCACAAGCAAACCTTCTTAGGTATAAAGGACAATACAAAAAGGCGGTAGCTGAACTTCTCAAAATTTTGCCACGTACAGCCAACCCAAACGACTATATGTTTGGCTATGTAACATATTCGTTGTCGAAGACTTACGATGCACAAGGCGATTATGAAAATGCACTGCTGTATAGCCTGTTCTCGCTGAGGTACGATGCTCATGGAAACAAAAGTCTAGCTCCCGATACAACCATTCGGGTATTTAACCGAAACGAGCAGTCGCTACAAAGCAACTCGGCTACATTATTGAGCAACCACGCATTCTACCTGAAGCAATTGGCAAAGCAAAAGCCGAAAGAAGAGGAGCAAATTCTGCAAGTGGCATTACAAAATATTGAACAAGCAGTGGCTCATTTCGAGGAGGTAGGGGAAACAGAATACGCATCTTTATTTTATAAAAGAGGCTTCGACAGAGCCATGTCCATACAGCAGTCTATATTGCTTGATCTCTTCAAAATTACCGGGCAAAAGAAGTTTAGTGTAAGTGCATTTAGAGTGTCTGAACAAGCCAAAATTAACAAAACACTACTTTATTTTAATGACCAAGAAGTGCGTACACTGGCCGAATTACCAGAAGATATTTATGAACGAGACAGAGACTTTAAAAAACGCATTGCAGAAGTTGAGAGAAGTATTTTTAAAGAAAGTCAGAAGGAACAAGCCGATAGTACTGCACTGAGAAATGCTTATAATGAGCTTTTTCAATTGCACAAGGATAACCAGATTTTTGAGGCGCAGCTTCAAGAAAATTTCCCTAAATATTATGGGTTAAAACGTAATGTGACCCCTGTTGGCCTAACCGAAATACAGCAACAGCTTGACGAAAAGACTGCTACGTTGGTTTATTCTCTTCACGATGACCGCTTCTTTATTTACACAATTACTCAGCAAGATATTGTTGCCCAGCAATTTGAAAATGCGGCCGCTGTAAGAGAGCAGATAGCACAGTATCGTGAGTTATTGTTAAATCCTGGAGCTTCACCAATGGAGTATAGTAACGCTGCCTATGCACTTCACCAATCGCTAGTTGCTCCTGTTTTTAAGTATGTACAAAACTATAAAAACCTGCTAATTATCCCCGATAAGGAAATCAGTACCATTCCGTTTGAGACCTTGGTAACCCAGCAAAAAGCAGAGAATAGCTTTTCTGGCCTATCGTATTTACTGCACAAATTCCGTGTTCATTATGCTTATTCAGCTACTTTATGGAACAAACAACTAAACGAAACGGAGCGTAAGGCACACCAATTCTGGGTAGGTTTTGCTCCTGAATATCACCAAACAAAAGCGGTCAATTATACCACAAGTAAGGAGTGGGTCTCGATACTTCCCGGGGCACAAGAAGAAGTTGAGGAACTATCTGTGTTGATGAATGGGGATATGTTTACAGGTGAAAACGCTACAAAGTCTGCACTTTTAAAAGCTGGCGAAAACTATAAAGTGATGCATTTGGCCATGCACAGTACCATCAATAATGATCAGCCGATGTATTCGAGTTTTTTGTTTACGCCAGACGTTGAAAATGACGATGAGCAATTGAGTGTTTCGGAGCTCTATCATCAGAATTTCAATACAGAACTGGTTGTGCTCAGCGCTTGCAATACAGGTTACGGCCGTTTACTTCCAGGCGAAGGAGTGCTCAGTCTTTCCCAAGCTTTTACTGCAGCTGGTTGTCCAGCAACTTTAATGAGCCTTTGGATGGTTCCCGACAAGGAAACCAAAACACTAATGAATAACTTTTATGAGGGTATTAAGGCTGAAAAATCTAAAACAGAAGCACTTCATTTGGCAAAAACTGAATACTTAAAACAAGCGAACAACGACCGCATGACACACCCATTCTATTGGGCTGGATTTGTGCTTTCGGGTAACGAAAAAGCCATTACCCAGCCCAATCGTTTTAACTTATGGCTAATTGTATTGGTAGCACTTACCTTAGTAAGTGGAACCGCTTTGTGGAGAAAAAAGGTCTGGAATAAAGGTTAAGGATACAAAACTCACTCAATCGAGTTTACTTTATCTAGTAGTTCGGATACATTTCTGCCAAGTACGGGGTCTGTAGAAAGATGTAAGGCCTTATTCAACGCTATCTTAGCAGCATCAATATCGTTTTTCTTTAGGTAGGCAAGTGCCAAATACCACTGCTTTTCCATGGCAAACTTGCTGTCTATTGCATCATCTTTTAAGGTAATTATACCTTTTTCAATTTCATTTATTGCCAAATAACTCACCCCAATGTAAAAAGTGAGCTCGCTCTTAAGGGTATCGCTTTTCAGTGTTTCAAAATCAGCAATTGCTTTTTGGTATTGCTTATTATCATATGCTAGAAATGCTAGGCTTAGACGGCTTTCATCATTTTCCCCCCTACGGTTTGGGGCAATAATATTGGTGTAGGCTGTAAAATTTTCAGCAAACAAAGTTGACCCATTGGGGCTCGATTCGTTTCTAAAAAGTAGCCAGCCAACCGTAATTAGCACAACTACAGCTGCTGCCACACTGAGCCACCTGCTAATAGGTATTGTTGGCGAACTTACTTTATTCGTTACGTTATTGCTAAGCTTAGCTTCTTCTTTGGCCAGTAGCAGTCTTAAATCATCCTCCACTTTTTTATCTACCACGGCAAGTAAATCTTGCTGCTGAGCTAAAATTTTGGCAAAGGCATTGTCTTGCATCAAACGTGCTTCAACCTCTGCCTTTTCCGAAGCTTTCAAGCTTCCGTTCAGGTAATCTTCTATAAGTTGATAGTCTCTCTCGTTCACTATTTTTTATCCTTTGTATTGAACACCTCTCTTAAGTATTGCATGCAGCGCTTTTTTTGTGTTCTGGCCACAGCTTCGCTTTTATACCCCAGCTGTTCCTGAATAGCCTCCATAGAAAATTCGCGATAGTAAAACATCAGAATTATCTGTTTGCAAGGTGCTCCCAGTGAATCTAACGCATTTGACAAAAGCTGCCTACTATGGCTCTGTTCGTACACTTTTTCCAATTCCCAATCTTCAAAAGCCTCTGCCGGCAATTCATCTATGTCGAGATGTATTTTTTCGTCTCTTATTGTTTTTAGTAGCAAATTCTTACCAATAGCAAACAGGTAGGTTTTTACCGAGATATTTAATTCAGTCAGCTTCCCTTTTGCCACATTTCTGTAGAAAACAATCATCGATTCCTGAAAAACATCGATTACCTGTTCCTGATCTACCTTAAAGCGAATGGCAGCCCAGCTCAAAAACTCAGGGCGAAGCTGTCTGTAAATAGCAGATATAACCGACTGGTCTCCTCTGCGAATTCGTTCAATCACCTCATTCCCATCTGACAGGTTCGCTGAAGAACCTCCGCGTGTTTTCGCCATAAATTGCTACTCCTTAATATCCTTTATTGGTAAAATGTGAACACCTAGTGCACAATTTAATCTATCACTATTAATTGTGGGTGAAAGTCTTTGAAAATTTTTCAATCTTAAAAGTGAAGGAAACGTCTCGTTCGTAATGTATGCATATATATGGTTATGAAATAGTGTGGCCTAATTGAGTAGCTTAAGTGATTTCCGATTGTTAGTAATCAGTCTTCTCAATAACCAATTTACCTTAAACCAATAATTCCCCATTCATTTCAAATATTCTTAGCTTAACAGATTTGGAGGCATAAGGCTTGTGCATTAGTGGTATATTCAGCCAAACCTTAATATCAAAAGATGAAGAGATCAATTAAAATACTATTCGCTTTGCTATTTCTGGCGTGCTTTTCTTTGAGTGCACAGAAAATCCCTCACCCAAGGGAAACCTTTGGTCATGAAGTAGGTGCCGACTATAAATTGGCCGACTATGACCAAATGCTGGAATACTACGATAAACTAGCTGCCTCTACCGATCGCGTTCAAATGATCGAAATAGGAAAATCTGTAATGGGGCGTCCGATGAAACTCGTGTTTATTTCTAGTGAAGAAAACATGAAAAAGTTGGAGCAATGGAGAGAAATCAGTGAGAAGCTTTCGAGAGCCGAAATTTCTGAAGCCGAGGCAAAAAAGCTATCAAAAGAAGGTAAAGCCATTGTTTGGTTTGACGGTGGAATGCACGCTACAGAAAGAGCACACGCTCAAATGACTTCTGAACTAATGTGGAGAATTGCTTCTGAGGAGTCGGAAGAAATGCAGAAAATTAGAGATAATGTAATTACACTAGTAGTGCCTGTTATTAATCCTGATGGTGTTGATATTGTGGTAGACTGGTATAGAAAAACTTTAGGTACACCTTATGAGAGCTCTAGCCCTCCAATTTTGTATCAAAAATATGTTGGTCACGATAACAACCGTGATTGGTTCATGAACAATATGCCTGAAACTAAAGCAGTAACCACCGTGCTTTATAATCAGTGGTATCCTCAAATTGTGCATAACCATCACCAAACGGCCCCAAGAGGAGCAATGATTTTTATTCCTCCTTTCCGTAGCCCAGTAAACCAGAAAATTCACCCGGGAATTACTACAGGGGTTAACTTAGTTGGTACTGCCATGGCCAACCGTTTTGCCATGAAAAAAATGCCTGGTGCAATTGCTCATACTTCATTTAGTATGTTCTGGAATGGGGGTATGAGAACTACTCCTTATTATCATAACCAAATAGGTATTTTAACGGAAACTGCTCAGCCAACTCCTACACCAACAGAATATCCAAAAGACAGAATGCCATCAGTTGTAGGAGGTAAGCCAGCCAACGCTACCGAGATTTTCTACCCTTACCCTTATAAAGGAGGAACAATGACTTTCAGAATGGCGGTTGATTATATGCTCGAATCGTCAATGGCTGTACTTGATTTAGCTGCTGATAAAAAAGATGAATTCCTTTGGAATATCTATAGCATGGGTCGCGATGCGATCGAAGATAAAGAAGGTGCTTTTGCTTATGTAATCCCTAAAGATCAGTGGAACCCTAGCGAGGCAATCAACCTTACTAACATTTTAATGCAAGGAGGTTTAGAGGCAAAAATGGCAACAAGTGCATTTAGTGTAAATGGAAAAAGCTATGAAGCTGGTTCTGTGATTTTTTACGGTGCGCAGTCTTTCCGTCCTTATTTGGCCGATTTAATGGAGAAGCAAGTATATCCAGATCAATTCCAATACCCAGGTGGGCCGCCAATGCCGCCTTATGATTTGGCCGGATGGACGCTTCCTATGCAAATGGGGGTAACTGTAGATCGTATTACAGAAAATTTCAGCGCTTCTACATCAGATATTACAGAAAAACTTAAGCCAGTGGCGGGTACTGTTTCAGGGAATGGAAAATACGGATATGTATTCTCTAATAAGGATAACTTGAGTGCAAAAGCCATTAACCGTTTGCAAAAAGCAGGATATACAGTGAGCATTCTTAAAGAAGCCACAGACGGTATGGAAGCAGGTTCTGTTTTGGTGCGAAGCAAAAGAGGTTTAGACGATAAGGTGAAAGAGATAAGTGCAGAAATGGGGCTTAATTTTAATGGTATCGATAAAAAACCAAGCGTAGAAACTGCTGAATTGAATAAGGTTAAAATTGGTATTTATAAGTCATGGCAAGCCAATATGGATGAAGGTTGGAGCCGTTGGATGTTCGAACAATTTGAATTCGATTTAGATACTCTTCATAATGCCGAAATTAAAAATTCTGACCTGTCTCAGTATAGTGCTATCATTATGCCTTCTCAGAGCCCTCGTGGAATCATGAACGGTTCGAATAGAATGCCAGAGAACTTAAGAGGTGGAATTGGCGAAGATGGTTTGGCTAAACTAGATGCTTATGCTAAAAATGGCGGAGCCATCATATTCTTTGATGATGCTAGTAATTTTGCCATTGATGAGTTTAAGTTACCAGTAACAAATGTGTTAAGAGAGCTTAAATCTTCAGAATTCTTTATTCCAGGTTCGCTAATCAGAACCGATATTATGACGGATCATCCGCTTGCATTTGGTATGCAATCTCAGGTAGCTGCTTCGTTTGATAACGGACGTGCGTTTAAGATTAACGATGGTGCCGAAGGCATTGAGGAAGTAGCTCGTTATGCCTCTAAAGATTTACTTATGAGTGGTTGGGCCATGGGAGAAGATAAATACTTGGCGAATACGTCAGCCATGCTGAACGTAAACTACGGTAATGGCGATTTAGTATTGTTTGGTTTTGGTCCGCAATTCCGTGGTCAACCAAGAGGGACTTATAAATTGATTTTCAACTCTATTTATATGGGAGCGGAAAAGAAGTCGATTAAAATGAATAAAAAGTAAGTTAGTAGTTTAACTGTATGTAAAGCCCTGCCGTTCATTCTGAATTGGTGGGGCTTTTTTATGCCCTTTTCCTCTTAATATTTTGAGTTAACAATCGGACAGATATAAACTAAAGATAATTGAATGCACACTGTTTTTGATTCTGAGTGAAACGAAGGAACTAGAAACAGCATCATGCAAATCAATACAATTAGATCCTTCCTCCGAAGTCTCGGAGCCAGGAAAGGAAAATAAGCCTCTTTATGTTAAATAATCACCATTAATTTGGTTTACGCCATGGTCTTAAGGGCAAAAAAATAACCCCTCAGTTAAGAGCGGTTTCAATTCCTGTTTTACAGACTTAGGTTGTCGTCATTGTGCTACTGAGCATCCCATTTTATAGCGACTTGGGGTTGTCATTTGTGTACTTAAACAGATTCTGGAAATAAAAGTTTCCTTTAAACTTAGATTTTGAAAAATAAAAAAGGGTTGAACATTTGCCCAACCCTTCTCTTCAATATTATAAAGAGGCTTAACCGATTTTCTCGATCAAGTCAGCAGCTCTATTTGAGTAACCAGCCTCGTTGTCGTACCAACCTACCACTTTAACAAGTGTTCCTTGCGCTGAAGTAAGTTGAGAATCGAAAATGTTTGAGTGAGGATTTCCAACGATATCAATAGAAACGATTGGATCTTCAGTGTACTCAAGAATGCCTTTCATTGGGCCTTCAGCCGCAGCTTTCATTGCAGCGTTTACTTCTTCTTTAGTCACTTCTCTTTTCAATACCACAGTAAGGTCAGTTAATGAACCATCAGGAATTGGAACACGCAATGCGATACCATCTAGTTTTCCTTTTAGGTGAGGTAACACCAAGCCCACTGCTTTTGCAGCTCCAGTAGAAGTAGGAATGATAGAAACCGCGCCAGCTCTTGCTCTTCTCAAATCAGAGTGAGGGGCATCTTGAATTCGTTGGTCAGAAGTGTAAGCGTGAACAGTTGAAATATAACCGTGTACGATTCCGAAATTATCGTCTAAAACTTTGGCCATAGGAGCCAAGCAGTTTGTAGTACATGATGCGTTTGAAAGAATAGTTTCTTCACCCGTCATGCTGTCTTCGTTAACACCCAAAACAACGGTTGGGATGTTGCCTTTTGCAGGAGCAGAGATAACTACTTTTCTAGCGCCAGCCTTTAAGTGTCCGCCAGCGCCTTCTTCATCCACAAATCTACCAGTAGACTCAAGAACAACATCAACGCCTAGTTCACCCCAAGGAAGGTTAGCAGGTTCTCTTTCAGCATAGATTTTGATTTCTTTGCCATTTACTACAATACCATCTTTAGTAGAAGTTACAGTTCCATCGAATTTACCATGAACTGAATCGTACTTTAAAAGGTGGGCTAAAGTTGCTGTGTCAGTTAAGTCATTGATCGCTACAACTTCGATGTTTTCTTTGGCCAACAATACTTTGAAAGTCAATCTTCCGATCCTTCCGAAGCCGTTGATCGCTACTTTGGTTTTAGACATATCTAGAAAGTTAATTTATGTGATTCTAAAAAGTGCTGCAAAGGTAACTAAGCCTTCTGCTATATCCAATACAATCGAGTGAAGTTGCATATAGTTCCATCAAAATGATTTGATTTTTTTGCGAAAAATATTTTTGGAATTAAAATGGACTACTATATTTGCACCACGAAAAAAAAATGGTCCGTTCGTCTAGGGGTTAGGACACTGGGTTTTCATCTCAGCAACAGGGGTTCGATTCCCCTACGGACTACTTCAAAAAGCTCAACTTAGGTTGAGCTTTTTTTGTTTCGTCCTTCGAGGGCTACGTTACAGGCTGGCCCAATTCTAAATTCTTCCACTGGAAAAATTCTTAACGAATTGTCCTCCTACATACTACTTCAAAAAGCTCAACTTTTATATCGTAACTAAGGGACTGTTCTATAGGTCAGTCTAATTTCGATTATATACTAGGTGCGTTTTACTAGAACTACCGTTCAAGCACTAGTAAAGTAGTCTTGAGCCGGGTAAATACGGGTTCTCACGAATTCAACCTTCAGTTTGGATTAAGTGAAATCAGCAAGAAAATGAATCGCAGGAAGACTTTTAGAAGGTAGTATTGGTGTTCTCTTTATCCACAGTTAGATACGTTTTTTTTCCTACCTGTCGTAATCTTTTAGGTAGTCTTGGTGGTTTTTTCTTTGGTCCTGATATCAAATCGGCAATTACTCTAGTTCTTGGGAATTGCTCTAAAATGATTTTAAAGAATACCGTCAATGGAATGGACATAATCAGCCCCGGGACACCCCATATATAACCCCAAAGCATAAGCATCACTAAAATTGTGATGATGTTGATCGAGAACGATTTCCCCATAAATACAGGTTCTAACACACCTCCAAATAATGCTTGAACTCCTGTAATACTAAGAATGAAGAAAAACAAAGTACTGCTAGCATCCATTTCTACAAAGGCAAATATGGCGAGCAGTATAACAGATACGAACGAGCCAATCATTTGCACAAAGTTGATTACAAAGGCAAATAAGCCCCAGAAAATAGGGAAACTAACACCAAAAAATACGCAGGCTAAGCTAATGCCAATTCCTGTGAAAAGACTTACTATAAATTTCACCTTAATAAAGGTAATAAGGTCTTTTTCAATTTTCATAAAAGCTTTAACTGACGCAAATTCCTTTCTTAAAATCGTGCTATTCAAAAGCTTCTGAAAGTTAATAGACTCGGCTAACCATAATATGGCAAAGAATGCGGTCATTAAGGTCATTGAAACGGTGTTTTTAACAAAACCGAGAATAGAACCTACGTTTTTAAATGAGCTATCCTTTTCAAGAATATCGCCCAAAAGATTTTCACCTTGTAAAAATTGAACCCCAAAAAGCTCTTCCACAGATATAATCATGGAAATGATTTTTGACTCAGCCTGCTGAAAGAAATCATTTTCAGCCGAAAGTATTTCTCTACTCGAAAGTTGTATCAATTCGATTCCGACTTTAAGTACACCCGCGATAATCAAGAAAATAATTGATATGCTAATGGTTTTAGGTAGGTTTTTCTTGTTGAACCAGCGCATTAGTGGTAAGAACAAAAGCGCAATGAACATTGAGAAAACAAGCGGAATGAAAATGAAAGAAAGAATCTTAAGCAGGTAAAATACCAGCGGAATCACAATGATTAACAACAAGGTATTAGTTGTTCTTAAATCTTTTAATGGACTGTCTTGCATTTTCTGTTTTTACTCTCGGTTATTTCAGGTGCTTAAATAATGAACACTCTTACGAGTTTAGTGCGCAAAAGTACATAAGGAATAGATTATTTTTTTTAGAAGACAGAAGAATCTGTTGCCTGATTAAACATTTCTAAAAAACGCATTCCCTTATATGAGTTTCCTTTCTCATTCAATGGTGGACTCCATACTGCTACGCTAAAATGTTCTGGAAGCACAGCTATAATTCCTCCGCCCACACCACTTTTTCCAGGGATTCCCACTTTGAATGAAAACTCTCCGGCTTCATCATAAAAACCACAAAGCTGCATTAAGGTATTAATTCGTTTAGATTTTTCGGTACTGATTACTCGCTCCTCAGTAAATGGGTCAACTCCATCATTCACTAAAAACATAAAGGTTCTAGATAGTTCAGAACAAGTCATTTCAATAGAGCAAAGGTGGAAATAGAAGTCTAATACCTCGTCACAATTTCCATCAATGTTGCCATAAGCTTTCATCAGGTTGATCAGAGCAGCATTTCTATATCCATGTTCTTTCTCTGATTGAGCTACTTTTTCGTTGTAATTAATAGAGTGGTTGTCGGCTATTTTTCTGATGTACTCTATAAATGTCTGTTTTGAATTTTGGAGGTGGTCTACAAGGATGTCGCAAACAACCAATGCCCCTGAATTAATGAGCGGATTTCGAGGAATTCCCTTGTCGTGTTCTAACTGCACTAGAGAATTAAAGGCCGTTCCTGAGGGCTCTACACCAACACGTTTCCAGAGTTTTTCTCCTTCCAATTCATAGGCCAATACCAATGATAAAACCTTAGCAATACTTTGAATTGAGAACTTCTCATTGAAATCTCCATGGCTAAAATTTTCTCCATTTAATGTAGTAAGGTGTACTCCAAATTTGTTGGGGTCTACCGATCCCAATTCTGGAATGTAGGAAGCTACCTTGCCAGGATCGTTTATTTTAGAGAGGAAATCACAGGTATTTGAAAAAGCTTGTTTGTACTCCATTCTTTACTTGAATTAGGGGTAGATCGAAAAATTGATTTAAATAAACCTAAAGAAATTGAGAACAGAACAAAAGTGAAAGAGGATTGTTTGAAGCAATCCTCTTTCTTGTTTTTTAATAAATGGCTTTTCGCTGCTCTGCCCAAGTGGCATTTTCGATGTAATCATCGTAGGTGCTTAGTTTATCTAGGAAACCATTTGGTCCTAATTCCACAATTCTGTTCGCCACGGTGTGCGTAAATTCGTGGTCATGAGAGGTGAATAACACTGTTCCTGGAAAGTCTTTCAAAGCGTTGTTAAAGGCTTGAATAGACTCCAAATCCAAGTGGTTGGTTGGTTCATCAATAATTAAAAGATTGCCCTGCTTCAGCATCATTCTAGAAAGCATGCATCGAACTTTTTCTCCTCCAGATAGTACTCTACATTTTTTGAAAACTTCTTCGCCAGAGAAAAGCATTTTACCTAAGAAACCTCGAATGTAAACCTCATCTTTTTCTCCGTCCGAATATTGCCTTAACCAGTCAATTAAGTTGTCGCTAGATTCAAAGTACTCGGCATTGTCGTTTGGTAAATAAGAATGGGTAATTGTTTGGCCAAACTTGAATTCACCGGAGTCGGCTTTCATGCCACCGGTCAATATTTCGAATAGGGCAGTGGTAGCCATACTGTCTTTGCTTAAGAAGGCAATTTTGTCTCCTTTGTTTACAAACAAATCTAGGTTGTTAATGAGGGTTTTTCCTTCACTCTTTTTGTTCAAGCCTTTGATCTCCAAAATTTGATCTCCTGCTTCTCTGTTTTGAGTGAAAATAATGGCAGGGTATCGTCTGGTAGAAGGTTGAATATCATCTAAGTTAATCTTCTCCAATAATTTTCTTCTACTGGTAGCTTGCTTAGATTTAGAGGCGTTTGCACTAAATCTGGCAATAAATTCTTGTAGTTCTTTTTTCTTCTCTTCTGCTTTTTTGTTGGCCGAAGATCTTTGTGATAAGGCCAACTGGCTAGATTGATACCAGAAAGAATAATTACCAGTGTATAACTTAACTTGGCTAAAGTCGATATCAACAATGTTGGTACAAACTGTATCTAAAAAGTGTCTATCGTGAGATACTACGATTACTGTGTTTTTAAATTCGAGTAAGAAGTCTTCTAACCAAGAAATGGTGTTGATGTCCAAGTCGTTGGTAGGCTCATCTAGAATCAAAATATCTGGGTTGCCAAACAAGGCTTGGGCTAAAAGTACACGCACTTTTTGGCTACCGTTAAGGTCTTTCATTAACATGTAATGAAGGTCTTCTGTAATACCCAAACCACTTAGCAATGAGGCTGCGTCTGATTCAGCATTCCAACCATCCATTTCAGCAAATTGGCCTTCAAGTTCAGAGGCTTTAATGCCATCAGCTTCAGAAAAATCAGGCTTCATATAAATAGCCTCTTTTTCTTTCATCAGGTTCCAAAGCGTGGTGTGTCCCATCATTACGGTATCTAAAACCGTATGTTCATCAAAGCCAAAGTGGTTCTGACTTAATACCGCCATTCTTTTACCTGGTTCTAAAATCACTTGACCTGAATTGGGGTCAACTTCACCAGAAAGTATTTTTAAGAAGGTGGATTTTCCTGCTCCGTTGGCTCCAATTACACCATAACAGTTGTTGCCAGTAAACTTTATGTTTACTTCATCGAACAATACTCTTTTACCGTAGGCAAGGGAAACATTTTGGGTTGATATCATAGCGACCGTATTTTAAGGCCGCAAAGGTAAGGCGATCAAATGGGAAAGGGAAGTATAGCAGCAATTTTATGATTTGTAATGCTTAACTATTAAAAATAAGTGAGTTATGTTTATTGAAACTTGATTACTTTCGCAGGCTTTTTTCAAATGACTAAGTTCTCGGAAGAGCAGTGGATCGACTGGGTTGATCAGCTCTCACAAAATGATTTTGTAGTAATTGATGATTTTCTCGATAAGCAATTGTTTGAGAGCATCCGAACTTATTTTCTCGATCGCCTAGAGATGGATGGTTTTTCTGATGCGGCTATTGGTGCATTAAACCATAAACAATTAGAGAAATCAATTCGCGGAGATAAAATATATTGGCTGGAACGGAAGAACGACCTTGAAATGGAATCTTTTTTCCAGCTATCAGATGAATTGATTCAACAGCTTAACCAGCTTTGTTACCTCAGTCTTTCAGGCTGCGAATTTCACTTGGCCCATTACCCCATTGGTGCTTTTTACAAAAAACACATCGACCAGTTTAAAGGCAGGAGTAACCGACTGATTTCAGTGATTATCTACCTAAATGTGGGGTGGAAACCAGGAGATGGCGGGGAGCTTAAGATTTTTAAGGAAAACGGTGGAGAACTCTTGGTTGAACCTTTAGCAGGTAGATGCGTCATGTTTAAAAGTGATACGGTTCCTCATGAGGTTATGAAAACTCAAGTTAATCGCTATAGTTTAACGGGCTGGCTATTATACCAGCCTTCCACTTTAGGGTATTTATTAGGCTAATACTATTGTTTTAATATTGCCTCTACCACAACTGGTAAATGATCAGAAGGGTATTTTTTGTCTTTAGAGTCACTTAATACGGCATATTTTCTTACTTCAACTTTATAAGGGTTGGTGAAAATATAGTCGATTCGTCTGGTTACAGGCTCATTATGTTTAAATCCGTTGAAAGTACCTTTGGGGCCAAAAACTAAGTCAGTGCTATAGTGGCGAGCATCGTTCATTCTAGAACTGAGTTTTTGAATAGGTTCAGAATCTGGTTCTAGGTTTAAATCTCCCATTAAAAAGACAGGTAGATTCTCCATGTTCAGTTTTCTTATTTCAGTTGTAATAAGATCTACACTGTTTGCTCTTGCGGTATCTCCTACATGATCGAAATGGGTATTGAAAACCCAAAATTTTTGATTGGTAACTTTATGCTGAAACAAGGCATAGGTGCAAATTCTTTCGAGTGCGGCATCCCAGCCTACACTAGGTTTTTCTGGAGTTTCCGAAAGCCAAAATGTATTTTGATTGATCAGTTCTAGGTTTTCACTTTTGTAGAAAATCGCGGTGTATTCTCCTGCTTCTTTACCATCATCTCGGCCTACGCCAATATGATTGTAGGTGGGTAAAGCATCTTCTAAAAAAGTAACTTGATGTGCAAGCCCTTCTTGAATTCCCAAAACATCTGGTTCGATAAAGTTAATTTGGTTTGCAAGCCAGCGCTTACGCAATTCCCAATGGTTTTCTCCATCATTCGGGTTGTCATAGCGAATATTATAGGTCATTACTTTAATTGGTGTCTGTCCAATTAAACTTATGCTAAGTAGAATGGTGAATAGGGGAACGAGTAATTTACGCATAGGCCAAAGTTCGTAATTGATTTGGAGATTATAAAACAAACTGACTGTTCAGCTAACCAAATTTTAGGCCAGAGATGTAGGTGATTGGTTAGGCTTTGCTGGTCTTAATTTTGTAAATAGCTATAAAAAGAAAAAGGTGCCCGTACGGCACCCTTCCTCTCCTAAACACCACTATGATTGGATAACCATTTAATCCAACTGCTAGCGAAAATCTTTAATCTATACTTTATGTACTGGTATAGGCCCCATGTAAAAAAGTGATACTGTACCCCCTGCGTTTGATGCGGCTCTTTGAACGTTACAAATGGCATCAGTTTGTGGAATAGGGGAAGAGGGAGCGCCTATAGGTTTATTGCCACATATTGGAGGAGCTACGCTTGCTGTACATATATCGCAGCCATATGGAAAAACGCCAATATTCCCAATGTTTTTACCAAGCGCTGCATTTTTGAACTTTGTTACATTTGGATGGTTTGGTCCTGCATTCCATTTCTCTCCATCTGTTAAAAGAAATTTTAAGTAAGAGTTTGCTCCTGATACATTGCTTATATCCACTGTTTCCCAACTTTTTGGGTTAGTACTGTATGAATTTAAAGTGAATTCGGCCAAGTTAATCCCCATAGGGAAATCGTCTGTTGGGCAATTAAGCGGTGGAGAATTGAATGCGATATTGCCACTAAATGTTTTGCCTTGCGGAGAATTGTACGAAATGAATTTACCAGGGCCTAAAACAAAGTAACCTTGATTTGAACTTGTTGTTTCTTTAACAAAGGGTATTTTACTAATGTCAGAGATGTACTCCTCCCCCTCGTCTAAAGTAAGGTAAACCTTTACCTCTTCTGTCCAGTCGTTAATAATTATTAGTTCAGTAGTTCCCATTGTGGTTTTTTAGATAAATCAGTAAATCTTCTTGCTTAGCTACTTAAATAGACTTGAAGAAATATGGATGATCTAATGTTTAAGACATTCCAAAATTGGGGGATTAAAAGAAGGGTTTAATCGGCTGTAAGTAGTAATTTCACGATACCACTTTAGAGGTATCGGCCAAAATGTTAGTAGGCGTACTTTTGAAGAGAGATTTCAACTAAAACCAGTATAATTATGTCAACAGTAAGCACATACCCATTAGGCACCAATGGTGTCTATGGGTCAGCAGAATGCCTTGTAGCCAAAGGGTTACAATTTGAGAATGTTCAAGGAGGAGGGTTCGGAGTTCCTAAGGTTTTTGCACCACATTTAAAATTGGTAAAGAATGCAACTACAAAATGTTCTGAGCTCAGCATAGTGTTTTATGCCCCCTCTAACTTTGTGCTCGATGCTAAATCAGCCATAGTGTGTACTTACATGGGAACAGAGCTTTTTGTTTTTATAAATTTAAGTGAGGAAGGTACTCCAGATAGTATGCTTCAGTGCTTTAATTTTAAAGTGTGTTTTACCAAAGAGTTTTCAAGAAAACTGATAAAGAGAAATATTTTTGTGATTCCCGTACACGGAGACCCAGAAGAGGGTGAGGTTGGTAAAGCAACTGACGATGGAGAGGAAGAAGTAGATTAATTGTAAATTTAGACCATGGGATTAAGGCATATGTTTCGGCCATTATTTTTTACGTTACCGCTAGGTCTCATGGCCTTTTTTTTAACTTTTTTAATAGAGGCAAGTCCTTATCAAGATCAATCAAAAATAACCGCTCTTCAAGCCCAGGCAGAAGAAATGGGTAAAAGCAATATTGATTCAGTGTTGCTATTGCTAAAAATGGCAGAGAATTTAGCTTCTCCTAAAACCCTTGAAAATGTTCAGGCCGAAAGCGAATGGGTAAAAGCAAAGACTTATTATGCATTAAAGGATTATGTCAAGTCGCAGCAATACTCCTTAACAGCCATTCAAAAAGCTACTAATACCCAAAACTACGAAGTGCTAGCTAAGGCCTATAACTTAATGGGGGTTTTAGAGAAGAGAAATGGCGACCTTAGCTTAGCTGAAGCGCATTATCGCAAGAGTTTGGAAAATAGGCAAATGTTATCAGATTCTGCAGGAATGGCCAAAACGCTCCAAAACATAGCGAATATTTTTAGAGATACAGGAGCTACAGATAGTGCTTTTATTTATTATCAAAGAAGTATTGATATAAAGCAGGAATTAAAAGATACGGTATCGCTCGGTATTACTATTACTAACCTTGGGGTTTATTATTCTGAAATAGGGCGCTACGAAAAGGCAATTGAAAAGTACAATGAGGCCAATGTCTTTCATGTAAAGACCAATTACCAGAAAGGGATAGCTAATAATTTTAATAATATAGGTAATTGCTATAATAATATGGGCTTTTTTAAATTGGCGCTCAACTTTTACCTTAAAAGCTTGGTAATATATAGGTCTTTGGAAGATGTAAAAGCAAATGAAGCGAGCACTCTACACAATATTGGGTTGCTGTATAAAAGGTTGTCTGATTTACCGCTTGCCTTAGAGTACTTCGATAAAAGTTTGGCCATCTATGAATCACTAGATAGTGAAATTGATAAGGCGCAAGTTTATTTAAGTATGGCTGATGTTTACCTTCTTCAAAATTCACCGGGTGAGGCCTTGGAGTACTTAAAGTTGAGTGAAGAGATTTATACAGATAGAAACAGAACCCGCGATTTGGCTATGGTTCAACATGGTTATGGAATTGCATACAAGCAGTTAAACGAGTACGACAAGGCCAAAGCTTACTATCAGGAAAGTATTTTGAGGAAAGAAGAGTTAAAGGATTCTGATGCTCTAGGTCAAACTTACAACAGTTTAGCCATAGCCAATTACGATACGAAAGAGTATGCCGAAGCTTTACGAAATTATCAGAAGGCTTATGATATTGGTAAGGAGCTTAAGCTGCCTTCGCTAATTCGTAGGTCTTTATTAGGGCTTTCAGAAGTTAATCAAGCTTTAGGTCGTTCATCCAAAGCTTACGACTATCGTCTTCAATACGAAGTGG
Organism: Roseivirga seohaensis subsp. aquiponti; assembly: GCF_001267955.1. NCBI lineage: Bacteria > Pseudomonadati > Bacteroidota > Cytophagia > Cytophagales > Roseivirgaceae > Roseivirga > Roseivirga seohaensis. The sequence continues at coordinate 243,283 of NZ_JSVA01000008.1, forward strand.
TGAAGGATAGTTTGGATAATGTTGAAAAGGCGAGTCAACTGGCTGAGATCAGAGAAATCTATGAGTCGGAAAAGAAGGACAAGCAGATTTCGCAACTGGAACTTGAGAACGAAGTGGTAAATGCAAAAAGTGAAGCAAATGCGGCATTGGCCCAAAAGGAAGCAGCAAATAAGTTAGTGTTCATTATTTTAGCGATTGCTCTATTTGTTTTGGTACTCATATTTTACTTCTATTTTAGGCAGCGCCTTGTGTTGACTAAATTGAAGATAAATGAAGAGAAGGAATCGCGAAACAAGGAAGTAAATCAACTAATGATTCAACAACAAACCAAAACCCTAGAGGCAATGGTAGAAGGGCAGGAGCAAGAACGTAAGCGAATCGCCAAAGAACTACATGATCATTTTGGTAGCTTAATGGCTACGGTAAAAGTGAATTTAACTACGGTGGCGGCTAATAAGCAAATTACACCCGAAAGCGAGCAACAAATGCAGCATTTGGCCAAACTTGTAGATCAAGCGTGTATAGACATTCGAAGCCTTTCTCATTCCATGCATGTAGGTATTTCAGAAGCCTTTGGTTTGGTGCCTGCGTTAAAGGACTTGACCAATTCCATTTCTCAATCAGGGAAAATTCAAGTGTCATTTCATTCTTCTAACTGTGCAGAAAAACTAGATTCTACCATTGAAATTACGGCTTATAGAGTAATTCAAGAGCTTGTAAGTAATGTGTTGAAACACGCAAAGGCCACAAAGCTTACCATTCAATTAACCTGCTTAGAAGATATTATCAACATTATTGTAGAAGATAACGGTCGTGGTTTCGATGCTGATTTTTTAATTAAGAATTCGCAAGGAATGGGGCTTAAGAGTTTACAAGAAAGAATTACCGAATTGCATGGGGAATTTGAAGTAGACAGCAGACCTGAAAAAGGAACTACGGTTATTATTGATTTACCCATATCTATTGAACAAACCCTGTTAAAAGTATGATACGCGCCTTGCTTGTAGATGATCATCAATTATTTGGTGAAGGAGTTCGCTCTATGTTTAATTCCAATGATGGAATTGAAATTGTGAAAATTACTACCAACGGCAATAACGTTCCATCCATACTTTCTGAAATAGAGGTTGATATGATTCTAATGGATATTAGTATGCCATTGATTGATGGCGTTGGGGTTTTAGAGTTGATGAAAAAGAACGGTTTGGATGTTCCTGTATTAATGCTCACCATGCACCAAGACATGAAGTACATTAGAAGAACATTGGAAACAGGTGCGCAAGGCTATATTCTTAAAGATGCTTCAAAATCAGAGTTGACAGAAGCTATTGAAAAGGTAAGTAGAAGAGAAAACTATTTTCACCCAAAAATCAATAATCAAATTTTTGACTATTTACGAGGTAATAAAAACCCCAGCGAGGGGAACTTAGTAGATCAACTATCAGATAGAGAAAAGGAAATTATTGGCTGTATTGGCAAGGGAATGAACAGTAAGGCCATTGCGGAAGCGCTTTTTATTAGTGAGCATACAGTTAAAACCCATCGTAGAAACATCATGCACAAACTGGGAGTGAAAAACACCGCGGAGTTGATCTCCTTTTCAATGGAAAAAGGAATAATTTGACAGGGCAAACCCGGCCTATAACTTAGTTTTTTGGCTTAATTGGAATCCATATTTCTTCTTCAGAATTGGGGTCTGCATTTTTGTACTTAGCTCCTAAAATTTCGAAGTGAGGTCTGTTGTCTAAATTGTAATCTGATTTAGGTAACCATGTTCCGAAGATGTAAGCAAAAATGCTGTGATCTGTACTTGAGCCTTTGTAGTCGAATACTGCATAAAGCCCTTCTTCTAACATAAAACTTTCCATTCCTTCGGGAATAGTATTAAAGTCAGAAACTTCAACCCCAGCCCATTTTTCAAAGGTTTGGTCAAACCGACCAAGAGTTAAAGGTTCAGAATATACCTGCAGAGAAATGAGGTTGGAGTTGAGCGTATTCCCTATTTCTTTTCGTCTGGGCATAAAGCTGCCCCAAAGTTCCCCAGTTCGATTATTGGCAAGCGACATTTCTAGTCGCTTACCAACAATTCTCTTTTGCTCAATCCTTACAATTCTAGGTTCTGTATCCATTTTAATTGATCAGCTTACTGTTTGGCTTCGTAAAGAATTTTTCCACCTACAATGGTCATCGCAACTTTGGTTTTTAGAATTTCTGCTTCGGGAATAGTCATAATGTCTTTATCGAAAACAGTAAAGTCTGCTACTTTTCCCACCTCAATACTGCCTTTAAAGTCTTCTTCGAACTCGCTATAAGCCCCAAAAATGGTAAATGATTTCAAGGCTTGTTCACGTGTCATTTTCTGATTAGGCTCGAATCCACCTTCGGGTAAACCTGCTAATGTTTTTCGAGAAACTGATGCATAAAAAGAAGGGATGGGATCAACAGGCTCTACTGGTGCATCGGTTCCGTTTGGAATAATTGCCCCAGATTTAAGTAAGTCTTGCCATACATAAGCACCTTCTTCTATTCTAGCTTTACCCAGTCGGTCAATTGCCCAAGGTCGGTCTGAGCTCATGTGAATGGCTTGCATGGCCGGAATAACGCCTAATTGCCCGAAACGAGGAATGTCTGCGCCACTCAAATGTTGTGCATGCTCAATTCTAAAACGGTGATCTGTGGCCAAATCAGGGTGTTTCTCAAAAGCAGCTTGATAGCGATCTAGGATTTCTCGGTTAGCACGGTCGCCAATGGCGTGAGAGCAAACCTGAAAACCATGCTGAAGCCCTTTTTCTGAAACTTCAGTTACCATCTCCATTGGCAGTGTTTCGTGCCCAGTATGGCCAGCTCTGTCGGTATAATCTTCTAAAAGCCAAGCACCACGAGGGCCTAAAGCGCCATCGCAATTTAATTTGATAGAGCGGACAGTTACATAATGGTCTGGATCGATCATAGGACCTCTTTCATACCATCGTTCAAGCAGTTCTGGCGACCTTCCTGTAAGCATAACATACATTCTGATTCCAAGCTTTCCTTCAGTCTTAAATCGCTCTAATCTATCGATAAAGTTCTGGCCTGAGCCAGCATCGTGAAAACTAGTAATTCCTTTTTCCAAACATTCTTGAATGGCCATTTCTAAAGCTTGGTCGTCTTTATCTTCGGTAGTTCCAGGCACTAAACGCCCTACCAAACCAGAGGCACGTTCTGTAAATACTCCTGTTGGGTTGCCTAGGTCATCCTTAATTATTTCGCCACCTTCTACTTGACTTGACAGTTGTTCAATACTCAAGCGGTTTACACCTGCCAGCTGCATCGCTTTTTCATTAGCAAAGGTGGCATGACCACTGGCGTGTCGAAGATAAACGGGGTTATCTGGTGAAACGGCACTTAATTTATCATGCGTTTGAAAGCCTTTTACCATATTGTCGGGGCGCTCTATCCATTTATCTTGATGCCAGCCACGGCCCGTAATCCACTCGCCTGGCTTAGCTTTCTGAACTGCTTCTGCCACTTTTTCCACCAGTTCATCATAGGTTTTAACATACATTAAATCCAGTTCTAGTTTGTTATAGCCAATGCCCATTAAGTGCCCATGAGATTCGATAAAGCCTGGAGTCATGGTTTTGCCATTAAGGTCTATTACTTTGGTTTCTTTGCCTTTCATAGCCTCAATTTCGGTCAGACTTCCTGTGGCTACGATCACCCCATCTTTTACAGCAACCGCCTCAACTTTAGAGTTGTTAATATCTGAAGTGTAAATGTGTCCATTGGTATAAATGGCATCTGCCGTGTCGGCTGAATTGCAAGAGAGTACCGTGAGCAAAAGATATAGCCCTAGGCAAAGGAGTTTAGAAGTGGTTTTCATAGTTAAGAATTGATTTTGCTGATGAATCTAATCCTTTTGTTTGAAACCTACAACGGCTTTATATGCCACTCAAGAATTCTAGGGTGTCAACCCCATCGGCATAGTCTGAAAGTTCGGGCTGTTGCGCTTTTCCTAAGGGGATACTGCCTTCATACCAGCCATTGGCAGAAACCACACACTGAATTTTGTTGTGATGTTGGGCAAGGGTTAGGTCTAGATCTGCTTGGCTGGTGTAATATTCATAATAGAGCACTGAAATAGGAGAGACCAACGCTTCACTTTCTCTCATTAGAAAGAAACCAGAGTCGAGGTGTGGTTCGCCATTTACGAGATAGATAGATTTATTGTAATCGTAATTATTACGGTATTTATGATGGTCGAGCACCTTTTCATAACCCATAAGTGCATCGATCAATTTTACGAAATCATAACCTTTGGGCGCATATATTTTAGAGATGTTTCTGCAGCCTAAACCAAAATATTGGAAGTAATCTTTACCAAAATTGGTGAGTTCTTCTGCCGTTTCGTCACCCTTAATCACTGCAACAGCCGTGCGGTTTTGCCTGATTATGTGCGGATGTTTAGCAAAATAGTGTTTAAAATAGCGGGCACTGTTATCGGAACCCGTAGCAATAATGGCGTCCGCTTCATTCATTCTTTCAGCATGAATAATGTTAACCCCGAGCGTTTCAGAGATGACGTTGATTTCTGAAATCATAAACTGCATCAAGATTTTGTCTTGAGAAGACAGCTTTACCATGGCGATATGCCCAGAAATAAGTACTGAAAGCAGGTCATGAAAACCGACCAATGGAATATTGCCTGCCATTACCAAACCAACTTTTTTCGGGGTGGAGGGCTCAAGTACATAATCCTTAACCCAAGTAGAAAGTGATTCCTCTGTTAGAGATTCGCTCCAAGCATTGAGCGCCTGTTGAACGCTTTCCGCTGTAAACCACGAGTTTTCATTACCTGCACGAAAACACAAGTTGTCGATTTCTGTATCACTTAGCGATTTGATTCGTTCTCCTAACTGGGCAAAGGCCTGAATTCTTTCCTTAAGTATCATATTCTGTAAATCTTGGGCAAAAATACACCTTATGTTTACTTCAAAGTCAAAATAGTGATTAGTTTTGCAGCAAATAAAAACCTTTGGCGAAGAAACTTCGTCAGATAGTTTTTGTTTATGAATTGATTACAAACTACAAAGGAGATCAGAAATGGCAATTATTATAACTGACGAATGTATCAATTGTGGGGCCTGCGAACCAGAATGCCCAAATACTGCTATATATGAAGGTGGCCAAGAATGGAACTGGGCAGGCGGTACTGACCTTCGTGAAGTAGAATTAGAAGATGGAACTGTGTTGGACGCTAATGATATGCAGGAGCCTGTTTCAGACGAATTCTATTATATCGTTCCAGGAAAATGCACAGAGTGTACTGGTTTTCATGAAGAGCCTCAGTGTGCGGCTGTTTGTCCAGTTGATTGCTGTGTAGATGACCCAGATTATAGAGAAACGGAAGAAGAGTTAATGGCCAAAAAAGAGTGGTTACACGTTTAAGTCGTTGCTTTGTTAAAATATAGTCAGAGCCTTCAGAAATGAAGGCTTTTTTTGTGTCTTTATTTTTTGAACACTAAGCCATTTTTCTTCTCTTGATTAGGTATGAATTTAAAATCTGATCGAAACCCAAATTAATGTCGGCTTCAATCAAGTCGATTTTCAGTTTTGCGCACTTCAAGTAGAGTTCTTTGTAATAGCTGTCCATTTGAATTTTGAAGTCCTTTTTAATGGCGGCTGGGTTGAGTTTTATTCTTTCTTTGGTTTCTGAATCTATAAACTCATAAGGGCGATCTTCAAAATCAAAGTCGAATTCTGTTTTATGATCTGTAACATGGAAGAGCAGAACTTCGTGTTTTTTGTGCTTTAAATGCTGAAGCGCTGCTAATATTTCAGCCTCATTATTTTCATTATCGAACATATCACTGAAAATAACAATCAGCGATCTTCTATGTACTTTTTCCGCCAACTGGTGGAGAATGGTAGCGACATTGGTTCGTTTTTCGGTTTTCTGCTTTTCAAGCAAACTATTAAACTGAATGAACAACTTATGAATATGTGAAGCAGACGATTTTACTGGGGTTTCTAATTCTAATTTGTCACTGAATGTATGTAGCCCAACAGCATCTCGTTGTTTGTGTAGCAAGTAAGTAAGGGCCGCACCAGCCAACACACTAAATCGCATTTTTCCATAATTGTGCTCAGGGTAATACATGGAAGACGACTGGTCTATTACGATTTGGCATCTAAGGTTGGTTTCTTCTTCGTATCGTTTTGTATATAAACGGTCGTTTTTAGCGAAAATCTTCCAATCTACATGGCGCGTACTTTCCCCTGTATTGTAAAGCCTATGTTCTGCAAACTCTACCGAAAAACCATGGTATGGCGATTTGTGAAGTCCCGTAATAAAGCCTTCAACCATCTGTTTGGCAAGGAGTTCAATGTTTGTAAATTGTTTTACGTCATCTAGAGAAAACTTCATAAGCAAAATTGAATTAAGGTCTAAAATACGCCTTTATGCGAATCTTCATGCCAAATAGAGTACTGTTTTCTATATATTAAGTTTACGGAATTATACATTCGGCTATTGCAATAGTAATTATTATTGGCTTATATTGGATAAGTTTTTAGCGTTATATCTACGTGGTAATTTACCAAACTAAATGTTGAATAGTGGAAGAGAACAAGGATAGTGACAAGAATGAGATTTTTTCGAAGAGGGTAAGGGCAGGTAAGAGAACCTATTTTTTTGATGTAAAGTCAACACGCTCAAACGACTATTACCTTACCATTACGGAAAGCAAAAGGAAGTATAAGGACGATGGTTTTACTTATGAAAAGCATAAGATTTTCCTTTACAAAGAAGACTTTAATAAATTTATGGAGGCATTTGGTTCTGCGGTGGATCATGTAAAAACCGAACTAATGCCCGAATTTGACTTTGATCAGTTTGATAACGAAGAAGATGAAGCATTGGTCGAGTCTTCTTCTGAGGGATCTGATTTGAAGTGGGATTAAGGAAATTTTAAATAAGAAGACTTAAGAGTTCTTGATTTCTCAGGAGCTCTTTTTTTTGATATGAAAAGAACAGCCATATATATCGCTCTGATTATAGCAGCCTTGCTTCTGTTCATATATTTTTTCACCAGCATTTTTACTTACTTGGTATTGTCGTTGGTGTTGGCTTCTATTTTAAGGCCTTTGGTTGAAAAAATTAGTGGTGCTAGATTTTTCAACCTCAAAGTACCAAGATGGCTAGCTATTCTGATGGCTTTTGGCGCTATGATTTTGGTACTTACCTTATTCGTTATTTTGTTCATTCCGCTAATTGATGATCAAATATCCTTACTTTCTACATTAGATATCGATTCTGTTACCGAGAGCATTCTTGAGCCGATTCGGTCGTTCGAAGAGTTTTTGCTTGAAAAAAGGTTGTCGAATGAATCGCCAGGTTTTTTGGTGGAGGGCTTGCGCGATACCATTACTGAAGCTATAAGTAAGATTCAGGTACAGAGTATTCTCAATATTATTTTGTCGTTTTTGAGTAGCTTTTTTGTAGGCTTGCTAGCACTAAGTTTTATCACTTTCCTATTGCTTTATGAAAAGGGACTTTTAAGGAATAGTATTATTGTAGCCATACCAAATAAGTATTTTGAAGTTTCTATTGCAGCCTTAGATAAAATTGAAAAGCTACTCTCAAACTATCTTCTTGGCCTGTCTTTTCAAGTAATTGTCATCTTTACTATGGCTTCTATTGGGCTTACAATTATGGGCATTAAATACTCTCTTACTATTGCTCTCTTTGCAGCTTTGGCCAACCTTATCCCTTATGCTGGGCCGCTATTGGGTTCGGCATTTGGTATTATTGTAGGGCTTTCTACTTCGCCCGACTTAGTCACTTCAAATGATTATATGTTCTTAATTATAAAAGTTGTTTCGGTGTTCTCTGTAATTCAGCTTACAGATAATATTCTACTTCAGCCATTGATTTTCTCCAAATCTGTTAAAGTACATCCGTTAGAAATATTTGTTATTATCTTTGCGGGCGCTTCTATAGCGGGCATCTCCGGAATGATCGCTGCTATTCCTGCATATACTATTATCAGGGTGTCGGTAGTCGAACTTAGAAGGGGATATAAACAGTACAGTATTTTCAGATCATAGCAAATTACCATGGGACTTCAGTGTGGGATTGTAGGATTGCCAAATGTGGGCAAATCCACCCTTTTTAATGCATTATCCAGTGCCAAAGCAGAGGCAGCAAATTTTCCTTTTTGTACTATTGAACCCAATGTAGGGGTGGTTACCGTGCCAGACCCGAGGTTGAAGGTGTTAGAAAAATTGGTAAATCCACAACGAGTGTTGCCTACGGTAATTGAGTTTGTAGATATTGCTGGCTTGGTAAAGGGGGCTTCAAAAGGTGAAGGTTTAGGAAATAAATTCTTGGCCAATATTAGAGAAGTAGATGCCATTCTTCACGTAGTGCGTTGCTTTGAAGACGATAACGTAGTGCATGTGGCCGGCTCAGTAGACCCTATGTTCGACAAGGAAGTAATTGATACAGAATTACAACTGAAAGACCTTGAGTCGATTGAGAAGAAAATTCTGAAGAATTCGAAAATCGCGAAATCAGGAGATGCGGTAGCCAAAAGAGAACTCGCAATTTTAGAGAAATTTAAAGCAGCACTAGAGGCCGGTAAAAACGCTAGGGCTGTAGAAGCTACTAAAGAAGATTTAGCCGCAGTAAGTGATTTGAAATTACTTACCATTAAGCCAGTAATTTATGTAGCCAATGTGGAGGAAGCGTCAGTTAACTCTGGTAATAAATTTGTTGATGCGCTTCGCGAAGGAGTGAAGGAAGAAAACGCTGAGGTGATTATTGTTTCTGCTGCTATTGAAGCTCAAATTGCTGAACTGGAAGAAGAAGATGAAAAACAGATGTTCCTTGAGGAATATGGATTGACAGAATCTGGATTAAGCCAGTTGATTCGTGCGTCATATTCAATTTTAGACCTAATTACTTACTTTACAGCAGGTGTTAAAGAGGTGAGGGCATGGACCATCAAAAAAGGCTGGACTGCACCGCAAGCTGCAGGTGTAATTCATACCGATTTTGAGAAAGGCTTTATTAAAGCTGAGGTAATTAAGATTGCTGACTATGAGCAGTATAAAACCGAGGTGGCTGTAAAAGAAGCAGGTAAAATGTCTATCGAAGGCAAAGAATACATTGTTAAAGATGGTGATGTGATGCACTTTAGATTCAATGTTTAATTGCAGCTATAAAACAATTCAATAAAAATTTCGCTTGTCATTGAACAAACTTTGACGACATTAAGTTATCGCTATACCCAATTGATTTATAGCCGTATAAGTCATTGAGTGTTTTTTAATTAAAGTTGAGTTGTTGTGAGAGTAAGGATTATTTTTAAACTTAAGAATAGAGGGGCAGTTCTTCCATTTCATCACCAATATATTCTAGCTCAGTTTATAAAGGGCGTGATTGTGAATGGTGGATCGAAGGAATTTATTGATTATCCATATTACAGTTTTTCGGGGTTGAAGGGCCAAACTAAGGTAAGTAGAACAGGTTTGCATTATTTTTCAAATTTGGTAACACTTGTTTTGTCGTCACCTAATAAGGAATTTATCGATTATGTGCTCACCGAAATTTTTAAGTTCGACCAGTTTGAATTGGGTAATCTTCAATTGATTCCCCAGAACACGGAGTTGGAGAAACTTCCGGAGTTTACTTCAGAGATGAAGTATATATGTATATCCCCAATTATTCCTGTTACTGCCACTTACAATGGTCCTGAAGGAAAGCGTTTTATTGAACCCGAGAAGGACGAGTTCTCTGACTTTCTATTTGACTCTACTGTACAAAGAATGGAAGAATCTGGCCAATATAATATTGAGCAAATTGAGGGCTTTAATAAATTTCAGGCTGTTCCGGATAAAGAATACTTGAACAAACTAAGGGAGAAGGACAAGAAGTTTGCTCGAATTTACTCTTTATTCGATATGGATGTAAAGTACGAAGTAAGAGGATATACGCTGCCTTTTAAATTATATGCAGCTAAGGAAGTGCAAGAATTTATATTTAATTGCGGAATCGGAAATTATACTTACAAGGGTTTTGGAATGGTCGACTTGGCCAATGCAAATCCGATTGATAGATCAACACAGTATACCTTTTCAAAGAATATTTCTGCCAAGCAGGATTAGCGTCTGCCGTTGTAATCAATTCTAGAATATCCGACTAAAATATCTCCACGTCCACCAATGGGTTTGAAGTAAACATAAATCTCGTAGAGGTTTTCGGTTTCAAAAAAGCTTTGTTCAAATTCATTTGGCGCTGTTGGGTCTGCGCTCCAATAGGAGTAGTCATACCAGCCTTGTTTCAGAAGGTATTCTGTTTCGTAAACTTCTTTTTGGGTATTCCATTTTAGTTTCGATTCACGATCTCTCTTCCAATTGTTAAAGGCGCCAAGCAAGTAAATATCTGTAAGCCGTTTTTCGGTTTTTAAACTGAAGGTGGTAGCTATATACTCCGAAGTTATTGCAAAAGTGCCACCTCCTTCTAAATCACGAATATAGTATTGACCATTAAGATCCAGATTCTGGAAATAACCATCTTTTCTCATCTCATCTATTCCCAATTGAGCAAATGGTTTATTGTTTTCAAAACCTGCATCTATCACATTTCTACCCTTAAAGTTTACCGTACTTAGGTCAAAATACCTAAACTCATTTCCTCCGGGAAAATCATTTTCGCTACCTAAGTTTTGATAACGGATTACCTTGCTGTTTTCATCAATAAAAGTGGGGTTAAGCTTCAATTGCATATCTGGCCTTTGATTTTGCCTAACAATCACTTTGAAATCTTCTCTTGGGTCAATGCTGTTAAGGTTGCCATAGTTTATGGTCACTTCTATGCGCTGATGGGTTAATCTATCGCCTACCGAACTAGAGCGAGATATATTTCCACCCACACCCACTTCATTTTGATAAACTCTAAATCGTTTGCTTAAAATGATGTCTTCTTTATTTCTGTCTCTGTAAACAACGGCTATATAATTACCGGTAGACTGAAATTGAGGCAATCGATATTTATAATGGACATAATTGATTTTGGATTCGCTACTAAACTCGAAATCTTCAATTTCAAATTCATTGAAGTTATTCAGATACATATTTGGTCTTAAATCAGAGGGCGTCCAATCGGAATTGCAATGAATAAATTGCACAAAGTAATAATCGGCATCATCTCTTAGGTCATCAAATTCAAGTAAGAGTTTTGTGGTTTGATCTAGTTCAGCAATGGCAGGAGCAAGGCTGCTTTGAATGGAGCTGCCTTCAGGATACATCCGGACAGTTTTAATTGTGCTTTCGTACGTTTCGTCCTCAAATCTCAACTCCTTCTTTGCCTGAAAACCCATTAAGGGTTGCAGAAGGAGAACAGATGATACTAAAACTAAGATTGATTTTAATTTCAAAGTGATGCTTTTGATGCAAATTAACATATCATTCGCTTTCAACATAAATTATTAATTGAATTAGAGTTTCTGTCTATTTTGGTGCGAAGATTGTGCCGTTCTTAATTTTTAAGCTTTAACCACATAACGTTTACAACCCTAACTTTGTGTTTGGTGTCTAACAAATCGGAAGAAGGAAACCGGTACTTCTGCATAAATGAACCTAGACGAAAATCTAATTGAACGTAGCATAAAAGGGGATCATAAGGCTCAGCGAGAGCTCTATGACCGGTATGCGCAAAAACTAATGCCCATGGCAATGCGCTATGCCAAGTCTCAAGAAGATGCAGAGGATATTTTGCAAGATGCATTCATTAAGATTTTCAACAGTTTAGATTCTTTTAGAAAGGAAGCACAATTTCTTACATGGTTAAAAAGGATTGTAATCAATACGGCCATAAATCATAACCGAAAGAAAATGTATCAGCAACCCATGCTAGATATAGAGAAAGTGGCTCTAATGCATGTTGAGTCTGATTTGACACTCTCTAATATGCATTTTACAGAAATTCTAGCCATGATGCAGAAGTTGCCAGTGGGGTCAAGAACCATCTTTAACCTGTTTGCAATTGAAGGATATGGGCATAAGGAAATTGCAGAAATGTTGGAGATAAGTGAAGGCACATCTAAGTCACAATACTCTAGAGCACGAGTGCTCTTAAGATCAATGATTGATGATGCCAATAAAGTTGTTCAAACTAATTATTTGTCAGATGAGCGATTTTGAGAACGGGTTAAAGGAAATGTTTGAAGGGGCTGAGTTTAAGCCCTCTGATCGCGTTTGGGCTGGTGTTGAAGCTGGTTTAAAAGCTAAAAAGAAGAAAGGAGTGTTCTTCTATTGGCAAACTTATGGTATAGCGGCTGGTATAGCTTTGATTTTAAGTTTTGGCTTTCTTTTTTCTGATCGCTTTAAGGGAAATGAACAAAGTCTAACGAAGGAAAGTAAAGCTGAGGTACAGAATAAGTCATCTGAAAGTGATACAGATAAACAAAACACCACGGATCAAGATGGTGTTTTAGCACCTATTGATAAACCTTCAACAAATGACCAGTTGGATGAGGAAATAAGTACTAGGCTCCAAGCTTCAAATTCAAGCCATAATTCTGAGTTATACCCTAGCTCAAAACCCTTTCAGAAAGAAGAAAATACGGTATTGGCGTTGGTTCAATCGTCTGAATTTAAAAGAAATAGTGAGCAGCTAGATTATGCTCAACTGAGAGCCCCGCAGCGCAGTATTCATATATTAAAGGGATTATGGGACATGAAGCATATGGTAGCTTCATTGGATTTGAAAGATTATAAAACTGAAGGTTTCATGGAAAATGAACCGAAAGCTTTAGCCTTAACTGGAGGTTTGAGTGGAGGAAGCTTTAACCCAAATCCTTCACGTAATTCATTAGATATGTTTTCAAGGACTGATTCTCCTACTGGTACTAACGATGTGGCTTTATCTTCAGTAAGTAATGGTAGCGATAAACAATTAGGCTCATTGGGTTTTGGCGCGGGCTTAGGCTTTGAACTAACAGATAGATGGGGCTTGAATTTAGGGGCTCGGTATTCTGAGTATCGTTTTGCCAATCAATCAAATGCTTACTCTGTTGAAAATGGCGTTTCTTACCCTATTTATATTCCCGCAGGCTATTCTGGCGAAGTGTATTTTACGGGTAATTATGATATAACCAATACAATTAAGAGTATCTCTATTCCGGTTCAAGCATCATTTAAGTTATTAGAATTAGGTAAATTCAATATGCAAATGAAGGCAGGGCTCAGTGCAGATTATTTCCTGAGTTATCAAATAAAAGGTGAATTAGAGTCGCTTGAGGTTCGTAAAGTGAATTTTTCAAATGATGGTTTGTTTGACCGTTTTAATGTGGCTGGCTTAAGTGCTTTGGCATTAAATTACAAGTTGAGCGAAGAATGGGGCATTTCTGCCGAAGGCTATTACAGGAAGTTTTTAAACTCTACCAATCAAGAAACTTCATCTCCATCTAGTCCATCTGTGGTGGGCGTAGGCTTTAGCTTAAATTATTTTTTAAATCGTAAATAGAATTAATATGAAAAAGTTAGTTATTGCTTTTGGCATTGCTCTAGGGGCGTACGTACTAATAAGTTGCTCTAAAATTGATGAATTTGGTTTAGATAAGAATGCAACCTTGGAGGAAGCCTTAGTTAGGTTAGGAGACATTCAGAGTGATATTGAAGGTATGGTGGCAGATAAGTCATGCAATGGTGGAGGTGACTGCAAAGTATTAGCTTATGGAAAAAAAGCTTGCGGTGGTCCTTCAACTTATGTGATTTATAGCAGCAATGTTGATGAGGCTCTTTTAGAAAAGAAAAGTAATGAATACACTGCATTGCAAGATGAAGTAAATCGTAGGTTTGGCTTGATAAGTGATTGTAGCATAATGGCTGTTCCAGAAGTAACTTGTGTGGATGGTAAATGTGTAATAGTTGAACTTTAGTTTCAGGTTATGATGATCGATAAGAGAATTTTAGTGGCTTTTTTAATCTTTATTTCCTCCATGGTTTTTTCCTGCGATGAGGAGTACGAGGTGTTTGAAGGCGGTGAATTCTCTCTAAGGTTAAATCAACCTAAAAGATTGATTGATGGCTCGGTGCTTGAACTGGTGGGGGTTGAAGATTCTCGTTGCCCAGAAAATACAAATTGTATATGGGAAGGCAGATCGGCCGTGAAAATAAAGTGGACGAGAAACGAAATTTATGATATTGATTTGAATGATGTTGAATACATCCATGTGCAAGTGGAAGAGTACTTGGTCACCTTAGTTGAGGTAAATCCATACCCTACCACTGGCCTAAATGATGAAAAGGTGGTGAAGATTAAAATAGAATTAAATTAATTCACCTCAATCGTATCAATCATTTCGGCAATTTCTTCCCAACTGCTCTGAGCCGTTTCTAGTTTTTTAGTCAACTCATCGTATTCCGATTGCTTTTCTTGCAGCTTATTAAAATCTCCAAAAATCTCTGGTTTAGCCATCTCAGCTTCTAAAGCTCCTTTTTTCGATTCTAACTTTTCTATCTCGTTTTCTACATTCCCAAGCTGGTTTTGAAGCTTCTTCAACTCCTGTAGATTTGGATCTTTTGGCGGCCTTTGTTGCTGAGTAGGCTTTTCTTTTTGCACTTTAACTTCAGCAACTTTCGGCTTTTGTTCTGCTTCCTTTTTCTGTTGCCAGTACACGTATTCATCATAGGTACCTGGGTATTCCTTGATTTGATGGTCTTCGATGTACCAAATCTTATTCGCGATTTGCGAAATAAAGTGCCTGTCGTGAGATACGATTAGGAAAGTGCCCTCATACTGCTGTAAGGCTTGAATGAGGATATTAACAGATAGAAAATCCAAATGGTTAGTAGGCTCATCCATCATCAGGAAGTTGGCCTCTGAAATCAAAGTTTTAGCCAAAGCCACTCTTGATTTTTCGCCCCCAGAGAGTACTTTAATTTTCTTAAAAACATCGTCATTCGAGAATAAAAAGCAACCAAGAATCGCCCTTAACTCCATTTCTGATTTTTCACTACCTGCCTGAGAAAGCTCCTGAAGAATTTCGTTGTTAACGTTTAAGGCTTCTAACTGATGCTGCGCATAAAATGTAGTCAAAACATTAAAGCCTTCCTTTCTCTCGCCAGTCACTTTTTCTGTTCCAGCAATCACGCGGAGCAAAGTTGATTTACCTTTTCCGTTGGCGCCAATCAATGCAATTTTATCGCCTCGCTCAATTTTGGCGGTGGTATTTTTTAGAATGGTTAAGTCGCCATAGGATTTCGAAATATTATCCAATTCAATGATAGATCGCCCAGACTTTTGTTTGAAACCGAACTTGAAATTCATCACCATTGAATCATCAACAATGTCTTCAATCTTATCCATTCGCTCCAAAGATTTCACCCTAGATTGAACCTGACGAGCCTTTGTGGCTTTAGATCGAAAGCGCTCAATAAACTGTTCGGTTTGCTTAATTTGCTGTTGCTGGTTTTC
The DNA here is from genome assembly GCF_001267955.1 of Roseivirga seohaensis subsp. aquiponti. Taxonomy (NCBI): domain Bacteria; kingdom Pseudomonadati; phylum Bacteroidota; class Cytophagia; order Cytophagales; family Roseivirgaceae; genus Roseivirga; species Roseivirga seohaensis. The sequence continues at coordinate 258,746 of NZ_JSVA01000008.1, forward strand.
AAATGCATTCTTTTGAATTTCTTCACGCATTTGTTTTTCCTTCATATAAAAGGAATAATTACCGCTATACTGCGTCAGTTTTTGGTTAGCAACTTCTACAATTGAAGTAGCAACATTATCGATAAAGGAACGGTCGTGAGAAACTACTATTACCGCTCCTTCATAAGTTTTTAAATAGTTTTCTATCCATTGAATGGAAGGTAAATCCAAGTGGTTAGTAGGCTCATCGAGCATTAATAACGAAGGCTTTTCAAGGAGTAACTTGGCCAGCATTACCCTCATTCTCCACCCTCCTGAAAACTCCTTCAACGGACGGTTTAAGTCTTCCGTTCTAAAACCAATTCCTTCCAGAATTGCCTCGGCATCCGACTGCATAGAATAGCCACCAAGCGTTTCGAATTGGTCTTGCGCTTTGGCCAATTCATCTACCAACTGATCGTGATAGTTGGTTTCCATTTCCTTTAGAATCCGCTCTATGGTAGCTTGAAGCTCATTCGCTTTACCAAAGGCTTGCATGGCTACGGCTAAAATACTTTCTTCAGACTGATAAGAGAGAAGGTCTTGATTTAAGAACCCAATGCTGCAATCTTTACTTTTACTTACATCGCCAGAAGTAGGAGGGAACTCCCCATCGATAATTCTCAATAGTGTTGACTTACCCTTTCCGTTAAGGCCTATCAAACCGATTTTATCCTTCGACTTAATATGAAGTGAGGCGTTTTCGTAAAGGGCTCGCCCTCCAATAAGGTACGATAAGTTGTTGATTGCAATCATGCCGCAAAATTAGTGTTTGTAAAGCCAATTCAAACGTTTATAAAAGTATTATTGGTAGATATCCATTTGTCAAATCTTTTTTAACTCTTAGCGGTTAATAGTCTACCTTTCGCGACTAAATGAAATGGATATGATAAAGGGTATTTCAAGAATATTTTCAATTGGTTTGCTCACGCTAATGGGCGCTAACGTCAATGTTTGGGCGCAAAGCGAAATTGATTTGTCGAAAATCAAACTCCCTGAAGGGTTTAAGATTTCTATTTATGCAGAAGGAATTACAGACGCACGCTCATTGAGCAGTACTCCTGATGGGAAAACCGTGTTTGTTGGAAACAGAAGAAGAAAGAATGTGTATGCGCTTACCGATACTGATGGAGACATGGTAGCTGATAAGACGTACAAATGGGCATCAAAAACAGGTAAGGATTGGAATATGCCCAACGGTGTGGCCTATCATAACGGAGATTTATATGTGGCCGAAGTCAACAGAATCCTCCGTTTTCCTGATATCATGAATAATTTGGATGACCCAAAACAAGAGGTGATTTTCGAAGATTACCCAACAGACGCTCATCATGGGTGGAAGTTTGTTGCCTTTGGTCCTGATGGCAAGCTTTACGTTCCAGTAGGAGCGCCTTGCAATGTTTGCGAGAGCGAAAAGGAAGTTTATGCATCGATAACCAGAATGAATCCTGATGGTTCGAACATGGAAATATATGCTACTGGGGTAAGAAATAGTGTAGGATTTGCTTGGGATCCAAAGACCCAAAAAATGTGGTTTACCGATAACGGAAGAGACATGATGGGGGATGATATCCCAGCTTGTGAACTTAATTTTGCTCCAGAAAAAGGGATGAATTTTGGGTTTCCTTATTGGCACCAAGGCGATATTCCAGACCCAGACTTTGGCGATAAATTTCCAAGAACGAATTTCACAGAGCCAAAATATAAGTTTGAACCGCATTCTGCTCCATTAGGCCTAAGGTTCTATCAAGGAGATATGTTTCCAGCCAAGTATAAAAACAATATTATTGTTGCTCAACATGGTTCATGGAATCGCTCGCTAGATGCAGGGCATATTGGTTACCAGTTGCGCTTTGTTCAGGTAGAAGGAGATAAGGTAATAAGTAGTGAAATTTTCGCTTCTGGCTGGTTAGATCAAAAAACCAATAAGGGTTGGGGAAAGCCTGTAGATATTTTAGAAATGCCTGATGGCTCTATTCTAGTTTCTGATGATGTTGCTGGTGTGATTTATCGTATTTCTTATGAAAAATAACCTGTTGGAAACCAAAGGTAAATAAGAAGCTATTGAAATTTCTTAAAGTAAATAAAGTATCAAAAACCTATTCGGGTAGTGAAAAGCCAGCGGTTTCTGATCTGGCTTTTTCAATGCAGAAGGGCGAAATCATTTCCTTTGTAGGCGCCAGTGGTTCAGGTAAATCTACCTTATTGAAAATGATAGGCGGATTGATTTCGCCAGAAAAAGGAACCATCTGTTTTCAAGGAAAGGAATTGGATAAGCCAGAAGATAAGCTTATTCCTGGCCAAGAAGGAATAAAAATGGTGTTCCAAGATTTGCGATTAATGCCAAATCGAACCGTGGAGGAAAATATTAAATATCCACTCTTATTATTTGATAAAGACTATCAAAATGATCGAGTGGAAGAACTCTTAGAGATTTGTCATCTTCAAGAATTTAGAAAAAGATTACCGCGAGAACTCTCTGGTGGCCAGCAGCAGCGTTTGGCTTTGGCTAAAACACTTGCCGAAGAACCTGAGCTTCTTTTAATGGATGAGCCATTTAGCAATCTAGATCCTATTGTTAAGAGTAAACTTATTGTTGAAGTGAGTGAAATTATCCGAAATCAACAATTGAGCTTGATTATGGTAACGCATGATACTCAAGATGCACTAATGCTTTCAGATAAGGTTGGCTTTATGTCTGACGGTAAATTGCTACAGTTTGATTCTCCATTGAATATTTACAACAAGCCAAAAAGCGTTGAAATTGCAGCGTTTTTCGGAAGCGTCAATATTTTTAGTAAAGCTGAGTTTTTAAGTGTTTTCCATAAAAAAATGAACATTAAAAAGGGGCAGCAAATTGTTGTTCGTTCAGAAAGTTTTGAAACGGAATTCCAAGTTGGTGCTTTAAAGCTTGAAGGGGTGGTTTCAGCTACTTTTTTTAAGGGAAATGGGTACTTGATTAAGTTGAAGGTTGGTAATCATTCGGTTGATGTGTTTGCTAAAAATCAATTGAAAATTGGAGATAAGCTACCCTTTTATGTCGATGGTCACAATATCTTAGTCATTTAGAGTTATCTTGTTCTTTTTTAATATAGAAAATTCTTCATAACTTCGTCACGATGGTTTTACCAGCCATTGCCTCAATCCAATCACCATTCTTCCGACTGACTTTGCTTTTTCTAGTACACAACTAACTATAGACTTTAGATTATGAAGAGTGCCATAATTTTTTCATTCCTGTTATTGTGCCTGACTACTGTGAGTCAAGCACAAAACCTCAATAAAGCCTATGCGGCTATGGAAGAGGGCGATTGGGAAGTAGCATTGGGAATGCTAGAACCTATCATTAAAAAGAGCCCGAAGAACAATGAAGCAAAATTTTTGGCAGCTATATGCCATACTGAAAGATATAGGCTAGAAGAAGCCATTGGTCTCTTCAATGAGTCTACGGCCTTTGCTCAGGATTCGCCTTATTTTTGGGTAAAGTTTGCTAAAGCTTACTTGTTGAATGAACAAGTAGACGAAGCCGAACAAACCATTCAAAGAGTTAGAATGCAGGATTTGGATGATTTTTTAAGGCCAGACTACCTGTTGGTGAGTAGTAATATCAAAAATGCGAAAAAGTATTTACCCAACCCTCGAGACATTATTATTAAAAACCTTGGGCCGAATATCAATACGGACGGAAATGAATATAGTCAGGTAGTAACTGGCGATCAAAGAGGTATTTATTTCACAGCAAGAAGAAAGGGTACTGCTAAAGTAGCTGATGACGGAGAGGCCTATGAGCAGGTACTTACTGCCGACATGAATGATATTGATGAGTGGGATAAAGACAATCCATTGGAAGGATTTGCCAGCACAACGGCTAACGAAGCGCCAATTCAACTTTTTAATAATGACAGCACTCTAATCACTTTCTATGATGAAGATTTATTCATCTCGCAAAAGAAAAAGGATGGCACTTGGAGTAAAAGAGAGCCTTTGCCTATTAACTCAAAACGATGGGATTCACACGCTTTCATTTATAATAATGGTAATTCAATGATTTATGCATCAGATATTAATCATGAGGTTGAAAACCTTGATTTATACATTATGCATAAAGATGAAAAAGGAAAATGGGGCAAACCTGCACCAATTACTGAATTGAATACACCATTAAATGATGATGCTCCTTTTGTAGCTGAAGATGGTACATTCTATTTTTCTTCAAGAGGACATGACTCAATGGGAGGGTATGATATTTTTTCAACCAAATACGATAGCGCTACCGGTAAATTTAACACGCCTGAAAATATGGGTGCTCCAATAAACTTGCCCAATGACGACACCTTCTTTACAATGTATGGCGGTTTTGCATATCTATCTTCTAGCCGCCCTGAAGGCTATGGACAAGTAGATATTTACCGTATTCTTATGTTCAATCAATCTCAGATTCAAGGTAAATTTTTAGAATGCGATGGGGTAACACCTGTGGCCAATGCTACAATTACTGTAGAAGGCGAAGATGGGCCGATTTCAACAACTACAGATGAATACGGAGTTTATAAAATGGTGATGCCTATCGAAAGGTCTTTCGATTTAAGAGCGGTGCTGAATGGAGAAACAATTTATGAGAAGAAACACACCATTCGTGTGCTTTTCAGAGATCAATTTGATGTAGACCAAAATTTCTATGTGGGTTGTGAAAAGAATGATGAAACCATTTATGTGAAAATGATTAACGGTTTCGATCTTGACCCTACCAACTTGCCTGTTGACCCGCCATCGATTGAAGGCATAAAACCTAAAGTGACAGAAGAAGTAGTAGAGGAAGTAGCGCCTCCAGCAGAAGAGCCTAAAGAAATTATTGCTGCGGCACCAGTCGAAAAGAAAATTAAGCTTCCAAATGTATTCTTCGATTTCGATAAGCATAACATCAAATCAGAATTCTTCCAACGCTTAAATGAGGCTGCGGCACTTTTGGTAGAAAACAGAGACTTGAGAGTGATGGTTGCTGGCCATACTGATGAATACGGAACGAACCCGTATAACGTAGCGCTTGGTATCAGACGATACACCGAGGTATATAATTACTTGATAAGTAAAGGAGTAAATCCAAGTCAGCTAGAAGTGAAAACCTTTAGTGAAGACACACCTATTGCAACAAACTATACAATAGAAGGTAGGGCCTTTAACCGTAGGGTAGAGCTATCATTCATTGAAAAATAACATACCATATATTGGGTTACTACAACTAAAAGAGGCGATCAATTTGATCGCCTCTTTTCATTTATGGAAATAAACTCGAATCTTAGGAACGTCTCAGTGGCATGGTAGAACACCTGAGCAGACCGCTAAGTTTTGAGTTCTCAGTATAGTCTACTTCATGCACTGTGTAACCTCGCTCTTTTAAAGCAGCAATCAGCGCCTTGAATGATCTTTCTACTACGATATCTTTTGGTGAAAGCGAGAAAATATTAGGAAACATTCTATTCATCTGAGCCTGATCTACCTTAATCATATCCTCTTCTTTAAAAAGGTCATAGATAATTTGTGGGTACTCAGCAAAGCCATTTTCATAGATGATGGCCTCTTTAGTTCCGATGGGTTGAAAGGTACAATCCAAGTGGAGAATGTTCTTCTTCCGATCTTCGGAAACCACTAAAGGAATAGCGTGTACTTGTTTATGAGGGAAAGAGGCTTTAACGAATTCATAACCTTCCCAATTGGTGCGAGCACTAATTCCTACAAAAATATGATCGTTCCATAGAATGACATCACCTCCTTCAACATTGGCGTTTTTTGGCGGGTGAATAATATTTTGTGGATCTATTTTATTGGTGATATGCCTTACCCCAGGAAGTTCCAATTGCCGAACTTCTTCTTGCATACTGGCTACCACATACGTGTTGTCTATTACAAACCCAATATCACGTGTGAAAACCTGCTCTAGGCCTTCGATGTTTTTTGGGCGATACACCTCCACTCCGAAAGCTTTAAGCACTTTTTCAAAAGTTGAAATTTCATGTTGAATATCCTCTTCCGTTGGGTATGTTCCTTCTTCCTTATGGTGTTTACTGGTTGGGTTTATTTCTGATTCTTCTCCTAAATCAGTGCCAATGCCTAAAACCACGGCTTCAAGCCTGTCGGTTTCATTTTTAACATTTAGCTTAAGGTATTTGCTTTCTGTTTCTGAAGTAGTGAACTCAACTTCACTCATAAATCTGCCTTTTGGTTATAAAATTCTAAGATCGGAATTAATGATTTAATGCCCTAGGTATAACCGAGGAATAGCGGTATTGGTTATGAATTTTAAAGGTAAACCTAACTCAAGTTAGTTTTGCGTAGGGTTCGGTAAGCAAAAATTACACTCAGAAATGTAAGAATTGCACCAAGCAAAAAGGCGGCTCCCGCAAAATAGAAGTTGCCTTCGGTTGTGAAGTAGGCAAAAATACCTGTCATTAAAGGTGGGCCTATAATTGAGGTAACACTAATTAAGCTGGTTAAACCGCCTTGTAATTCACCTTGCTCATTGGCGGGTACTTGTGACGACATAATGGCTTGAAGTGTTGGCCCAGCCAAACCGCCCAAAGCATAGGGAATCATAAAGGCATACATCATCCATGATTTATTAGCGAATGCGAAGAGTAATAAACCCAAAGCATAAAAGGTAATGCCAATATAAACAGCGCGCTTCTGTCCTAACTTAGGTACAGCCACGCGAATAAGCAGTCCTTGTACTAAGGCTACCATCAGTCCTACAAATGCCAAAGAGTATCCGATTTGGGCTTCTGACCATTGAAATTCTTCAATCACAAAAAACGACCAGTTGCTTTGCACGGCATGGGCGGCAATGTAGATCAATACCAAAGAAAATACTAAACCCATGATGACGGGGTATTTCTTTAGTTGTGCTAATGAACCAATTGGGTTAGCCCGTTTCCACGAAAAAGGTCTTCTATTTTCAGGAGTTAACGATTCTGGAAGGATGAAATAGCCATACAGCCAATTGAGAAGTGCTAAGCAGCATGCTACGAAAAAGGGTACTCTGGGGCCAATTTCACCAAGTAAACCTCCTGTCAGTGGGCCAATGATAAAGCCAACGCCAAAGGCTGCTCCAATCATGCCAAAGTTTTGAGCTCGCTTTTCTGAAGGACTTACATCAGCAATATAGGCCATGGCGGTTGTAATGCTTGCTCCGCCAATACCAGCTACAATTCTTGCCAGAAAAAGCCAAGCCAAAGTTGGTGATAAGGCCGCAATAAAATAATCGATGCCTAATGCAAATAATGAGATAAGAAGAATCGGGCGTCTGCCATACTTGTCGCTCAGCCCTCCCAAAATAGGGGAGAATACAAACTGCATAGAGGCGTAGGATAAGGCGAGTAAACCTCCGATTTTGGCTGTTTCGCTGATGGACTCGCCCCCTAACTCTAAAATAAGCGTAGGCACTACGGGCAAAACAATTCCAATTCCAATAATGTCAATCAGAATGGTTGCCAAAATAAACGGCATGGCGGGCGTACGTTTCGACATCTTGGATAAATTTGAGGGGTCGAATTTATGGAATTGAAACCAGTTGAAGAAGGATTAAATGATATTCACTTCAGGGGTGATTTCGATTCCAAATTTAGAAGCAACAGAGGCCTTTATTTCCAAAGCTAGTTTCTTGATGTCTTCTCCTTTTCCATTGCCGTAATTTACCAAAACGAGGGGGTGATTTTTGTGTACACCAATTTCACCAAAGGTTTTTCCTTTCCATCCTGCTTGTTCAATGAGCCAAGCTGCTGGAATTTTTACTTTTTGTTCAGGTAGTTTGTACCCCGGAATACTTGGAAATTCAGCCCTAAGGCCTTGATAGTCAATATTGTCGATGGTAGGGTTTTTAAAGAAGCTGCCAGAATTACCAATTTCTACAGGGTCGGGAAGTTTGCTTTGCCTGATTTTGATAACTGCATCGCTAATGGCTTTAATACTCAAATCGGTTACTCCCATTTCGTCTAAAGTAGCCTGAATAGCACCATAAGAAGTGTTAAAGGTTGGGGTTTTATCTAACCTAAATACTACGGAAGTAATGATGTATTTTCCTTTCAAGGAAGTTTTGAAAACGCTTTCGCGATAGCCAAACTCACATTCCTCGGCTGTAAATTCTTGGTATTTTCCTGATGCTATTTCAACCGCTTCTAAGGAGTGGAAAACATCTTTAATTTCTACTCCGTACGCGCCAATGTTCTGCATAGGTGCTGCACCCACTGTTCCAGGAATAAGAGAAAGGTTTTCTAAGCCAGCCCAGCCATTTTCAATACAATGTAAAACAAATTGATGCCAGTTTTCACCTGCCATAGCTTTGACCCAAACATGGTTTCTGTCTTCATCAATAAGGTCTATTCCTTGAAGTTCGTTTTTAAGAACAACGCCTTCAAAATCTTTTGTGAGTAGAATATTGCTACCGCCCCCTAAAACCATTAATGGTTCGTCAGACTCAATCATTTTGAGTGCTTCTAGCAACTCGTTTACCGTAGTGAATGCAATAAAATGGGCAGCTTTGGCCTCTAATCCAAAGGTATTGAAGGGTTTGAGGGAAACGTTCTGTTCTAGTTTAATCATTTATCTAGAATCCTGCGATGGTAATTAATTTGTCCTAAATGGTAGTTTAGATGGCCTTGAAGGTGAATAAGAAAGAACAGCGTGCTCATTTCTTTATTATTAAAAACTCGCAGCGGGTAGGGGTAATTTAATACCGATTCCGGCAAACGTTGGAGTGTGTCGGTTACAGCAGTTTTTGCTTCTTGAATTGAACCAAGCAGCTCTGCACGACTTATATTTTTACCTGCAAACTCAAAATCTCTATTCCTTTCGTATCCTGTTTTCCCCAGAACTGCTCCTATAAAATGCTGTAAGTTTCCGCAAAGATGAAGCACTAAATTTCCTGCCGTATTGGTAATTTCTCCATCTGTAATCCATAAATTTTCTTCTTTCGAATAAGCTTCTACTTCTTTCGAAAGGCGATCTAAATCACGGTTGATTAATTCTGAAATGGATTGGGCTGCTATACTCATAAATTTAGGGCTTCTTTTATGGTTTCGATTCTAGTTTCTAAAAATTGCTTTGTTTCGTTAAAGTCAACGGCTGAGGCAAGGGGAGTGTTCACACTGATGTAGAATTTAATTTTTGGTTCGGTACCAGAAGGTCTAGCCGAGATTTTAGTACCATCTTCTAAATAGAATTGTAGCACATTTGATTTTGGCTGATCAATCGCTTTTTCCGAGCCTGAAATCATGTCTTTTTCTACCGAGCTCTGGTAGTCCATGGTTTTAATTACTTTGCTTCCTGCTATTGTAGTTGGTGTTTTTTCACGCATATCCACCATCATTTGCTTGATTTCGTCTGCGCCCTTCATACCTTTTTTTGTCATTGAAACCAGTGTTTCTAGGTAGAATCCGATTTCAATATACACCTGTTTTAGAAGGTCGAAAACAGACATTCCTTGATCTTTGGCCCAAGCACACATTTCGGCAAGCATGGCACAAGAAGCAACAGCGTCTTTATCGCGTACAAAATCGCTAATCATGTAGCCATAGCTTTCTTCGCCTCCGCCAATGAATTCTTTTTTACCTTCTTCTTGTCTTATAAGTGCGGCAATGTATTTAAAGCCTGTAAGCGTTTCAGGGCAATCTACCTCAAATTTTTCTGCAATTCGGGTAAGCAAATCAGTGGTAACGATGGTTTTAATAATCATCTGCTTGCCATTGAGTTTGCCATTCTCTTTCCACTTTCTAAGTAAGTAGTAAATCAGAAGACTAGCAGCTTGATTTCCGTTCAGTAATTCAAACTCACCTTCATCGTTTTTAGCAGCCATCCCTACACGATCGGCATCGGGGTCGGTGGCCATTACAAGGTCGGCATCTAACTCTTTGGCTTTATTCAGTGCCAAAGTCATGGCTTCCCGTTCCTCAGGATTTGGGTAAACTACGGTAGGGAAATCGCCATTGGGTTCGGCCTGTTCTTCTACCACGAATACGTTTTCAAAACCTTTTCGCTTTAGTATTCCGGGTACCAAAGTAATACCAGTTCCATGAATAGGGGAGAATACAATTTTAAGGTCTTTCTGGTTTTTGATGGCTTCTGGTGCCAAGGTTAACTTCTCAATGGCATTCAGATACTTCTCATCTATTTCGTGCCCAATTAATTCAATTTTACTGTCGTCTTTTTCAAACTTCACCGCTTCAATTCCGGCTATGGCTTGCACTTCGGCTATGATATTTTTATCATGAGGGGCAATTACTTGCGCACCATCGTCCCAGTAGGCTTTGTAGCCATTGTATTCTCTTGGGTTATGCGAAGCTGTGAGTACCACACCACTTTTACAGCCCAATTCTCTGATGGCAAATGAAAGTTCTGGCGTTGGGCGGAGGCTCTCGAAAAGGTAAACGTGGATGCCATTAGCTGAGAAAACCGCAGCGGTAGTTTCTGCAAAGAATCGACTGTTATTACGGCTATCATGTGCTATGGCTACTTTTATAGCTTCATTCGGAAAGGTTTTAACTAAGTAATTGGCCAAGCCTTGAGTAGCCATTCCAATAGTGTATTTGTTGATTCTGTTAGAACCAACTCCCATAATCCCTCTTAAACCTCCAGTGCCAAATTCTAGATCTTTATAAAAAGCTTCGTTCAATTCTTCAGCAGGAAGCGAACGAATGGCCGCTTTGCTGGCTTCGTCAATGCTACTATTTAACCAAGTATTTACCTTGTCTTGAATGTTGGTTGTCATAATTAATTAAGGTGAGATGTAATAGTATGGTATTAAGAAATACGTTGGGTAAAGTTAGGTTTTCTACTTGCTTTTAAAAAGGAAATTGACCTCTAGTAAACCTTTTTCTGTTATGCCTTGCATGTTTTAATTGAACTTACATTCTTTGTGCTACGCCTAGTATTTAGAATATGAATGTAGAGAAACTGAATGATGATTTTGCTGCCATTGCAGAGAAAATCAATGAGTTGGACGACATGGATTATAGTGATGAACGTTACGATGACTTGGAGGAAGAGCTCCATGATCTAGAAGATGCGTTTATCGAAGAGTTCGGTTCTGAACTTGAAGAAGCCATTGCTTTAGTGCACGATGAATTTTGCCCTGATAATGATGTGCTTCTGCCTATCGCCTATTTTGCCAAAAATTATATTCGTTTGCAACGAGATAAAGATGGTAAGTACGGATATGATGTTGAATTTGGTGAAGGAGTGCCTGTAGAGGTAGACGATTTTCCTAACCAAGAAGTGAAATTGGTATTAGTGCCAGGCCCAACCCGTTTATTGGTAACGGTTGGTGAAAATGCTAAACAAGAAGCTTGGAGAGCTAAGTAATTAGTCTCTTTTAAATAGAACCAAAAAAGTCTGGCTTGCCAGACTTTTTTGGTTCTAAGCCATTTTTTTAGCCACAAATAAGAGTTGAAGCTATAGGCTTTAGAGCATTTCACTTTGGCTTCTTAAATAGAATATAGAATATACGATGTTGGATATACAATGTACGGGGCTTTGGACATTCGTACTTCAAACATCTAAAATCGTACATTTTCCCTTGCCAGTTGCAAATTGACTTTTATCCGTATTGAAACCTATGATGCTTTTAAGGGAGATTTAATAGAGCATCCTAAATTTTATGGTGTGCTCAATCTTTTTCATGGCTTTGCTAAGTTCTTTGCCATACTGTTTGTTAATGTCGGTAATTACGTAACCTATGGTTTCGTTGGTTTTTAGGTGCTGACCTACAATGTTGGCTTCAAATTCGGCCAAAGTATTATTGATTTTAGCCAACACTCCAGGCCTGTTTTTATGGATGTGAATAAGTCTATGCGCATCTTTCAGTGGAGGTAAGGTAATGTTCGGAAAGTTGACACTGTTTTCTGTATTTCCTGTATTGATGTAGTCCATGATTTTACGCGGCACAAAATCAGCAATGTTCTCTTGAGCTTCCAAAGTGCTTCCGCCAATATGTGGGGTAAGAATGGTGTTGGGTAAACCCATGAGTTCCGAAGTAAAAGGATCGTTATTGCTTTTAGGTTCTTCTGGAAAAACGTCAACTCCCGCGCCAATTACTTTGCCACTCAAAATGGCTTCTTTCAAGGCAAGAATATCAACCACTGGGCCACGGGCCAAGTTCAAGAAAATAACGCCATCCTTCATCATCTGAAAATGCTCTCTTAGAAAGAAGTTTCCGTTTTCTGGTCGGCCATCAATGTGCAAAGAAACAACATCTGCAATGGATAGTAATTCTTCTATGGTATCACACTTTGTGGCGTTACCTAGCGCTAGTTTTTCAACCAAATCGTAATAGTAAACATCCATTCCAAGGTTTTCGGCCAAAACAGAAAGTTGTGCGCCAATACTTCCGTAACCAATAATACCTAATTTCTTTCCTCGAATTTCATAGCTGTTTTTAGCCGTTTTCGACCAAATGCCTTGGTGCATATCTCTGTTCTTGTCAGAAATGCCACGCATCAGGCTAATCATTTCGGCTATGGCCAATTCTACTACCGAGCGTGTATTGCTGAAAGGGGCATTAAAAACAGGGATTCCAGCTTCTAAGGCTGCCTCAGTGTCAATTTGGTTGGTGCCAATACAAAAAGCACCTATGGCCATCAATTTATCGGCTTCTCTAATCACTTTGGCTGTTACTTGTGTTTTCGACCTCAGCCCTAAAACGTGAATGCCTTTAATTTTTTCGCAAAGCTCATCTTCGTCTAAACCCGCAGGGTAGCTCTCAACACTAAATCCTTCTTCTTTTAATTTGGCCAGCGCATTGGGATGAACGCTTTCTAGCAAAAGCATTTTGATTCGGTTTTTGGGGTAGGATAGGGCTCCGCTCATTTTCTTATGGTATAAAATTTCGTCAAAACTTGGGGCAATGTGATCGGCATGTTTCTTTACGGGTTCGCGTTCTACATTTTCGGTATAAGCATAAAAGTTATTGGCCATTCCGGCTTTACGCACCTCGTAATCGGTGTAACCATCGCCAATCATATTGATTTGGCCTTTTAATTTTAGCGCTTCAATCTGCTTTACTTTTCCTCCATTTATGGAAAGAACATTGTTGCGGTTAAGGTCGATAATGTTGCCATCTTCATCAAAAACCATATCGTTGGCAAAAACATGATCGGCTTTAATGCCAAAATTGGTGACTACAGGCACTATAAACTCTTTGAATCCATTCGAAATAATAAAAGTGTTTTCAGGATGCTCATTAAAGAAAACACTATTTCTTTCAATAGACTTTGATACCAGTTTCGATAGACGGGAGATTAATTCTGGAAGGTGTGCTTTATTGCCATTCAACAACTGAATACGAGCAATGAGTGATTCACGTAGCGACATTTCTCCAGCCATTCCTAAGTCGGTAATGTCTTTAATTTTCTGTAGTCGAGCGTTCTTTTCGGGATGGTTAGAAAGTGAGATTTCCCCTAAAATATCAAGTGCTTCTACTTGAGTAAATGTGCTGTCAAAATCAATTACAAAATACTGTTTTTCGTCCTCTTCAATTTTCATCCTACTTTTTCCCTGCGATTAATTGCTTGCATTGGTTACCAAAAACACCGGCCACTCCAGCAGCAATTCCCCCAACAATTCCAGTAATCAGAAATAGCAAAAAGGTATTTCCTTCTAATGGTAATAGTACCGCTATTTTCTTGGTCATGGTGAAATCGTTGGGTTGCGCCAGAAACCATGCGTTTACGATCCAAAGTAAGGCGATTGCCAAGAAGGGAACAAAGAAAGAAGAGGCCTTTTTTAGTCCTACAACGGCTCCCATAATAAAGCCAGCAATCATCACAGACCACCAAGGAAGAAACAGACCTAAAATAAAGGCGATAACTATAGTTAGAATAATATTGATGAACGTTTTCATTACTTGGCTGGGCTTAGGTTTTGAGAAAAAATGATACGGTCTGAACTTTGGTTAGCGGACTTCATAAAGAAGAGTGGAATATATTCTCCAGCTGCCCAACGATCAATCATATTGTCATAGAATTTACTGCCAGGATTTCCAGATTGTCCACCTGGGTAAATTCCAAAAGCATTGGGCTCATTGCCTAATTCTACAATCATTCTCCACGAAGGGCCATGATTTTCACTCGTGGCATTTACAATGCCTGAATTTCCTCCAATAGGTAAATCAAACCTTGAAAAAGCGGGTAGCGCTTGTAGCAAATGCCCAACAAAAGTACCTTTATAATCCACCCATTTCAGGGACTTTCCTGTTCTAGATTGCCAAACGGTTAGGTCTTGCACGGCATCTCTAAACGACTGAAAATAAAGGTCTTTAGCGGTTTCTATTTCTGACGTTTCCTTCCTATCGAACCAAGGGTGGTTCGGCTGATTTTTTAGTAACCATATGGTTTGGTAATCGCTTGGGCGATTGATAGCGACATCGAGGTTGTACAGTTCGTCCCAAGTCATTCGGTACAAGTTATCCCACCACTTTTCCGAAATCGAAGCGCCCTCGGCATCTATGTTATTGTTGAAGTCCCAATCTTCTATTGTAGAGAGCATCTGTTCTTCATTGGCAGTAAGCGAACTTCTGTCCATATTGTCGAGCATGGTAGGAATTAACTCTGCTGCCTTTAGATTAAAGTTATTGGCTTGTAAATCTTTAAAATCTTGAATATCGAATTTCTTCTTACTTCTGAAAAAGTTATTGATTATGCGGTTACGATAGGTTTCATAACCGTCATCATATACATAATAAGGATACTTTTCATCGGTGGGGTGTTGGTTGGCTGAACTCACAAAACCTCTTTCAGGATTTTTTACATAAGCATTTTGGTTTTGAGGAATGAATGATTGCCATTCATATCTAGAATCGGCACCGTCCATTAAAAACTTACCTTGTTCTGGCCATTTATTGGCCAATTCTCCTTGAACCCAGAGAGCAATATCGCCTTCGCGCGAAGCGAAAACAAAGTTTTGTGCTGGTGCGGTAAAATGCTTTAGTGCTGCCGCATACTCTGCATAGTTTGTGGCCTTATTTAAATCCAGAAAAGTCTGTTGGTTATTGTTAGGCAAATGGCCCGTCCATTTCATTGCGTAGCCTACTTTCTCACCATTTCCTTTAAAAGTGTGGTCGTAGGTTACAGGGCCATAATGGGTGTAAGTCACTGTGTCGTATACCGTAGATTTACCTCTTACTTTGATCTCTTCGATTACCTCAGTAGTGGCTTTCCACTCGTTATCATATTTATACGCTTTTCTGTTTTCGTCTTGAAATTCGATTTTGTACCAATCTTTTACATCACGGGTGGCGTTGGTTACGCCCCAAGCTATGTTTTGGTTGAAGCCAATAATGATTCCCATCGCCCCAGGAAGTGTAGCGCCAAAGGTGTTTTTCTCAGGAGTGGCCAATTGCATTACATACCAGATCGAAGGCAAGTTGAGTTGTAAATGCGGGTCATTGGCTAAAATTGGATTGCCAGAAACTGATTTGGATGGCGCTATAGCCCAGTTGTTACTTCCGTTGTGCGGATTAGGCTTGTCCATGGTTTCTTTAATGAAATCACTAGGGAAGTCAACGTCTGGCTTTTCTACGGTTTCCAAATCAAAACTACTCCAATCTCTTTCTTGGGGTATTACAGGGTCTTGGTCAGCATAAAAATTTGGGAAGAGCAAATCGAAAGTTTCTTGCCCAAATAGCTTCACGAAATTCGTATTTTCCAAATCTACATCGCGTCCAGCCAACATGTCCGTCATGTACATCAGTAGAAGGGCAGTTTTCTTGGTCGTCCAAGGTTCGGGCTGATAATCTAATATTTTGTACTCCACCGGAAGTTCTCCTACACTCAAACTTTCGATGTATGCATTAATTCCATCTCGGTAAGCTTCAAGTAGTTTCACTTCTTCAGGGTGCTTCATCATTTCCTTTAAAGCATTGTCAGCTCCAAAGCCCATTCCTTTTCTGCGTTGGCCGCGGTCGTATTCAATGGCCGTTTCGCCTACTATTTCTGAAAGTCTACCACCCGAAGCAAAGGTCTGGAATTCAAGTTGCCAGAGTCGGTGTTGGGCCGTGATGTAACCTTGAGCTCTGTACAAGTCTTCATCATTTTGAGCGAATACATGAGGAATCAGAGATTCATCATAATGCACAGTTACAGGGCTTTTCAGTCCAGAAATTTCTAAAGTTTCTTTTGCCACATCAGATTCAGTGACTTCGTTTTTCCAGAAACCTTGGTTCGGACTTAGAAATTTCCCCATCGGGGGAATATCTCCAAACTTGGTGTTTAGTCCGTAAAAAATGCCAAGGGTAAAAAGTAAGCTGACTAAAAACTTGACTGACTTCATAAAGTAGTGAATTGATGTAGACTTTAAATATAGTGGCCTGAACCCGATTAATAAAATAGCCATAAATTATATTATAGCTGAACGACCCTCCAAAAGTTGGCGCTATATTCTCATTGAAAAACAAATGAGTTCATCTGTATTATGAATAAGAACTTTTGGAGGGTTTTAACTATACGGTTCTTGCTGTATTTAAAGTCGAGTTCAGGTTAGTAGTTAATGTTGGATTCAGAAGAGGAGTAGGGCAATGGTTTTAAAGTGTTTTTACGGCTTTATTCAAAATCGAAGCATTATGCCAGACAAAAAAAACCTTCTACATTTGTCTAAATCTAAAGCTGTGAGAATATCCACTGAGATTGCTGAGAAAGCAAAAAAAATAAAAGCCATTATTTTCGATGTTGATGGCGTACTTACCGATGGCCGTATCATTTATAATAATGAAGGCATGGAGTCCAAGGAATTCAATGTGAAAGACGGTCAGATTATCCAACATTTAAAACTTCACGAAATCTTAACAGGTGTTATCACTGGGCGCGATTCTCAGGTGGTGCGTAATCGATGCAACGAGCTAAAATTTGATTTCCATTACCACGGGGTGAAAAGAAAAGGAGAAAAGTTTGATGATATTTTGATGGAATTCGGGCTAAATGCAGATGAAGTGGCCTTTATAGGTGATGATATTAACGATCTTCCTGTACTGATACAGTGTGGGTTAGCTGCCACACCAGCAGATGGGCACTACAAAGTGAAAGAACACGTTGATTTGGTGCTTCAAGCCAAAGGAGGAGAAGGAGCACTACGAGAACTGGCCGATTTGGTTTTAGAGTCTCAAGGTTTTTATGAGTTAATTATTGAAAGACAGTTAAGAAATGAATAAGTTTGAACAAGGTTTTCGCTTAAGTGATAGTGTAGAAGTAGGGAATGGCAAGATGGTACTGTTCTCTGGACCATGCGCAGTTGAAAGTTATGATATTTGTGCACAAATTGCGGAGACCTTAATAGCAATTTGCTCTGAACTGGATATCCAGTACGTATTCAAAGCTTCATTTGATAAGGCCAATAGAACTTCTGTTGATTCATTTAGATCAGTAGGGTTCGAAGGGGCTTTAGACGTACTAGCAAGGATCAAAGCAAATTACCACGTACCAATTGTGACTGATATTCACGAATCATATCAAGCTTCTCCTGTGAGTGAAGTGGCGGACGCGTTGCAAATTCCCGCTTACCTGTGTAGACAAACCGACCTATTGGTAGCTGCTGGTGAGACTGGTAAAACCGTCAAAATAAAGCGTGGTCAGTTTATGGCTGCAGAAGATATGGAATATGCTGTGAACAAGGTGAAATCTACTGGTAATGAGAAGGTTTGCTTAACCGAACGCGGTGTTTCATTTGGCTATCATAACCTTGTAGTAGATATGCGTTCCCTTCCTGTTATGCGTCAATTTGCTCCTGTTATTTTTGATGTTACCCACAGTGTACAACAGCCTGGAGGAATGAATGGAAAATCAGGAGGCCAAAGAGAGTTTGCTCCCTATTTGGCCCGTGCTGCGGCAGCCACTGGTGTAGACGGGTTCTTTATCGAAACTCACCCAGATCCTTCAAAGGCCTTAAGTGATGGGCCAAATTTAATTCCGTTAGATAAAATGAAAGGCTTTATGGAAATGCTTAAAACAGGCTTTGAGTACGGCAATAGTCTAAATAATACCATTCTATAAATTGATTAAACTGAACAAATGGTGAAGAAAATTTTAGGTTTGGTTGTATTAATAGCGATTGTGTCTTCTTGTATTCCGAATGAGAAGATTATTCTTTTTCAAAATAAGGAAGGAGTTGATGAACTAGGACTAGATACATTAATTACTCCACCTAGGTCTGAATATTATTTGCAGCCTAGAGATATTCTTTCCATTAATTTCTTCTCTAATGTAGAAACAGCTGTGGAGCCTTTTAGGCAATCCACTGCGGATGTTATCGCAACTACAGGTTCAGGTCAAGGTCAGCAAGGAGGCGGACAGGGGGGGGCGCAAGGTGGTCGTCAGTCATTAGGGCAGACTTTTGTTATTGATAATAATGGGTTTTTACTCATCAACACGCTAGAACCACTTAGAGCTAGCGGTTTAACAACCAAAGCTTTGAAGGATAGCTTAGAAAGTGTAATTAGAAGAGTTAAGGGTGTGAAAGATATTTCTGTGAATGTGAGTTTAGCTGGTATTAGGTATACTACCACCGGTGAAATAGGAGGAGGACAACAGCTAATAGTAGGGAGTGAGGCAAATCTTTTGGAAGCCATAGCCAATGCTGGAGGTTTTACCATTAATGCCGACAGGCAGAAAGTGCAAGTGTTACGAAATTATGAGGGGGGAGTGAAATGGCATGAGATAGATGTAACCCAAAGAGATTTAATGCTTACAGAGTTTTGGTACGTTAAACCTGGAGATATTATTTATGCACCTCCTTTAAAATTGCGTGAAATTGGAGCTGGAGATAACTTTCTTTCCCAATTGGGTGTGGTTGTTGGATTGATTTCCACTGGAATTTTTCTTATCAGTTTAACAAGTAACTAGCAGCATGGAAGATTTTGAAGACCTTTTCGGTCAGGGAGAGAGTAAAACAAAAACGGCAGCTTTTAACCCAAAAGAGGTGGTTTTTAAGTACATCCGCTTATGGCCTCTTTTTATCATCTCCATATTTATGCTATTACTTACTGTATATATCTATCATAGGTATACTACAGAGAAGTTCAGTGTAAGCAATACCATTTTAATTCCTGAACAGAATAGAGATATTGACCAAAGTATTTTAGCCCAGTTTAGTTTCGATTTCGGAGCAGTTTTCTTAAATGAAATTGAAATTCTAAAATCAAAACCACTCACAAGGGATGCTTTAGATAGCCTTAATTTTGATGTGTCTTATTATTCTAAGGGTAGAATAAAAACGATTGAAGAATACAGAACCCTACCTTTTGTTATACATTACGATAAGAGTCATCCTCAGCCTTATGACCAGGAATGGAGACTTACTTTCTACGAGGGAAACCAGTTTAGTGTATCTAAAGCTGGAGAAGAGGTTCAAGAATCTCCTATCAGATTCCGTCCCGATGGTTGGATTGAGAGCAGCCAATATCGATTCAAACTGGAATTTAAAAACTATACTGATTTAGCTGGTAAGACTTACTATTTCAAAATTCATAGTACAGAAAACCTGATTGATAGCTTTCAGAGTCGATTGAATGTAACCTATTTAAAAGCCTTTAGTTCCATTGCGGTACTTACGCTTACTACAGATGTGCCACAGAAGGGTGTTGACTTTCTTAATAAACTATTGGAAGTATACCAGAAAAGGGAACTTGCCTTGAAAAACAGTAAGGCAGAGAAAACCATAGAATTTATAGATAGCCAAATGGATACCCTTGAAGGTCAATTGGCGACTTTAAGCGAAGAAAGATCTAAGTATAGAATTGATAACAGGTTTTTAGATTTGGGAAGCAAGGGTACTGAACTATTGTCAAAGATAAATGAATCCGATTTTGAGATAAGGAAGTTGGAGCGTCAGGTTGAGTTTTTAAATGAGTCGCTTAATAAAATTGAAAGTAACGATGGCCTTCAAGATTTGATTTCTCCGTCTCTATATGGTATTGAGGATGTATACATGAATCAGTTTACAGACCAAATCAGTGAGCTTACCTTAGAGCGATCGGGGTTACTTCAATACCTAGAACCATATAACAGTGCAATTCAAACTTTAGATGAACAAATTAACCAAGTTAAAAGGAACTTGAAAAGTTATGTGAAGCTTAAGATTGAGGAGCTTGAAGGACAACTCAAGGCCTATCAAGATGAGAATAAGTTGGTTGAATCTGACTTTAAAGATTACCCTGTAATAGAACAAGGTTATTTGGAAATTGAGAGAAGGTTTAATATTGTTAATGGAATTTACACCAACTTGCTTCAGCGCAGGCAGGAAGCAGCGATTGTATCGGCTTCGAATGTGGCCAACTCTGAAGTGGTAGACCCTGCTGTTTTACCTTCAAAACCATTCTTTCCTAATTATCAGTTAAACTATTTGGTGGGAGGCGCATTAGGTTTGATTCTTCCATTATTGTTTATTGTTATCAGAGAACTTACGTTCAACCGAATCGAAACCAGAGGCCAAATTGAGCGCATTACCTCCATTCCTATTATAGGGGTGATTGGGCATAACGAGCAAAAATCTAATTTGGCCATATTTGATAAGCCTAAATCTATTATTGCAGAAACTTTCCGTTCCTTGCGTTCTAACCTTCAGTATTTTAGTAGTGAAAAGGAGCTGCAAACCATTTTAGTTACCTCTGGCTCATCGGGCGAGGGTAAATCTTTCTGTTCTACCAATTTAGCTTCTATTATGGCCATTAGCGGCAAGAAAACCGTATTGCTAGGTTTGGATTTAAGGAAACCTAAACTTTTTGACGATTTCGGCTTAACCAACGATATAGGAGTTTCGAATTACCTTGGGGGATTTGTTGAAATGGAGGATATTATTATCCACACTGAATTCAATAACTTAGATGTTATTTTTGGAGGGCCAGTACCACCCAATCCTGCGGAACTTTTAATGGGGCAGAAAATGGAAAAACTGATGGCTTACTTAAAGTCTAAGTATGAAATCATTATCATAGATACCCCTCCAATTGGTATTGTTTCCGATACTTTTAACCTGCTTAAATATGCCGATATTAGTTTGTATTTAGTGCGCCACCTCTATACCCAACAAGATTCGCTAAAACCACTTAACGAGTATGTAGAAAAAGGAATTATCAAAAATATGGCATTAATCCTCAACGATTTTAAATCTCGTACGGGTTACGGTTATGGCTATAACTACGGCTATGGTTATGGTTACGGTTATGGTTATGGTTACGGCTATGGAAATCAATATGGTGGTGGGTATTATGAAGAATCGCCTAATAGTAAGTCAAAGGGTTTGATCAAAAGGTTAACCAAAAAGTAATGAACGCCTATTTTGCAGTTATTGTTACACTATTCTTGACGGTATATGGTCAGCTTATTTTGAAGTGGCGAATTTTGAAATATGGAAGTTTACCAGAGGAATTAAAACCAAAAATTCTATTTTTATTTAAGCTATTTCTTGATCCATATATTTTATCAGGTTTTTTCGCTGCCTTATTAGCCTCTGTACTTTGGATGGCAGCCATGACTAAACTTGAACTTTCCAAAGCATACCCTGTAATGAGTTTGGCGCCAGCGTTAGTGTTTTTCTTAAGTATTTTGTTTTTGAATGAGAGTTACTCACATGGGAAATTGGTTGGACTTTTATTAATTGGGTTAGGGGTAATTGTTACTTTTAAGTTTTAACATTTGAATATCGTAATTACACAATCGAACTATATTCCTTGGAAAGGATACTTTGACGCTATAGCGATCGCTGATTATTTTGTGGTTTTTGATGAAATGCAATATACCCGTAGGGACTGGAGGAATCGTAACAAAATCAAGACCCCTCAAGGGTTGAAATGGCTAACAGTTCCTGTTGAAGTAAAGGGTAAATTCTATCAGAAAATCAATGAAACAACAGTTGTGGATTCGAGTTGGACATCTTTACATTGGAAAAGTATATGTCATAATTACTCCAAAGCGCCTTTCTTTCAACAAACCAAGGAAATGGTTGAGGACTGGTATAAGCAAGCCGCTTTAGCGAACACTATTACTGAGGTAAACTTGATTTTTCTCCGTGGAATTTCCGATTTTTTGGGATTCAAAACGAAATTTCTATTCTCTAAAGATTTTGAACTGCTTGAAGACAAGACGGAAAGATTGATACATATTTGTAAACAGCTAGATGGTAAACAATATTACACTGGAGCTGCAGCAAGGGCATATATGAACGAAGGCCTTTTTGAAGAAGCTGGTATTGGCTTAAACTATTTTGATTATAGTGGTTATCCCGAGTACCTACAATTACATGGTGGTTTTGAACATGGTGTTAGTATTCTTGATATGATTTTCAATCTGGGTGATGAGACTAGACATTATTTAAAGATCCAATCATGAAGTTATCAATTATAAGCCCTGTATACCAAGCTGAAGAAATTGTTGATGAACTCATTTTGAGGATTACTCAAGAGGCATCTAAAATCACTGATGACTTTGAAATACTTTTAGTTGAAGATGGGAGTGCAGATAATAGCTGGTCAAAAATCAAGAATCATTGTAAACACAATTCACATGTTGTTGGAATTAAACTAAGTAGAAACTTCGGGCAGCATTACGCAATAACTGCAGGAATCCAAAGAGCAAAAGGTGATTACATTATACTCATGGATTGTGATTTACAAGATAACCCAAAATATTTTTCATTATTAATTGAGCAAGCCGAAATTGGTTTTGATATTGTATTTACAAAAAGGGAAAAACGTAAGCATGGCTTTTTCAAAAGCGTCAATTCTAATTTGTATAATTTATTATTTAGACTGTTTTCGGATAGAAGATATGACGTGAATGCAGGATCATTAATACTTTTTACCAAGAGGATTGGTCTTGAGTTTCTGAAAATAAAAGACAAGGATAGACTTTATTTACAAATTTTTAAATGGCTCGGTTTTCGCAATACGACCATAGAAGTGGAACACGAACCTCGATATTCAGGTAAATCGAGTTATAAGTTTCTGGATTTACTTAAGCTGGGTTTGCAAGGCTGGACTTCGCATTCGGATAAGCTTTTGAAAATGAGCGTTTATATTGGTTTCTTCATGGCACTCTTTTCATTTGTTTCTTCACTGGTTATTCTTGTTGCTACTTTTATCGGGTCATTCCAACCAGGATGGCCAAGCTTGATTGTTGTTATTTTCTTTTCAACAGGTCTTATTTTATTGAGTATCGGAATTGCTGGCATTTACATCGGTAAAACTTTTGATCAAGTTAAGGATAGACCGCTTTTCATTATAGAAGAAGAATTGAATTATGAAGGATAATATTCTATCTGCTGTGAATGATTACTATACGGAAAAAGTAGTTAAACATGGCGGGACAGCCTTAGGAGTTGATTGGAACTCTAAAGAGTCTCAATATTTACGTTTTGAACAACTAAGCAAAGTAATTCAAGCACAGCACTATTCTATACTCGACTATGGCTGCGGCTATGGTGAGTATGTGAATTTTATTGGTGCTGATAACATTGATTCCTGTAGAATTAGCTATACCGGCTATGATATTTCCAGAGAAATGATTCTCAAAGCGGAGACATCGTTTGGTCATTTGAAAGGTGTTCAATTTGAGTCTGCTTTAAGTAACTTGAAACATGACTATGCCATTGCAAGTGGTTTGTTTAATGTTAGGTTAAATATTACCGATGACTCAACTTGGTATGATTATATTTTAGAAACTATAAAAACATTGGATAATTATTCAGAAAAAGGTTTTGCTTTTAACGCTCTCACATCATATTCAGATCCAGAGTTCATGAAAGACTATCTATTTTATGCTGACCCACATAAGTTATTTAATTATTGTAAAACAAAATTCTCTAAAAATGTTGCCCTCTTACATGATTATGACCTTTATGAATTTACCATTATTGTTAGGAAATGAGAATTATACCCTTTGCAGACCATAAGATTGGTTATGATTGTGTGGAGTATTTATTGCATTTAGAGGGAATTGGTAAAGTAGAAATTCCATTTTTGGTTACTACCTCTAATAATGAAAATAATTGGTGGCCATCTCTTGCCAGCCTTGCTTCTGAAAAATCAATCCTGATTTTTGAACCGGATAAGCCTATTGATGATTTCATATTTGATGATATTGACTTTGTTTTTCTAATTTCTTGGAAATACCTAATGCCAAAATCATTTGTAAACCATTATGATGTTATTATTAACCTTCATTATAGTCTTTTGCCTAAGTTTCGAGGTGTTTATCCTGTTAATTGGGCGATAATTGAAGGTGAAGAAAAAACAGGAGTTACATTTCATTCTATTAATAACTGTATTGATAGAGGACATCTGTTGGCTCAACGAGAAGTAGATATTGTTGAGAATGATACTTCTTATAGCTTATTACAAAAACTAGATATTATTGCTTTTGATTTATTTCAAGCAATAATTACTGAACAGATATTGTCTGGAAATATCTGTTTTATTAATGTTTTGCCAGATGAGTCTGCTTATTATTCAAGAATTAAGTTTAATGAAAAAGCAAAACTCTCTTTACAAGAGAATATGAAGATAGGTGATATTCTAAATATCTTAAGGGGATATACTTTTAAAGACGGTACCTCTTCTGCTTATTTTATCGGTAGAAATGGCAAGAAATATTGGGTCTCAATTGATATTAAAAGTGATGAATAATATCCCATTCAATAAACCATATCTAACTGGTAAAGAAGCACATTATATTTATCAAGCTGTTTATTCAGGGAAAATATCAGGCAATGGTATCTATACCAAGAAATGTCATGAGTTCTTTAATGATAAATATGGGTTTGAGCAGTGCCTGTTGACTACCTCATGTACAGATGCCTTAGAGATGGCTGCTATTCTTTTAGATATTAAGGAGGGCGATGAAGTGATTATGCCCTCCTATACGTTTGTGTCTACGGCCAATGCTTTTGTACTTCGTGGTGCGAAAATTATTTTTTGTGATTCTAGAATTGATCATCCAGGCATGGATGAGTCACAAATTGAGGCCTTAATTACACTCAAAACTAAGGCGATAGTAGTGGTTCATTATGATGGAGTTGCCTGTGATATGGATTTGGTAATGGATATTGCTAACAGGCATAATCTGTATGTAGTAGAAGACGCAGCGCAGGCCATTGATAGCTATTACAAAGGTCGCCCTTTAGGCGGTATTGGTCATTTGGCGGCTTTTTCTTTTCATGAAACCAAAAACATCATTAGCGGAGAGGGAGGAATGTTGGTTGTTAATGCGCCAGAATTTGCAAAGCGGGCAGAAATCATATGGGAAAAGGGCACTAATCGTTCTGCTTTTTTTCGTGGAGAGGTAGATAAGTACAGTTGGGTGGATGTGGGCTCATCTTTTTTGCCATCTGAGCTTATTTCGGCTTTTTTATATGCTCAATTAGAGAACTTGGATGATATTCAACAAAAACGAAAACAACACTGGACTCAATATGAATCTGAACTCAAAGGAGGAGGTCTGACAGGGATTCAACTGCCGCAGCTACCACCCTTCGCCTCCAATAATGCTCACATGTTCTATTTGTTGTGTGAAAGCAGCCAGTTTAGAGAAGGCCTTATTGATCATTTAAAAACATCTGGCGTTTATGCAGTTTTCCACTATTTGTCACTTCATAAAAGCCCGTTCTATCTAAACAAACACGATGGAAGGGAATTGCCAGAGACGGATAGGTATTCAGAAAACCTAGTCCGTTTACCGCTTTACTATCAATTGGAAGCTAACCAAATTACTAAAATCACACAACTAATCATTCAGTTTTGCAATTCTTATCACAATTAAAAGAGGAAGGCGGTATTTGGTACAGCCCAGGTACAGATGTTATTTCATATCCAGAAGAAGGTAACTCACTTTGTTACCAGTTAGAAGATAAGAGTTATTGGTTTGCCCATCGAAACTCCTGCCTTTCCTATTTGATAAAAAAATACTCAAACGAGGGCATATTTGCAGACGTTGGTGGGGGGAATGGCTTTGTAAGTGCTATGCTTCAAAAGAATGGACATAAGGTAGTATTGGTAGAACCGGGTGAGACGGGTTGTTTAAATGCCAAGAAACGAGGTATTGAAAATGTAGTCTGTGCCAGATTAGAAGACATTGATTGGGCGGAAGGTGAATTGCAAAATGTTGGGGCTTTCGATGTGGTAGAACATATAGAAGACCATGAAGGTTTTTTGAATACAATACATGCTGCTTTAGCAGAAAATGGGAAACTATTTATTACAGTGCCCTCTTTTCAGTATCTGTGGTCAAAAGAAGATGTTGATGCAGGCCATTACAGAAGATATACCAAGCAATCAATGGCGGAATTGCTATCAAAGACAGGCTTTGAACTGATTTATGATAACTATTTATTTAAGTCCCTGCATTTCCCTATTTACTTAATGCGCACTATTCCTTCAAAACTAGGGCTAAGAAAAAATAGCCCAGAAAATTCAGCCAATGAACATGGCACCGAAGGCGGTTTGATGATAAGGTTCATAAACAAAATGCTGAAGAAAGAGCTCGCCAATGTAAAATCAGGAAAGAAGTACAGCTTGGGGAGTAGCTTGGTTGTAGTGGCTGTTAAAAGATGAATTTTGTATTCAGTATATAAAACATAAGCGAAGGTTATATGGCAAGGCTTAAATTGAAACACCACAGGTCACCATTCCTCTTTACCATTATAGGCATTTATGTTCTATCTAACTTTTTGATGCTTATTAATGGCGGTGTTTTTTGGGATGACTGGATTCTTTATGATATGCCTAAATCAACTGTGCTACAGGTTTTTACTGATGTAGGGGCACCATATATAGGTGTATTACACAACTTCCTTAACAGTTTTGATAATCCTGTCTTTATGTATAGGGTTATAACGCTGTCTTTGCAAATTGCATCAGTGCTAATTTTGAACAGAATTCTTGTTTATATCCGGGTCACTGACAAATATGATAGGTTCTATGTTTTAATGCTTTTTGCCTTAGTTCCATTCTATGCATCTAAGGTTACGTTAATAATGCTTCCAGCTACTTTGAGTTATGCTATTTTTATATTCGCCTTCTACCTATTGATGCGCTATTTGAGCCAAAAGCTTTTATACCTTAGACTTTTATCATTGATGCTCTTTTTTGTTTCTTTTTCATTGAACTCATTACTGGTTTTTTATGCTGTTCCAATTTATTTTTTGGTGAGTGACCGTAGTCCTAAAAAACTATTTGACTTTAAGATTTCTTATTACATTGATTTCCTAAGGACGCATAAATATTTAAAAATATTAGATTTTTTATTGCTCCCTTTTATTTTTTGGGTAGTTAAGAAATTGGCTTTTCCATTAGGAGGAGCCTATCTCAATAAGAGTTACAATGAACTGAGTATAAAAGCTCTATTGAAGTTCCCACTACGTTTTTTAGAGACGGTAAAGAACTCTTTCTTGGGAGTTTTTTCTGAGTTCTACAGCTACATAGCAATAGACTTATTTTATGGTTTGTTATTTATAGGGGTATTAATGGTTGGGGTTATCTCAAGTAAATTCATTTTTTCTAATAGAGCCGCTAGAGTTGAAAGTAGGGTTGAATCATCCAAGAAATTTCTTGTGGTAGGTTTTATTGTTTTTTTATTAGGGAGTCTCCCCTATATTTTAGTTAAGAAAATTCCTTCTTTCGAAGGTTATGAAACCAGACATCAAGTTTTGTTGTCCTTGGGGTTCTCTCTTTTAATGTTTGGGTTTTTGCTTTTAATTAAAAATAATGTGGTTCGGAGGCTATTTTTTTATGTAACAATTTCAGTTTTTGTTACTTGTACTCTCGCCTTTCAATTACAATACTTAAAGGGATGGTTAAAACAAGAAGCCATACATGGCATTTTTGCAAAGGAATTGACCGAAGATACAGCCAGCTTGATTATTGTTCATGACAGCACAAAAGTGTATAACGCAACCTCTAGAGATATTGCATTTTATAACTATAACGGAATAGCAAAGAAGGCTACTGGATTACAGCAATTTTTTATCATAGAGCAAGAGGAATATGATTCATATTTAATTGGAGAGACAACTTATGAAGGCCGTATGGAAGCTTTTAACATGCAAGATTATGAGATCGGCCACAAAGCTGCGTCTATAACCTTCAGTTTTGGGGATACAGCATTAGATGTATTGACAACATTGAGACTATCTCTTCTTTATCATACTGATTTGCCTTTATTTGAACAACAAGTAGAATCGATTTTAAGTTATGAGATTAATGAGTGATTACTTCCTAGAATAAATGGGATTGAAAACTAATTTGATGAATTATTTATTGGGCTTGACAAAAAGCTTTAGATTTTTTTATGCCTTTCTTAAGTATCGAATATTTATAATCTTAGGAGCAAGTGTTTTTGTAGGGATCCTAGATGGCTTTGGACTCGCAATGATTGTCCCGTTGTTAGAAGTTGTAGATAAAGGTGGTGAAGTGGAAGGTGATGAGCTTGGGAGCTTATCTTTTGTTTTGGATTTTTTGCGAGCCTTGAATTTGCCAATGGAAGTATCTACCATTGTTGTTGTGCTACTTCTATTTTTCATATTAAAGGGGGTGTTTAAATATCTTGAAGGGTTTTTTAGGGTTACTTATCAACAAAAATTCATGCGCATGATCAGGGATCAGAATGCAGATATGTTCTGTTATTATAAATATTCTGATTTTGTGTTATCTGATGCAGGAAGAATTCAAAATACGTTTAGTGCCGAAGTGCTAAGGGTTAATCAGGCTTTTCAAACTTATTTTTTATCTGCTCAAGCGCTAATCATGATATCTGTTTATCTAGGGCTAGCATTTGGTGTTAACCCGCTTTTTGCATTATTGGTTAGTATAGGAGGGCTTGCAACTAATGTCTTGTTCAAGAGGATTTATAAACAAACCAAGGTACTTTCTCGCCAACTATCTAATGAGGCTAACTCTTTTCATGGTATTTTGATGCAAATGGTGAATAATTTCAAGTATTTAAAATCAACGAGCTCAATTGTACCGTACACTGGTAAGCTAAAGCAACAAATCAAAGAAATTGAGAGAGTTCAAAAAAGGTTAGGTATATTAGATTCCATTCTCCAAGCGGCTCGTGAACCTTTGATAATTTTAGTCGTTGCTGGTGTAATATTTATTCAAGTTAACCTTTATGGTGACTCTTTAGGGTCAATAATTTTGAGCTTACTCTTTTTGTATAGGGCATTGAGTTTTGTGATGGCCATGCAAAAACAATGGAATGGATTTTTAGGTCATTCAGGTGCCTTAGATCAAATGGTTGAGTTTCGAGATGAGTTGCGTAATTCACAAGAGAGTTTCGGAGAAGTGGTTGTAGATAAATTTAGCAGAGATATAGAGTTGAGGAATGTCTCATTTTCTTATGATGACTTAACGGTTTTGAAAGGAGTTGATCTTACAATTGAAAAGAACGAATCCATTGCTGTTGTTGGTGAAAGTGGATCTGGTAAAACTACTCTAATTAATATACTATGCGGATTAATTAGACCAAGCTTTGGAACAATTAGTCTTGATGGAAATAATTACGAGGGTTTATATTTACCAAGCCTTCAAAAGCGAATAGGGTATATAACTCAAGAACCAGTTATATTCAGTGATACTATATTCAATAATGTAACATTCTGGTCCAAAAAAACACCTGAGATATTATTTCGCTTTCAAGAAGCACTTAAAAAGGCATCTATTTATGACTTTGTGAAGAGTTTGAAAAATACGGAAGAAACTATTTTAGGAACTTCTGGAATTAATTTAAGTGGGGGGCAGAAACAACGGCTTTCTATTGCTAGAGAGTTGTTCAAAAATGTTGATATTTTAATTTTGGATGAGGCAACTTCAGCACTTGATACAGAGACTGAAAAGGAGATTCAAGCGAGTATTGATGTTTTAAGAGGGGAATACACGTTGATTGTTGTTGCCCACAGACTATCTACGATTAGAAATGTTGATAGGGTTTTATTATTAAGTGAAGGAGAAATTAAAGAGCAAGGAACGTTTGATGAGCTTTATATTGACTCTGAGCGCTTTAAGAGGATGGTCTCCTCTCAAAATTACTAAATCATGGTAAAGTTATTAATAAGCGGATGTTTCTAATTGCGGAGATAGGTCAGGCCCATGACGGAAGTTTGGGACAAGCTCATTCATATGTGGAGGCTTTGAGAGGCACTGGAGTGGATGCTATAAAGTTTCAAACTCATATTGCTGAGGCTGAGAGTTCAATACATGAGCCTTTCAGAGTAAAATTTTCAAAGCAGGATGCTACGAGGATGGACTACTGGAAAAGGATGGAATTCACAGAATTACAATGGATTGATTTGAAAAAGCACTGTGATGATGCGGGGCTTGAGTTCATGTCATCACCTTTTAGTTGTGCTGCAGTGGATTTGCTCGAAAGGGTGGGGGTGAAGCGTTATAAAATTGGTTCAGGAGAGGTTAATAATTTCTTGCTTTTGAAGAAAATTGCGCAAACAGGTAAACCTATTATATTATCGTCAGGAATGAGCTCTTTGGACGAACTAGATTGTACCTTCGACTTTCTTTTAAAGTATAATAACCACGTTTCACTTCTACAGTGCACCACGGCCTACCCAACAAAACCTAAGCAATGGGGATTAGACCAAATTCCAGTTTTAAAGGATCGATATAAAATCCCAGTAGGATATTCAGATCATTCGGGAGACATCTTTGCTGCCATGGCGGCAGCTGCTTTGGGTGCTGAAATCTTGGAGTTTCATGTGGTATTTCATAGGCTTTGCTTTGGGCCAGATTCCAATGCAAGCATTTTGATAGATGATATTCCAAGAATGGTTAATGGTGTCCGTCAAATATTTGAGAGCCTAAGTCATAAGTCAGACAAGGCAAATATTGAAGAGTTTTCGGAATTAAAAAGAATTTTCGAGAAATCATTGGCAGTAAATAAAGATTTACCGGAGGGCCATGTACTTACATTTGATGATTTGGAGTCTAAAAAACCATCAGGCATGGGGATTCCCGCGAGTCGGTATTATGAAGTTTTAGGAAAAAAAATTTCAATAGCCTTAAGTCAATGGTCATTTCTAAATGAAGATAATTTATTATGAGTAAAAGAAAGATTTGTGTTGTAGTTACTGCTAGACCTTCATACAGTAGGGTTAAAACAGCCCTTACTGCAATTCAGAATCATCCTAATCTTGAGTTACAACTTGTTGTGGCTGGGTCAGCACTTTTAAGTAGATATGGTAGTGTTATAGATTATATTACGGATGATGGCTTTGAGATAACAGAGAAGGTATATGTAGTATTAGAAGGAGAGAATCCTACAGCTATGGCCAAAACTACAGGTCTTGCAGTAATGGAGTTGTCTACTGTTTTTAATAACCTTTTGCCTGATGTTGTTGTTGTAATTGCTGATAGATTTGAAACATTGGCGGTGAGTATTGCTGCGGCATATCAAAACATTCCGGTTGCACATATACAAGGTGGTGAGGTTACTGGTAATATTGATGAAAAGGTAAGACATGCGAACACGAAACTTGCGGATATTCATTTAGTGGCATCAGAAGATGCTAGAGAAAGAGTGTTGAAGATGGGAGAGGATGTGGAATACGTGTTCAATTCGGGATGTCCTTCAATGGATATAGCAGCGGAGATAAAGAAAGTGGAATGCTTGAATTTTGATCCGATTAAAGTGTACGGTGGAGTTGGATCGGAGATAGATTTTAAGAAGGATTATATAGTTGTAATGCAACATCCCGTTACTACGGAGTACACTCAGGCTAAGGAGCATGTTTGGAAAACATTGAACGCAATCACCGAGTTGGGTATTCAAACGTGCTGGTTCTGGCCAAACGTAGATGCTGGTTCGGATGGAACATCCAACAGTATTAGGACTTTCAGGGAAACTAGGAACCCTCAGAATATTCGATTTTTTAAAAATATAGAACCGAGACATTTTCTTATGTTACTCATGCAGTCAAAATGTCTTGTAGGAAATTCAAGTGTTGGTGTTAGAGAATGCGCTTTCCTTGGGGTACCAGTAGTTAATATTGGCACACGCCAGCATAATAGGCTGCGTGGCGCAAATGTCCTTGATGTAATCTATGATAAGGATGAGATTAAGAAGGCTATTCAAAATCAAGTTACTCATGGTAAATATGATCCAGAGTATATTTATGGAAAAGGTGATGCCGGTATTAGGATTGCAAATATTCTTTCAGAAGTAAAACTCCGATCTCATAAAACAATCAATTATTGATTCACAATTTTGTATAGCTATTTGAATTGTAATTCTCAATGAGGATACTCGGACTGATTCCTGCGCGTGGGGGCTCTAAGGGAGTTCCTAAAAAGAACATTAAATACCTGGGAGGTAAGCCTCTCATAGCATATTCTTTAGAGAGTGCTGCAAAGTCTAATTTAATTTCTAGCACTATTGTGTCTACCGATACAGATGAGATAGCCGAGGAGGCAAGAAAGTGGGGAGGACAGGTTCCTTTTCTTAGGCCGGGACATCTTTCCACTGATAAAAGCCCTACAGTTGATACAGTATTATATTGCTTGGGGGAATTGGAAAAAAATGGATTGCAGTTTGATGCCGTTTGTTTAATCCAGCCAACTACTCCGTTCCGTCCTGAAGGTTTTATAGATGAATGTATTAATAAGTTCATTTCATCAGAGAGCGATTCTTTAATATCCGTATTGGAAGTTCCCAAAGAATACAATCCTCATTGGGTTTTTGAACCAAACGTAAATGGTTACTTACAAATAGCGACAGGTGAAAGTGAGATAATTTCAAGAAGACAAAGTTTGCCAAAGGCTTTTATTCGAGATGGATCTGTTTACATCACAAAAACAGAAGTACTACTGCAGAATAAATCTTTATATGGAAATATTATTGCTTACCAGGAGTCAGACCCTCAATATTATGTTAATATTGACACTATGGACGATTGGATAAAGGCAGAAAGTATGTTGTAATGTGTGGAATAGCAGGATTTATATCAGAAGGTAAATACAATTTAAGAGACCTTAAAAGGATGCTCTGTATTCAGTCCCATCGTGGACCAGATTATACAGGCGTTTGGAACAGTGGCGAAATATTTTTAGGGCATAATAGACTTTCCATTATAGATATTACAACCGCAGGTAATCAACCCATGGTTTTTGAAAATGGGAGATATGTTCTGGCGTTTAATGGTGAAATATATAATTATAAAGAGCTTAGGGCTCAGATTTCAAAACGTTATCGATTTAAATCAAATTCTGACACGGAGGTATTGTTATATATGCTCATAGAGTATGGGGTTGATGCACTGTCAATGCTTGATGGTATGTTTTCGATTGCTTTTTGGGATAATGAGAAAGAAGAGCTTTTAATGGTAAGAGATCGTTTTGGTGTTAAGCCACTCTATTATCATTTGTCTGATGATGGTTTGATACTAGCCAGTGAAATAAAGGCTATTCATGAAGTAATCAATTGTAGGCTTCCTGAACTTTCTACTTGGGCATCATACTACACTAAAGGATTGTATGGTACAGAAAATGATACTTTCTGGAAAGGTATAAAGACGATTAAAGCAGGGCACTATTTATTGTATTCAAAAGGTAAGTGTGTTGAAAAAGAATGGTATTCTTTTCATGAAAGAACAATGGAATTGATGAATAGTAATCAGTTTATCAATAGATCAGATCAAGAGCATATTGATTTTTATGGTGAATTACTAGAGCGTTCCATTAATCGAAGATTCAGAGCAGACGTACCGGTTGGCTTTAATCTTAGTGGTGGTCTAGACTCCTCTGTTTTGTTAGGAAGCATTCATAGACTTTT
The DNA here is from genome assembly GCF_001267955.1 of Roseivirga seohaensis subsp. aquiponti. Lineage (NCBI taxonomy): Bacteria > Pseudomonadati > Bacteroidota > Cytophagia > Cytophagales > Roseivirgaceae > Roseivirga > Roseivirga seohaensis. The sequence goes on from NZ_JSVA01000008.1 coordinate 292,561, forward strand.
TAAAGCGTCTAACGATATTAGGGCTTTTACATTTTTTTGTAATGATGATCGTTTCGATGAGCTGAAGTGGGTTAGAGAAATGAACCAAAACACGAACAAACCACTTTATGAGGTTATGCTTTTGGCAAAAGACGTGCCTCAACTTGTAGATAAAGTAAGCTATTATCAAGATGAACCGTATGGTGGTATACCTACATTGGCTTATTATTTAGTGTTTAAACAAGCCAGAGAGCGTGGAACTAAAGTGCTTCTAGATGGGCAAGGTATGGACGAACAATGGGCCGGCTATGACTACTTTCACAATAGTCTAGGACATGTGATTCAAGGAAGTAAATCAGACCCACTAAAAAGTGCGCTGCTTTCACAAGAATTCAAAGTAAATTCCTCTGTACCAGATTACCCTAAACCATTTGATTCAGACCTACTGAATTTACAATATCGTGACCTGTTTTTCACCAAATTACCAAGAGCACTGAAATTTAATGATCGAATCTCCATGGCTAACTCAACAGAACTGAGAGAACCTTTTTTAAACTTCGAAATGGTGGAGTATGCATTTTCATTGCCGGTTCATCTAAAGGTTCGTGATGGGCATGCAAAATGGGGGTTGAGGCAGATAGGGTTAAAATTGTTTGAAAATTCAATAGCATTAGCTCCAAAGCGTGCGGTACAGACGCCCCAAGTTGAATGGCTCAAAGGAGACCTTAAGGATTTTGTCATGGCATCTATAGAAGGACTGCTACGAAAAAAACCTGAGTGGTTTGATAAGCCTAATGTAGATGTCGAAGTTGATGCTTTTATGAAAGGTAAATATGATAATAGTTTTTTTATTTGGCAGCTAATTAACACTAATACGCTCTTTTAAAGTTTAATAGAAGTTACATTATCATGGGTAATTTAAAGGTTAGCATTAAAAATGAGTTTAAATATTTAATGAATAGGGCTGATAATCTTAGTTTAAGAAGGAGGCGGTACTTTGGTAAGTATTCTTTTAAACAACCATTTGATAAGCTATTTATTTTAGGAAGTGGTTTGACGATAAATGAATTAACGGAAAGTCAATTCAATCATATTAATCAGTATAGTTCTGTTGCGGTTAATTTTTTCATGGTTCATCCATTTAGGCCAAACTTTTATTTCATTGAGATTTCGCGAAACCATGAGGATAGAGAAATGTATTTTCACAACCTTTCATTGCGTAGTGATTTTGATCAAATAGATAAATTTTATTGCTTTCGCAAGGAGGATGACGGTTTAGATGAAAGACTTACTGATCTTTTTGATCCAGCTAGACTTTATTCTTATAGCCTTTTAAAGATGGGGAACTATGGTCGTAGGTTTAACTATCAGAAACTCTTATCAAAGTATTACCACACTAAATTCAATAATCGCTTTTTCACACCACAAGATTACTTCGATAGAGTTCTTAATAATGTTTCTTCAATAGAAAGGCTCTGTCAGTTTGGCTTGCAGGGAGGAGCAAAGGAAATTATTTTTTGTGGTGTCGATCTTAATAAGACAGATTGTTTTTATGATTCAGCAGATTTTATACCTTATCTTGATTTTAAGATACCCTATAGGCGATACAAGGATAAGAAAGTTCATACCACAAATGATAAATCTGAAGTCAACTTTACAGTGGAAGAGTTTTTGATAAGCCTCACAGAGTTGGTTGATACCAAGTTTTATGTTAGTTCTGCTAACTCGAAATTATCTAATTTTATGCCTGTTTATGATTTTGGAGAAAATGAACAATAATTATACGGGTGCACCCAAGGTACTGTTAACAATAATGAGCTACAACAGGGGAGCATTCTTAAAAAACCTCATTGACTCCATCTTAGCTAATTTTGAAATCACCTATGATCTATTGATTTATGACGACAATAGTGATGATTGCCTAACGCTGGGTGTACTCCATGAGTACAACAGATATGTAGCGAAAATTGAACTTAGCGGGAACAATGCTAAGCATAAGGGGCTTTATTCTAACATGCGCAGCGCTTACAATTTGGCCGCTAGCAAGGATTATGACTTACTCTTTATATTTCAAGATGATACACAGGTAATACGAAAGTTTGATAACCAAGAACTGAGTTCTATCCATGATTTCTTCAATTATCATGACAGTACCTATCAAATCGCTTGTACTTTTTTTAAAAAGAATCATCAAAAACCGTATGCAAATCTTCTAGACTATGATAAGGATTTTGACATGTTTACCCCCAAAGCATCGAATGAAAATTATATGCTTGGTATAGCCGACATGGGTATTTATGCTATGAACAAGCTAAAGAATAAAGGCTGGAAGTTTGAGGACTCAGAAGGAGTTAACCTTAAAAAGGGGATTGAACAAAATATGCATCGTGCTATTATGAGGTTTCCTTTTTTAGCTTTTTTGCCATGGCCTTCTGTTTATAGGTATAGCGGCACTATAATTAAACGCGCTTATCTTAAATTTTCCGATTGGTATTTTAATGCAGGATTTCATCCGCTTAATGTAATCAATGAACAGCAACAAAAGGTAATTTCAGAGAGGCGTGGTTTCGAAATTATCTTTGAAGATGATATTCTTCAGTTGCGTGGTGGTTATAAGTTGACAGAGCCTTGGAATTTTTATGCTTCTGTCTTTGAATGGAAAAGACGAGCCAAGACAGTCCTAGGGTTGAAAAAATACAGAAGTGCTTAAGCATTTAAATGCTACCTAAATAACGACCCATTTTCATTGAAAATCGTTTACCTATCTGATTCTGCACTGCCCTCCAAAAGAGCCAATAGTGTTCATGTAATGCACATGTGTAATGCATTTAAAGCATTAGGTCATGAAACGGTACTTTTTGGATTAAGCGGTGAAAAAGCGAGCGCTGAAAAGATAATGCAGTGGTATGGAGTAAATGGCTTCCATATTAAGCTTACTTCACTAAGAATCCCAAAACTCACACTTTGGTGGCATGCTTGGAATATGCTGCGTGGCGTCAAAAAGTTAAAAACTGATGTGATTTTTGGGAGGTCGCTCTATGGTTGCTATGTATTAGCAAAAAATGGTTATAAAGTTTGCTTAGAAACGCATGACCCAATAAATGCGCTGACCAAAAAGCAACGAGAGATTTTCATAAAGCTTTTGAAATCACCAAATTTGATTGGGATTGTGGTGATATCTGAAGCATTAAAGAATATTATTCTGAGTCAAACCGAATTGATTAGTGAGGATCGGGTTTTTGTAGCACATGATGGTGCTACCATTCAGAGTTTCACCGACAGTGATATAGCTTCCTATCCTTGGCCAAACTCAAAAAATGAGCGACTTCAAATAGGGTACGTTGGCACAATCTCTCAAGGGAGAGGTATAGAACTGATTGTTGAGCTAGCGAAGATGTTAGGCCAATTGGATTTTCATATTATTGGTGGAAGAAAAGAAGACCTAGTTAAAATAGGTTTAGTAGATACAGGCTCACTAGAAAATTTATTCTTTCATGGTTTTGTCTCCCCGAAAGAAGCTGCTTTGGCGCGAAAACGCTGTGATGTTCTCTTGGCGCCCTATCAAGAAAATGTAACATTAAAGAGTGGGAAGAATACAGCTAAGTATATGTCACCATTGAAGGTTTTTGAATATATGGAGGCGGGTAAAGCTATTATTGCTTCTGATTTGCCGGTGCTAAGGGAAGTGCTGACTGACGGAGAAAACTGCATTCTTATTGCCCCAACATCTATATCTGACTGGGTTAAGGAGATTGTATCCCTTTCTGAAAACAATACTTTACGCCAAGCACTAGGGGGTAAAGCATCTCAAAGTTTACATATGAATTACACTTGGGAGAAGAGAGCAGAACGTATCTTAGCTTTTATAAATGAGCAATTAGAAAAACAATGAACGTAGCCATTATCACTGCCCGAGCAGGCAGTAAATCCATTATCAATAAGAATATTCTAGAGGTCAAGGGCAAGCCATTGATCTATTATCCGATTAAGGCCTCACTCGATGCCTTAAAAATCGACAAAGTATTTGTCTCTACCGATGGAGAAGGAATAGCCGCAGCCGCTGAGAAATATGGGGCTACCGTTATTCCTCGTCCTGATGAATTGGGCGGAGACACCATCAACCACGGAGATGTAATTAAACATGCAGTGGAATGGGTAGACGAGCGCTATGAAAACCTTGAAAACGTGGTTTTGTTGTTGGGCAATACGGTTTATGTGGATGGAGATATCATTGATAAATGTCTTCAGAAATTAGATGACGAGAAGGAATTAGATTCTTGCATGACCGTTTGGGAAGCGCAGGACGATCACCCTTTGCGCGCCATGGAAATTACTGAAAATGGATTGTTAAGACCTTATGGCGGAGTAGAGCGCAATGTGTCTACCGAAAGGCAATCCTATCAAAAAGCCTATTATTACGATCAAGGCGTATGGGCTTTTAGAAAATACACAGTTCAGAGTCATGACGGGCCGAACCCTTGGTGGTGGATGGGCAAGAACTCAGCACCAATTATCCGTACTTGGGTTACCGGACGCGATATTCACACTTACTTCGATGTGGGCATCAGCGAATGGTGGTTAGAAGGACTCGATAAAATCAAAGAAGCACTAAAAAAATCTTCTGAAAATGGCCTATAAAATACTCACTACCACCTCTTCATACGGAAAAGTTGACCCTGCTCCTTTGGCATTATTGGAAGCAGAAGGATTTGAGGTTACTGTAAATCCCTATGGAAGAAAACTATCGGTGGAGGAATCTCAAGCAATTTTAAAGGATTATGATGGTTTAGTTGCGGGTACAGAAGCCTTGAATGCTGAGGTGCTCGGCTCGGCTGAAAACCTAAAGTACCTTTGTCGCTTAGGAGCTGGCATGGACAATGTAGATTTTGAAGCGGCTAAAAAGCTAAATATTACAGTTGAAAATACCCCAAGTGCCCATGTGGATGGGGTAGCAGAACTTACCTTAGGAGGTATTCTTTCGTGCATTAGAAGTATAGCCAACGCTCACACAAATATCACCAATGGTATTTGGGAAAAGCCAATGGGTACGCTGTTACAAGGAAAAACGGTCGGTATCATTGGTTTGGGCAGGGTAGGCTGTAGGCTTGTAGAGTTACTTAGCCCTTTCAAAGTAAAAGTATTGGCTTTCGATTTATACCAGAATACCGAGTTTGCTGAAAAGCATAATGTGTCTTTTGTAAGTATGGATGAATTGATCAGCTCATCGGATATTATCACGATTCATACTCCATATTCGCCAGAGGCCAAACATATGGTTAATGCTGAATTTTTAGGCAAGGCAAAAACCAACTTGTGCTTGGTCAATGCATCACGTGGCGGTTTGGTAGATGAGGCTGCATTACTGGATTTTTTGAGCGTAAATCCTGCCGCTTCTGCTTATCTTGATACTTTCGAAGAAGAGCCTTATTCTGGCCCATTAAGTAAAATGAAAAATTGTACGCTTACTCCTCATATCGGTTCTTATGCCAGCGAAGTAAGAATTAATATGGAAATGGAGGCAGCGCAAAACGTGATTAATTACTTCAAAAAGAAATGAGCAAAGTTTTAGTAACAGGAGGTGCTGGATTTTTAGGTAGCCATATAGCCGATGCGCTTTCGGATATCGGGCATGAGGTTACTATTTTAGACCAAGTAGAGTCACCTTATTTACGTGAAGACCAAAGTTTCATCAAAGGAGATGTTTGCGATGCCGAAAAACTCATCGAGCAACTTTCTGGATTTGAGTATGTGTATCACTTAGCCGCTCTAGCCGATTTGAATGCTGCCAAAGCACGACCTATTGAAACCGTAGCCATCAATATTCAAGGCACCGTCAATATGCTTGAGGCTTGTAGGGTGAATAATGTAAAGCGCTTTGTTTTCGGTTCTACTGTTTATGTGTACAGTCGCGAAGGTAGCTTTTACAGATGCAGCAAACAGGCCTGCGAAAACTATGTTGAAGAGTATTACAATCAATTTGGATTAGAATATACAATCCTCCGCTATGGGAGTTTGTATGGGCCACGTACCGACATGGCCAATGGAGTTTATCGTCTGCTTAAAAATTTCATGGATCAAACTGAAATGGAGCATAGTGGAAAATCAAGTGATAAGCGCGATTACATTCACGCCTATGATGCCGCTAGACTCAGTGCTTCTATTCTAGATGCCCAGTATGCCAATAAAAACTTGGTACTGACAGGTAATGATAAATTGGAAATTGCTGATCTCTATAAAATGTTTGGTGAGATACTGGGTAAAGAAGTGAAAGTGAGGTTTTTAGGCGATGAAGGCGCTACTAACGGACATTACAATATTACGCCCTACGCTTATACGCCTAAGATTGGTCATAAGCTAGTGTCAAACGAATATGTAGACATGGGGCAAGGGCTTATTCAGGTCATTGAAGAGATTGATTCAGGTTTATCAGAATGACGTTGAAAGTAACCGTCACGCTGAGGTTGAAGTTTGAAAAACGAAACCGCGAGCGTCTGTTAGTTTGAAGGTCAAGAGCTTAATATTGATGGATTCTCGCGGTCATTCACATTGTGTATCCACAAGTGAATTCCCTCAGAATGACGGAGAGAATGAGCAGTAATTACCAATTCAACACTTCGTTGGCCAAATCATCCCAATTAGGGTTAACCGAGCTAATAAGCTTTTCCTTATTAACTCTGGTCTTAGCTTTAATTACTTTTTCCCTTTGAATAGCTTCTTCAATAGAAGAAAAGTGCTCCATGTAAATAAGAACGGTCAAATTATATCGAGCAGTAAAGCTCTTTGGAAAGGTCTTATCTCGATGTTGTCTAATTCTAGCACCTAGATCGGAGGTGACACCCGTATACAGGGTTGTTTTATTTTTATTGGTCAAAATGTAAATTGAGCCACCGTAAGCCATAATTGAATTTATGAAAATTTAGGAAGAACTTTCTTTGAATGACGCTAAAGTAACCGTCACGCTGAGGTTGAAGCTTGAAAAGCGAAACCGCGAGCGTCTGTTAGTTCGGAGTAGTTAGTGCTAAGCATCTATACTCCGAAGCTTCGGAGCTTACGGTCATTCACGTTGTGTATCCACAAGTGAATTCCCTCAGAATGACGGTGAACTGGAGGTCAATAAGAATAAGAAACAAAACCAAAAATGATTCAAAAACCAATTTCATATACCGATTTAGCAAAATACAAATGCATGTTCTTCGATTTTGACGGAGTGGTGTTAGAGTCAGGGGATATTAAAACCGATGCTTTTGTTGAGCTTTATGTAGGCACAGGGTTTGAAGAACAAGTTAAAGCACATCATTTGGCCCATCAGGGCGTGGCCAGGTATGAAAAATTCAAATGGATTTCTGAAAACCTTTTAAATCAAGAGCATACCCAAGAAATGGGAGAGGAGCTGGGTAAACGTTTCTCTGAATTAGTAAAAGCTAAAGTATTGTCAGCACCCTTTGTTCCCGGATTTAGAGAATTGATCACCTTTATTAGGCAACAAAATATCTATTGTGTGGTGGCTTCTGGTACGCCTCAAGAAGAGTTAAGAGGTATTGTGATCGATCGCAAACTAAGTCCGTTCTTTGATGAAGTATATGGAAGCCCAAGAAAGAAAGCTGAGATTGCATTAGAAGTGATGGAGAGAAAGGGTCTTCAACCAAAAGACTGCCTCTTTTTTGGTGATGCCAGCACCGATCATCAAGCCGCAGCACAAACCGATATGGATTTCTTTGCTCGATTAACTCCAGAACTTTCCGATTATTGGGAGAAAGTTACCTATAAGTATGGCGCTAGCGATTTCTCTCAAGTTCAATAATTACGCATGTCAAAACGGTTAAAGATACTTTTTGTAAGGCCTACTTTGGGCTATGGCGGAGCCGATAGAGTAACGGTAAACCTGCTTCAAGCCTTTGATAGAGAAAAGTTTCAATGCGATTTAGCCCTAATGCGGGCAGAAGGAGAGTTTATCGACCAAATCCCTAAGGATGTCCAGCTCTTCGACCTTAAATCTAGTTCACTTTGGCCCATGTGGAAGCCACTGAAAAAGTTGATTTCAGAAAGTGATTATGATGTAGTTTACTCTACCTGTGGAGGCGCTTCTATGCCGATGATGTTGGCCACTTGGCTCAGTAGATACAAAGGCATCACTGTGGTTTCGGAAAGGAATATTCTTTTTCCCCCTAAAAAGAGTAAGGCTAAAAGAAGGTTGATGATTTTTATCAAAGCATTTCTTTACAAAAAAGTCACTTGGGTAACTGCGGTATCAAAGGGAGTGGCGAAAGAGTGCAAAGATATTCTTGGTGTACCGTCATCACGTATTCGAGTAGTACATAATCCAATTGTGAATACGACATTGTTAGATGGTGCTAGAGAAAAAGTAGATCATCCATTTTTTAATCAATTTGACCAAATCATATTAGCAGTAGGTCGTTTTGAGTGGCAGAAGGATTACGACACACTTCTGAAAGCATTTCAAAAGGTGACTCGAGTAAATAACAATGTTGGCCTATTTATTTTGGGCAAGGGGTCGTTGGAAAGCCATTATCGGGCTATGGTTTCAGAAATGCAATTAGACGATAAGGTGTGTTTTGCAGGTTTCGATAAGAACCCTTTTAAATATATGGCTACTGCTGATGTTTATGTGCTTAGCTCTCGTCATGAAGGAATGCCTGGAACGCTAGTACAAGCGCTAGCCTGCGGTGCCCCCTGTGTGTCTACAGATTGCCCAACCGGGCCCAATGAGCTGATTACTGATGGTGAAAATGGATACTTGGTGGAAGTAGCAGATGATTTTGCTATGGCCGAAAGAATCCTTGGCTTGTTAAATAATGATGGGTTGAAATCAAAATTTAGAAATACAGCCCCGCTTGCAGTTGAAGCATATCATGAGAAGAATGGAGTAGCATCATATTTTGACTTTTTAGAAAAATGAGGTTGGCCATTCTTATTACTAACCCGAATCACCATTTGGAGCTGACGATTGATGTAGCCAAGTTGATCAAAGCAAAGGGACATCAGGTGACTTATATTTCGCTGTGCGAACTCAGGAGAATGGCAAGTCCAGAAGATGTTTTTAAAAGCGAGGGATTGGACTACATTAAATTTGGTAGTTTACCTCAAAACCTAAAGCCTAGTTCGGGCAAGCAAACTTTAGGGAAAAGTGATTCTAAGCTAAGGGCCTTGGTAAGGTTGGCCTTCTGGCTTTTAAAACTTAAACCTTTTATTAAAAAGTCATTGTTGGGTTTTGATAAAGTCTTATTAATGAATGATGCTGCTTTTCCGGGAGATAAGATATGTACCTGGCTCAAAGCAAATTCAATCCCATTTTATTTACTGCAAGAAGGTATTCGCTTTCCGCTGCCTAACGAAACTGAGACCAAATATGGAGCGAATGGGGCTGAAAAAGTGATGGCCTGGGGAGAGCGTTCAGCAAAACACTTTCGTACAATTGTATCTCCTGGAACAGAAGTGGTGGTTACGGGTTCTCCGAGGTTTAATAAATTTTTGGAAGATGTTCGGTCTTACCCAGTAAAAGATGCCAATAAAAAAGTTTTGGGAGTGTTTACTAACCCAATTGACGACCAAGGATTTTGTAGCCATGAGGCTAAACTTGAGTTGTTTGAGCGATTTGTGCAACGTGCTGCCCCGCAATTAAAAGGCATGAATATCCAGTTGGGTATTAAATGTCACCCACGTGAAGATGTTCAAGAGTATTTAACCATTGCCAATAAATATTTACCTACCATTGAATTGCCAAAATCAACTGTAGAAGCCATTTTAGCTGTGGATGTGGGTGTAATTATGGCATCTACTGTAGGTTTAGAGCTTTTGGGTGCCAAAAGAAAAATTGCGCAATTGGAAATCCCTAACTATGGATACGTTTTCGATTATCATGAAAGCGCTGATGTTTTAAAAATCCCAGTTGAAGGAGATTTCGATTTGTCCGTTCTTTTCGGAGCACAAGCTGAAATTTCCTATTTTTACGAACACATTGCCATAGGGAACGCAGCCCAAAGGATTACTTCCGTTTTAACAGAATAATGTTAGCCATTTTCAAACAGACATTAGGTGCAACAGGCTGGCTGAAGGCGTGGGCTATTTATTTAATGGCTTTTCCCTTTTATTTTTTTCCAGCAGGGAGTGCTCAACCCTCTGATATCTTTATTGTTGTTTTAATAGGTTTTTATATTCTTGGGAGGAAGTTTCAATTGAGGGGAGCTCTAAAAGAGCCTTTTACCAGATTCTTAAGGTTTTGTATTTATTTAACCGTTGTTAATTTTGGGGTTTTTATAGCTCTGTTGGGGGAGTCAAATAAGGGCTTACCTTGGTATATTATTTCAGCCTTTTATTTTTATAATTTATTTGTGATGGGCTTTGCCCTCTCATTGTACAAACAGTATGGTAAAGCATTCCTTTATACTACCATGTACAGCTGTATTATGGCGGCCATACTTCAAATTGTTCTTTCACAAGTATTAGGGACTGGAGGTGGAGAGGTGAGAGGAGCTTTGTTTTTTACCAACCCAAATCAATTAGGTTATTATTCACTCTGTGGATTGGCTATCGTATTGGTGTTAGAGACAATGTTGAAAATCCCAAAGTTATGGGTGTATTCAAGCTTTTTTCTTTTCAGCTACCTTGCTTTGGTTAGTATTTCAAAAGCAGCAATGGGAGCTATGATAATCTTATTTGGTGTCTATTTATTAGCGAATGGTATATTGTCCATGCGTAATGTTTTTGCTTTACTGATTGTAGGTGGTTTAGGCTTTTATGGATTGACAAAAACTGAGTTTGGTAAAACCTTCCAGAGAAACCTAGAAGTACGAGAATTGAATGAAGCCGATCGACCAGAGGAGATTACAGAATGGCAATACCGGGGCTATGATCGAATTACCAACCACCCTGAATATTTGGTTTTTGGGGCAGGAGAAGGGGGGTATAACCGTTTTGATACTTATATTGATAATCATGAAATACATTCTTCATTCGGTACAATTATTTTCTCTTACGGTATTCCAGGTACTATTTTATTTGTAATGTTTGTGTTTTCTATTCTTAAGAAACTACCGTGGTATTATTTAATATATTCATTACCCTTGTTCTCCTATGGTGTGACTCATATGGGGCTGCGTTTTACTATTTTTTGGGTGGCGTTAATGATGTTTCCTGTTATTAGAATGGAGCGAATGAAAGTGGATTTCTATAAACAAATTATAGCTAGACGGAAACGTGCAAAGGATAGTGAAATTAATAGATCCAAATCACGAGTTGCAGTTTAGAGGTTATGAGCGATAAAACATCATATATTCTTATTGGAGCTTCTGGCCATGCCAAAGTAGTTTTAGATATTCTTGAGAAATCAGGAGAAAAAGTACAGTGCTTGTTGGAGTTAAACCCGTTAATAAAACATCTTTTTAATTATCCTGTGATTGAGGAAAGTGACTTTATTATTAAACGCCATCATTTGATCATTGTTGCAGTTGGAGATAATAAAAGACGTCAGTTAATAGCTTCAAAGCATAAGGTTTCATTTGGATTAGCTATACATCCTGAAGCAACTATTGCGAGTTATGTAAAAATAGGCACGGGAAGTATGATTATGGCAAAAGCAGTAATTAACCCTGAAGTTTCGATTGGTGAACACTGTATAATTAATACAGGTAGTGTTGTAGAGCATGACTGTAAAATTGGAGACTATTGCCATGTATCTCCTGGAGCAGTTGTTTGTGGAGGTGTCTCTGTTGGAGAAGGGACACAAATTGGTGCTGGGGCAGTGATTTTGCCAGGAATAAAAATTGGGAGTTGGGCAACGATTGGTGCAGGAGCTGTTGTCACGAAAAACGTTCCACCTAATAGTGTATTGATTGGTAATCCAGGGAAGATAATTAGATAGTTTATATTATAGAGAATTGGTGAGCATAGAGCCGAAAATTTTAAGAATTACTACAATTCCGGCTTCTCTGAGGTATCTTTTGAAAGGACAGTTTTCTTTTTTTAATCAGAGAGGTTTTGATGTACAAATAGCTTCAGCTGATGGTGATGATGGTAGGTATGTTCAAGAAAATGAGAATGTTAAATTTCACCAAATTCCTTTAACTCGCACGATTACACCGCTTCAAGACCTACACTGCATAATATTACTTTATAGACTGATTAAAAAAGAGAGATACGATATTGTTCATAGCCATACCCCAAAAGCAGGTCTAGTGGCTATGATTGCCGCTTGGATGGCCAAAGTTCCGGTTAGACTTCATACTGTTGCGGGACTTCCTTTGATGGAGGCAACTGGAATAAAGAAACAAATACTTGTGATGGTAGAGAGGCTTACCTATAGCTTTGCTACGAAAGTATACCCTAACTCTTTCAGTATGTCCGATTACATTTCAAGGGAATTCTTCTCAAATACAACCAAACTCAAGGTACTAGCGAATGGTAGTAGCAATGGTATTGACTTAAACTACTTCTCTAGAAATGACTCGTTGCTGTCTGAATCTTTAGCATTGAGATGTGAATTAGATATTTCGTCCAGTAGTAAAGTAGGTGTTTTTGTTGGTCGTTTGGTTGGAGATAAGGGAATTAATGAACTGATTGAAGCGACTGCTGAAATTGTGGAGAAAGGGAGTGATTTTCATTTAATTCTAGTAGGGAGTTTTGAAAATGAACTTGATCCGTTGAAGGTTGAAACATATGAAAGAATTCGTAAGCTTTCAAATATCCATGTGGTTGGTTTTCAGCCTGATGTAAGGCCATACCTGTTGGCTTCCGACTTCTTGGTTTTTCCGAGTTATAGAGAGGGATTTCCAAATGTACCACTTCAAGCAGGTGCTATGGGGCTTCCATCCATTGTTAGTAATATAAATGGGTGTAACGAGATTATTGTTCATGAACAGAACGGCCTAATAATACCATCAAAAAGTAAAGAGGCTTTAAAAGAAGCGATGTGCCGTATGATAAAGGATGAGGAACTATTTGAAACCCTAAAGGAAAGGTCAAGGAAATCAATCGAAGATCGATATGATAGAGATCTTGTATGGGAAGCATTACTTTCTGAGTATCGTACTCAATTAAGATTTCATGTACACTAGATTTTTTAAACGTTTCATAGACTTTATTGGAGCTCTGTTAATATTGTTATTTGCAAGCCCAATACTTTTGGTCTCCTCACTTCTCTTATTCTTTGCTAATTCTGGGAAGATGTTTTTTGTGCAAAAGAGACCTGGTTTGAATAGCAAAATTTTTAAGATCATCAAGTTTAAAACGATGAATGATAAAAGAGATAGCAATGGTGAATTATTACCTGATGATAAAAGATTAACCAAGATCGGCTATTGGGTAAGGAAACTATCTATTGATGAATTGCCTCAGATGATCAATGTTTTGAAAGGAGATATGTCCTTGGTTGGTCCTAGACCATTGTTGGTGGATTATTTGGCATTATATTCTGATGAACAGAACAGAAGGCATAATGTACGCCCAGGGATTACAGGATGGGCTCAGGTAAATGGAAGAAATACACTTGAGTGGAAAAAGAAATTTGAATATGATGTGTGGTATGTCGATAACTGCTCTTTCTGGCTTGATATTAAAATTCTATTTTTAACTGTAGCCAAGGTTTTTAAAACAGAGGGTATTAGTTCAGAGAAATCGGTTACCATGGAAAGGTTTTTAGGAAATGATAAGTCAGTCTAGATTTACGAAATATTTAATCCTATGAAATTAAAGAAGATCGCGATATTTGGAAAGGGAGGCTTTGGTCGTGAAGTACAGATGTTAATTGAGCAGATTAATGAATGTAAAATGACATGGGAGTTTATTGGTTTTTTTGATGATGCAAAAGCTGAGGAGAAAATTAATGGCGCACCATATTTAGGAGGACTTAATGAGTTGAATTCTTACAATGAAGAGCTCAATGTTGTCTTGGCAATCGGAATTCCAGAAACGAAGAGATTAATTTTAGAAAAAATAGTTAATCAGAATATCAAGTTTCCTGTATTAATTCACCCATCAGTAATCATAGGTAATCGTCAGTTTGTATCTATAGATGAAGGGTCTATTATTTGTGCAGGAAATATAATTACAGTGAATATTGAAATAGGGAAACACGTAATTTTAAATTTGGCCTGTACCGTAGGCCATGATACACAAATCCATGATTATTGTTCATTTATGCCTCATGTGAGTATATCTGGTGAGGTAGTAATTAATGATGGGGTATATGTTGGTACTGGTGCCAGTATTATAAACCAATTAGAAATCGGTGAAAGCACAACCGTAGGAGCAGGTTCGGTTGTTGCGAAAAGTCTTCCTGCAAACTGTGTTGCTGTGGGGGTTCCTGCAAAACCCATTAAGTTTAAATAATTTATGGAATCAAGAATCTGGCTCTCTTCTCCTCATATGGGAGGTAATGAGCTGAAATATGTAAAGGAGGCCTTTGATACCAATTGGATTGCTCCATTGGGGCCTAATGTCGATCACTTTGAGAAAGAATTGGGAGAATATTTAGGTGTAAGGCATGTAGCAGCTCTCTCAAGCGGAACGGCAGCCATTCACCTAGCTCTAATACTTTTAGGAGTTAAAGCCGGAGATGAAGTAATTGCTCAAAGTTTTACTTTTTGTGGCACTACAAACCCGATACTCTACTTAGGAGCTACTCCTGTTTTAGTGGATAGCGAGCATGATACTTGGAACCTTGACCCTGTACTGCTTGAAGAAGCAATTTTGGATAGAATTAAAAAGGGGAAAAAGCCTAAAGCCGTGATTATGGTTCACCTCTACGGAATGCCTGCTAAAATGGAGCAGATTGTAGAGGTATGTAATCGCCATGAAATCCCTTTAATTGAGGATGCCGCTGAGGCACTAGGTTCAACTATTGATGGAAGAAAGGCAGGAACTTTTGGTGACATGGGTATTTTATCTTTCAACGGAAATAAAATTATTACGACCTCAGGCGGAGGAGCTTTGGTAAGTAATAATACCCAATGGATTGAGAAATCTCGCTTTCTGGCTACTCAGGCACGTGATGAAGCCCCACATTATGAACATACCGAATTGGGCTATAATTACAGAATGTCGAATATTTTGGCAGGTGTAGGACGAGGACAGTTAGAAGTATTAGATAGTCATGTATCGAAGAGACGTGCGGTAAATGCCTTTTATCGAGAATATTTAAGTTTTGAAGGTATTAGTTTTCAATCTGAAATGAGTGCTAAAGATTTCTCTAATTATTGGTTAACTTCAGTCAAAATTGAGCCAGAGCTACTTGGAGTAGACCGTGAGGACGTAAGGCTGGAGTTATGGAAGAGTAATATAGAGACTAGGCCACTTTGGAAGCCAATGCATTTACAACCGCTTTATAAAGATTGTGTTTATTACGGCAATGGAGTCAGTGATGAGTTATTTACTACGGGCTTGTGTCTTCCTTCAGGTTCGAACCTAACTACAGCTGAATTAGAAAGAGTAGTAGTAGCAATTAAAGGCTTTATTGCTAAATCATGAAAAGAAGCATTAGCACATTAAATGTTTTACCGAGGTGGATAATTGTTTTAATTGACTTAGTCATTTATTCTCTGTCTGCCTTAGTGGGGTATTTACTTCGTCTGAACTTTAATGTTGAAAACCTTTATGCATATAATTTTTTACAGGGCATAATTATTTTCACTCTTGCAGGTCTAATTAGTTCCTTAGTAACTAGGAGCTTTGCAGGCATCATTCGATATACAGGTATACAAGATACACTGAGAGTGCTGTATGCCAGCTTATTAACCTTGGCAATTGCTCTGGGAATTAACTCCATATCGGAAAATGCCATTCCATATTCCATTGCGGCAATTGCTTTTTTTGTCTCCGTTGTGGCGCTCACGAGTTATCGACTTCTAGTAAAAGAGCTGTTTTCGTTTTACAGAACGATTCCTAAGGTCAGTAAGAAGATTGTTATTTTCGGTGCTGGCCAGTCGGGTATGATTACCAAACAATTGTTAGATAATGATACTTCAACTAATGTTAAAGTCATTGGCTTTTTGGAGGATAACCCAAGAAAAATTGGTAATGTACTGAGTGGTGTACGTATTTACTCTGCACGAAACGATTTTGAAAAAGTGGTGATTAAAAATAACCCTAGTGAATTAATCATTGCTACAACAAGCATGTCACTAGATAGGAAAAATGAGCTTGTAGATCAATGCTTAGAGTTTGGGATTAAGGTATCTACTGTTCCTTCAGCAGATCAATGGATAGGAGGAGAGTTTGGTATTGATCAAATTCATGAAGTGAAGATTGAAGACCTTCTAGGAAGAAACCCGATTAGTTTAAAGAATAAGTTTGTAAATCAGGAATTATCGGGAAGAAGTATTTTGATTACTGGTGCGGCAGGTTCTATTGGTTCAGAATTGGTGAGACAAATTGTTCGATACAACCCCGCTAAGCTTATTTTATTAGATCAGTCTGAGTCAGGGCTTTTTGAAATTGAAAATGAGATTAGAGAGTTAAGGTCACTGGGTGAATCGCTCGTTTGCTATGTGGCTGATGTTACCAATCGAGAGCGCGTTAGGCGATTGTTTAGTCAGTATAAGCCTGAGTTCGTATTTCATGCTGCTGCATATAAGCATGTGCCTATGATGGAAATTAATGTTCCTGAGGCAATTGAATGTAATTTATTGGGTACTAGAAATTTGGCCGATTTATCAGTGGAATATGACGTCCGAAAGTTTGTGATGATTTCAACGGATAAGGCGGTAAACCCTACAAGTGTAATGGGGGCTACTAAGCGAGCGGCTGAAATATATGTACAATCCTTAAATAATCTTCTTTCTGAAATTGAGGCGGATAGTCCTACCCGATTTATCACTACAAGGTTTGGTAATGTGTTAGGCTCCAATGGTTCGGTTATTCCTATTTTTAAAAAACAGATACAAAAAGGCGGACCGATTACCGTAACTCATCCCGATATCACGCGATATTTTATGACCATACCTGAAGCTTGTAGTCTCGTATTGGAGGCTGGAGTAATGGGTAATGGCGGTGAAATTTTCGTTTTTGACATGGGTAAGTCAATAAAAATTGTTGACTTAGCAAAAAGGATGATTCAACTCTCAGGATTAAAAGAAGGGAAAGATATTGATATTGTTTTTTCTGGATTAAGGCCTGGTGAAAAGCTGTATGAGGAGCTCTTAGATGACAAAGAAAATACAATGAGTACCCATCACCCCAAAATAATGATCGCCAAAGTAAGGTCTCTTGATTTTTCTAAGGTTAAATCTCATTACTCTGATTTAGAAGGTCTAATTTATTCGTCACCTAGCAGTGGTGATGATATAGATATGAAAATGGTGAAGGTATTAAAGTCTCTTATTCAAGAGTATAGAAGTAAGGAATCTAAATTTACAATGCTTGATCGTTGATTGTTTCTTTGAGTTGAAATCAAGAAGCAGGAGCTACCTAGAGTAACATCTTAAATAGGGTCACTTATTTAGTTCAATGGATTGGTTTTAACTTTGAAACTCTACCTTTAGTTTTCTATTATTCGTTCAAGAGCATAGGAACGAACGAACAATATTAAACTCTAGACCTTTCTATTTACCCTTCGGTGTCATAGAGGCTTTTAATGTGGGGTAAAACTCTTCACAGCAAATCCATCATACATTTTTTCGATTTAAGGTATTAGTGCTAATCCTAAACATAAAAGCGGCTCAATTCATTTGAATTGGGCCGCTTTTATTATGTCTGCTATTTGTTGTGTAGATATTATCTGAACTTAGGTTTTTTTCTAGAAGGAGAGAAGAGTTGTGATAAGAAGTTATCTGGTAAATACATTTCTAATCTGATTTGGAAAATATAATAAGCATCGTTTTTTAGAGGGTTTCCTCTATCCCAACCAGCTTTTCTTTCAGAGAACCCCCCTTCAGGGCCTCTATCCGATAAGGCTTTGGCTAAAGCTGCCTTTTCCGTGTTTTCTCCAAATAGAGCATCAAAAGCTGTAGGGTCAACATGTTCTTTACTAATGTCATCAAGATAATCGGTAAAGGTGTGTCTATAGCCAGCTTCTAAAAGAATATCTATGGCGTCATTGGCTTTTAATCTTACACCTAACCCAACAGGAACTACCATAATTCTCCCTGAATAAGGAGTCAATTCTGTTTGTAATGGCCTTAATGGCACCCAGTCACCTTGGTAGAGTGCCTTAGGATTGTTGGAACTTAATCCAAGGCCAGCATAGATATAAGGGTTTATAAGTGGCCTTCTAGTGTACGAATTGTTAACAGGAATTAGATTGAAAACAAACATGGCGGATAGCTCCAAGTTGTTTGATCTAAATGAGAGGTTTCTAGGCCGTCTAGTATCTGTTCCACCAAACCTGTTATCTCGATCTTTAATTTTTTGATTAAGTGAGTCAGCGCCACCTATCTGATACCAGTTTAGGTCAAGTCTTAAGCTGAGTTGTGAGCCAAATTTTTTCCTTAGTCCAATTCCAGCATTCGGTCTGGCTGTAAATCCATCGTACAAAACATCGTGTAAATCACCATGATAGGTGGACGTGCCTAAGCCAAAGGAAAACATCATGCTTCTGTCTCGTCTTCTGGAATAGAAGCTTTGAGCGTTGACAGCATCAACCACAACGAAAATAAATAGAAGAAGAAATATCGTTTTTTTCATTCCGAATACACAAGTGTGTAAATCTATATACTGAAAAACATTTAACTAAATAAGTGGTGGTTACACTAAACGTACTTCGGTGAGGCTGTACAAAACTAGGTAATATTCTTATAAATAGAAAATCCTTCGGTAAAATACCGAAGGATTTTTAAGTGCACCCGGAAGGAGTCGAACCCTCAACCCCCAGAGCCGAAATCTGGTACTCTATCCAGTTGAGCTACGGATGCCTAGCTTTTTAAGCTAATACTTCTTGAACTTTCGTAGCAGCGTCTTTTAAAAGAATTGCAGAATGCACGGCTAAACCACTTTCGTCAATGATTTTAGCTCCTTCTTCAGCATTTGTTCCTTGCAAACGAACGATGATCGGAATGTTAATATTTCCAATTTTCTTATACGCTTCTACAACTCCATTGGCCACTCTGTCGCAACGAACGATACCACCAAAAATGTTGATTAGAATAGCTTTTACGTTAGGATCCTGAAGAATAATTCTGAAACCTGCCTCTACAGTTTCTGCATTAGCCGACCCTCCAACATCTAAAAAGTTTGCTGGTTCTCCGCCTGATAACTTAATAATGTCCATAGTAGCCATAGCCAAACCAGCACCGTTTACCATACAGCCAACGTTACCATCTAATTTAACATAGCTTAAGCCAAACTTTCCTGCTTCTACTTCTGCTGGGTCTTCTTCAGTAACATCTCTCAATGCCATTAGGTCTGGATGACGCATTAAAGCATTGTCGTCTAAGTTTACCTTTGCGTCAACCGCAAGTATCTTGTTGTCAGAAGTTTTTAAAACCGGATTGATTTCGAACATTGAAGAATCAGAGCTCTCATATGCTTTGTATAGAGAGAAAATGAATTTAACCATTTCCTTAAATGCGTTGCCTTCTAAGCCTAGTTTGAAAGCTACTTTTCTAGCTTGGAAACCTTGAAGGCCAACTTTTGGATCAATCCATTCTTTAATGATTTTCTCTGGGCTGTTTTCAGCAACTTCTTCAATGTCCATTCCACCTTCGGTAGAAGCCATGATTACATTGCAGCCCTTTGCTCTATCTAATAAGATTCCCATGTAGTACTCCTTAGGCTCTGAATCACCAGGATAGTACACGTCTTCCGCAATAAGTACTTTGTTGACTTTCTTTCCTTCAGGCCCAGTTTGATGAGTTACAAGGGTTCCATCTAAAATGGCGCCTGCCTTGGTAGGTACTTCATCTAAACTTTTTGCTAAAACTACGCCTCGTGATCCGGTTTCGTTTACAGTGCCTTTTCCACGACCACCAGCATGGATTTGAGCTTTTACTACGTACCAAGATGTTCCTGTTTCAGCATTCAGTTTTTTTGCCGCCTCCAACGCCTCGTCAGCTGTTGAAGCAACAATGCCTTCCTGAATTTTTACTCCATGTTTTTTTAGTAGTTCTTTTGCTTGATATTCGTGGATATTCATGTGTCAAAATTTTTGCACGAAACTACACCTTTGACCTTAATATAACAAGGAAAATAGGTGGCGTTCTTTTCAGTTTTACACGATCATTCGTATGATTTTACTATGTTTGGTTTCATAAGTAGCTATGGAGATTTTAAAGGCAGAAAGTGTAAGGAAGTCATATGGTGATTTAGAAGTGCTCAAGGGCATTCAATTGACCGTTCAAAAAGGAGAGTTGCTGTCGATTGTAGGAGAATCAGGGGCTGGTAAAAGCACTTTACTCCATATTTTAGGAACTTTAGATTTAGCAGATACTGGTAAAGTAATGATCAACGGGAAATCTGTTGGTGATATGAATCCTAAACAATTGGCCAGTTTCAGGAATAAAGAAATAGGTTTCATTTTTCAGTTTCACAACCTGTTGCCTGAATTTACTGCATTGGAAAATGTTTGTTTGCCAGCATTATTTTCTAATTCTAATGAGAAGGAAGTTTTTAAAAAGGGTGAAAAGCTTTTAACTAAACTTGGTCTTTTGTCCCGAAAAGATCATAAACCTTCTGAACTTTCTGGTGGTGAACAACAACGTGTAGCAGTAGCCAGGTCCTTGATTAATGATCCTAGCCTTGTTTTTGCCGATGAGCCCAGCGGTAATTTAGATTCGAAAACAGCTGAAGAGTTACATCGCTTATTTTTCGACCTTAGAGATGAGCTTAACCAAACCTTTGTGATTGTAACGCACAATCAATCCTTGGCCTCTATGACTGATCGAAAGATCGAGATTAGAGATGGGGTAATCGTAAACTGAGGATTACCTAGTTTTCTTTACCACTTTACAGCGGATAGATGATTTGCCATATAATGAACCAGGCAGGTAATAGCCAAGTCTGAATCCAAATCTCAAATAGGCATCATTAGTACCTTCCCCGCGTGCATCGCCTGCTGCGGCTGGGTCAAAACCTAATTCTACTCTTCTGTCAGATAGTTGAGAAGCAATTGGGTCAGCAAAAGAAGATGGGTCTCTGTAGTTTGCACTTACATCGTCTAAGTATTTTGTTAAAGCTGCGGTATACTGCATTTCTAATTGCAGGTCCATATTTCTATTGATAAAAATGTTTACTCCAACACCTACTGGTACTACCAGCGCCAAAGTGCCATATTCAACACCTTCAAGCCTCATCGGACGTAATTCGTAGTCGGTTCCGGCTAAAGTAGCTTTAGGCTTGTTTGTGGTTACCCCTAAACCCAAATGAAAATAAGGATTCACAAAAGCCCTGTCTTTATAGCCTGTATGGGGGTGGCGAAAAGCATAATATAAAGCCTGAGCTGTGAATTCTATGTTGGTGGCTTTAAAAGACAGGTTTCTTTGAACTCTCGCTGTTTCAACAGAAAGAGAGTCTGCTCCTTTAATGGAATATACCGATAAGCTTCCGCGAAGCGCAATGTTATCAGTGAAAAGGTGTTCGTAAGCTAATGAAGTACTTAATCCCATTTTTACTTTAGTGTCGGTGGCTAAAGCACTTAACTCTCCAAAATAGGTGTTTAAGCCAAAGCCAAAAGTGACTTTCGAAATTCTATCAAAATCGCCTGTAGTGGTGTATTGTTGACCCATGATGCTCTTTGAAACAATAACAAAAAGCAATAACAAAAAGCGTGATTTAGTCATTCTTTAAAAATTTGATTTAGGCTTAGAACCATAAAGATATAATTCAAACGCAAAAAAAAGCTATGTATTGGCAGATTTCATCTTTTCAAGCATAATTTCAATATGCTTTTTTGCTCCGAACATATCTTGATACACTGCAGCAACCTTATGTTCAGCATCTAAAAGGTAGGTAATCCGCTTCGGAACTGTAATCAATGGGATAAGTGCATCGTATGATTTGCAAACTTCCCCTTTTGGGTCAGAAAGTAAATCGAAAGGGAGTTTATGTTCTTCTTTAAATTTCTGATGACTGGTGATACTATCTTTACTCACACCAATAACAGTTACATTTAAGCCAATAAAGTCTGAAAAGGCATCGCGAAAGGTGCATGCTTCTTCTGTACAGCCTGGGGTAAAATCTTTTGGGTAAAAATAAATAATACAGGGCTTGCCTTTAAGGTCTGCGGCTAAATCAAATACTTTTCCTGAGGTACTTTTTAATTTTATTTCGGGTGCTTTTGAACCAATTTTTAATGCCATGCTTTATGTTTGAATAATTATTTTTTCGAATGGGAATATCGCAACTTCGAGCATGGTTTCAAAAGGGGTAAAATACATGCTCTTGTCAACATTCATTTTTGCAGTAATGAATGTGCTTATTAAATACGTGCCCAATATACCTGCAATTGAAATCATTTTGTTTCGCTCAATTGTTTCGTTTTTAATGTCGGGTATCGCATTAAAATCACAAAAGGTTCCTCTTTTTGGAAACAACAAGAAAATACTCCTGTTTAGAGGCTTGGCTGGAGCAATTGCACTAATGATGTTTTTCACTACGCTTCAGGAAATTCCCTTAGCAAGTGCGGTTACTTTAATGTTTCTGGGGCCTATTTTCACTGCGATTCTAGGGATGTGGATTGTAAAAGAAAAAGTGGCTTGGGTACAATGGCTTTTCTTTGGGCTTTCCTTTGCGGGAATTCTAATGATTAAAGGTTTTGATGCGCGAGTTTCGCCAGAAATGACTTTACTCGGTGTAGGGGCGGCCTTCTTTTCAGGAATTGCCTATAATATGATTCGGAAGCTGAAAACTTCGGAACACCCTTTGGTGATTATATTTTACTTTCCGCTGGTTACGCTTCCCATTGTTGGAATTTACTCCGCATTCCACTGGGTTTGGCCAGTAGGAATTGAGTGGGTGGTACTTTTGGCCATTGGTGTGCTTACTCAATTAGCACAGTATTTTATGACTAAATCTTATCAGTCGGAAGAACTTTCTAAGGTAGCCAACCTTAACTTTATCGGAATTATTTATGCCTTAGGTTTTGGCTATGTTTTGTTCGAAGAAACTTTCAACCTTCTGACCTATTTGGGAATGACTTTGGTGATGGTAGGCGTAGTTTTGAATGTGGTATATAAACAAAGAAAGCAGAAAGTTGTATGAAAATTTATCAAGTAGATTCTTTTACCAAAGAGGTTTTTAAAGGTAATCCAGCGGCTGTGGCCATTTTGAGTGAAGCAATTTCAGATGAAATGATGCAGAAGATAGCGGTAGAGATGAATTTATCTGAAACAGCTTTTGTAAAGATAAATGAAGATTACTGCGATTTACGATGGTTTACACCAGCTACCGAAGTCCCGCTTTGCGGCCATGCCACGTTGGCTTCGGCTTTTGCGCTTTGGCAAGGCGGCCACTGGCCAACAGACAAAACCATTGAGTTTAAAACCTTAAGCGGTTCGTTATTTACTTCTTTAGATTCAAACGGTTTAATTACCATGGATTTTCCTGCGAATTATGCCACCACTACCGAAGGCTTTGATACAACTGAACTCGAAAGTGCTTTTGGTTTTCCAATTCAAGAAGTACTCAAGTATCCAGCGGAGTTAATTCTGATTTTTGAGTCGGAACAAGCAGTGCTGTCAGCCAATCCTGATGATGTCGTTATTGCTAAACAAGCCCAAAATGGGGTAATCGTTTCTGCCTTATCTAAAGAGGTGCACTACGATTTTGTGAGCCGCTATTTTGCACCCAATTTGGGAATTAAGGAAGATCCGGTCACTGGCTTTATGCACACGATTCTAACACCTTACTGGGCTGATAAAACTGGAAAAACTAGCTTCAAGGCTTTTCAAGCTTCTGCCAGAACGGGCGAAATGCAAACGGAATTAAAAGGGAATCGCGTAATTCTAAAAGGAAATGCAGTAATGGTTTTCGAAACTGACTTTGAGATACCTTCTAACCTGAACCCAATTAATAAAATAGTTTAGGCAATTTATTGAGTATTCTTCCATTAGCAGAACCCTCCAGAAGTTCTCTTTTTCGCTTTAGATTAATTATTTACTACTGATAATATAATTGCCCCAACTTTTAGAGGGTTTGTCCAAGTGTAGAATCAGGTTCAGGGTTCTACCTTACATTAAAAGTAGTTCTGCCTATTTCGTAAGTATCAGAAAGAATGATGATTTTGTACTCGCCTTCATCAAATTCAGAACCTTTGTCGTAAACGAAGGTCAATTCTTGCTTTGAGTTATCGAAAAGAATTTCCTGACGCGCTGTAAATGTTTGTTCACGTCCATCTACAGTAAATGAACCAGAACCTTTAGCGATATCAAAAACTACATTGCCAGCAGGGTCAACCAACTGAATCATGATTTTATGGCCTGCAACTGGTGCAACAGGGTTGTCTGCTAGATTGAAAGTTACCTTGATTTTCTCAGCCTGACGGCCTCTGAAATCACCTTCTCGCTCTTTTCCCCTAGAATTTATATTGAAGACTTTTACGTTTTCTGCCTTAAGTTTGGCAGCCAAAGAAATCTGCTGCTTTAGCTCTTGTTGCGTTTCTGTGGCTTTACGTATTGTATTGTTTAATTCGTTTTTCTCGGTTTTTAAATCAATGTTTTCTTCTACCAATTTGGTATTGATTACTTTCAACGCTGCGATCTCGTCATCTTTAGCCAAAAGCAATTCTTCGTAACCCCCCACTTTTCTGTCCAAGCGTTGAATAATGGCTTTATTGGCTACTCTTGTTCTTTGCAGCTGATCACGTTGTGCAGTGATCGAGTCTTTTAAGGTTACCAGTGAATCTATATTTCCACCCAACTTGGCTATTTCAGAAATACGGTTACTTAGTTGACCGCTAATACTATCTAATTTAGTGGTAAGTGTAATTTTTGTAGCCTCAAATTCAGCTTGAAGTGCGTTTTTACTTTCGTTATCAGAGTAAATTTTGAAGCCCGCCCCAGCTACAATAACAATGAGGGCCACAATTAATATAATTCTAATTTTATCTGGGCTTCCGCCTTTCTTCTTTGCTACTTCACTCATTCCGCTGAACCTCTGTTAATAAATTTTAAACGTCTTTTCGGTTAAATATTGGGCGAATTACTTAAATCTTTTTTAAATATGCCAACCCATTAAAAACGACTGGCATGATTGAATCTTTAAATGAGAATTACTGGACACAAAGGTATGAGAATAATCAGGTGGGCTGGGATATAGGCCATGTTTCTACACCGATTAAAGATTATATCGATCAGCTAAGTAATAAGGACATTAGGATTCTAATTCCCGGGGCGGGAAATGCCTATGAAGCAGAATACTTATGGAGTCAAGGGTTTAAAAATGTTTGGGTGATTGACCTTTCTAAAACTCCTTTGCAGAATCTTCAATCTAGAATTCCTGATTTCCCTGCTTCGCAATTAATTCATGGTAACTTTTTTGACCATCATTCGCAATATGATTTGATTATTGAACAGACATTTTTTTGTGCGCTCAACCCCATTATGCGAACGGATTATGTGGCTAAAATGCATGAACTTTTGGTGAATGGTGGTAAGCTGGTAGGCCTCATGTTTAAGATTCCACTCAACACAACGCATCCTCCTTTTGGTGGAAATGAAGAGAGGTACCGATCGATTTTCTCACCTTATTTCAAGATTGAAATTATGGAAGAAGCACATAATTCCATTCCACCCAGAAGCGGCAATGAGCTTTTCGTGAAGATGGTCAAAGCTTAAAATTCCAGAATATAATTTTCTTTCATTAAATCAGGTTGGAGGAAGAGAATTCCTGCTTCGAATAGGTCGATGGAAAGGGAGACTTTAGGATGCTTTTTAAGTACTTCCCAAGCATCGTTCATTTCTTTAGACCAATGAATATCGTCTAAAATGATCATGCCCGATGTTGTCATTTTAGGCAAGAGTAGTTCGAAGTATCGAAGTGTAGGTTCATATCGGTGGTTGGCATCTATGTAAGCCAAATCAATTTGAGGGGTGTTTTCAATCCATTGAGGTAAAGTGTTGTCAATATTCCCTTCGATCAATTGGTAATTGGTGCAGTTCAACTTACTTAAGTTTTGCTTGGCCAAATTGGCGATGGATGCACTTCCCTCAAAAGTGAAAAGTTGAACATCCTTTTTTGCAGAAGCCATATAGGCTGAATTCAAACCTAATGAAGTGCCCAATTCCACGATGTTTTTATAATCGAAATGTGTGATAATTCGATTGAGCAATCTTGAAAAGCGAGCAGGAGTAGAGGCGTGTTTGGCGATCTGACTTACTTTACGCGTATTGGAGTTACTGATGCGAGAACCTGCCCCCAAATCTTCGATTAGAATCTCTTCATCGTTTTGAAGCAGGCTTTTTCTTAAGGCTTCGATGGGTTCAAAACCTTTTTTATTGTCTTTTTTAACAACTTTGGTATAGAATGAATAAAGAAATGGCGAATGCAACGAATGTTCGTTCATGGCTAAAAGCCAGTACTTTATATAAGCCAGAATTTGGTACAAGGGAATTAATTAAGGAGATAGGGAACGATCATGGTGAACTCAGGAATGATGACTTCAAACTGTTTTCCGTCCATCACCCTTTCCATCAAATAGATGCCACGCATTTTGCCAATACCGCTTCTCAGGTTGCAACCCGATACATATTGATGTTTTTCGCCCGGTTCTAAAACAGGTTGTTGGCCTACAACGCCTTCACCTTCAACCTCGCGCATTTCGTTATTGGAATCGAAAATTTGCCAATGTCTGCGGTGTAGCTTAATTGTGTTTTCACCATCGTTTTCAATCGTAATGCGGTAGGTAAACACAAAGTGGTTTTGTGCCGGACTGGAATATTCCGGTTGGTAGTGGGTTTCCACACTTACTTTTACACCTTCTGTTATTGCTGTTACAATCATTTATGGCTTTCGCTTCAGAGTTTTAAAGATATAGATTACTTTTAAAATTACTAATGAGAAAACGAAAATTCGATGAATGTTAAGATTGAGGAGAGCTGGAGAGAAGTTTTAAAAGAGGAGTTTGAGAAGGAGTATTTCAAAAGTTTGACGGATTTCGTGAAAGAGGAATATAAAACTCAAACCATTTTTCCGGCAGGGAATAACATTTTCAGGGCTTTCGATCAATGTGCTTTTGACGATGTAAAAGTGGTAATTCTGGGGCAAGACCCATATCACGGCCCTGGGCAAGCCAATGGGCTTTGCTTTTCGGTAAAAGAAGGAGTGCCTTTTCCGCCTTCATTGGTAAATATTTTTAAAGAAATCAAAGATGATCTTGGTAAAGACATTCCACCAAATGGTTCTTTAGATCGTTGGGCACAACAGGGAGTTTTATTACTCAACGCAACATTAACCGTTCGAGCACACCAGGCAGGTTCGCATCAAAATAAAGGCTGGGAAGAGTTTACAAATGCTGTTATTCATCAACTAGCTTCTCGAAAACAGGGGATAGTTTATTTGCTTTGGGGCAGCTATGCCCAGAAGAAAGCCTCCTTTGTTGACGACAAATCAAACTTAATTTTGAAAGCGCCACATCCTTCTCCATTATCTTCTTACAGAGGTTTCTTTGGCTGCAAGCACTTTAGTAAAGCAAATGCTTATTTGGAGGGAAAGGGTGGTAATGGAATTGAGTGGTGATGACTGAACCCTTGGAGGGTTTTAAACCCTCCAAGGGTTGCTGTCGAATCCAGAATAGCACATAGTTCTTCTGTTGACAGCATTATTCCTTCTTGAATTCTTATGAGCAAATTCTTAATTCAATTTCACAATCATTACGACCGGATTATCTTCTCGGTCTATGTCCTTTAGCTTCTGCAAGCTTTTAGGTAGTGGTTCGATTTTATCAGGATTGTCTTTAAACCAGTTGTATAAGACTTCTGCTGCCACATGGCTCACTAGTTCATTTTGGTCGTTGATATACTGTGGAGAGAAAGGTATAAACCCATTTAAATCATCTTGAAAGCTAGATGTTTGCGTATACCTCTCATAGGCCAAGTGTGTTTTATTCTCTTTAATGTCGTGGTAGGCACTATATGTTTTTCCTTGATAGTTGAGGCTAAAAAACACGTAATTATCATTTAAATCAATATTATTCAGCGAATACATGTTGAAGTAATCATCGTCCTCCATGATTTCTTTCTTTTCATAAGGTGGAGAGTGTTCTCCTATATCAAATATAACAGCCGGTAAAAGTTCATCCTTTGTTACCTGAAAAACGGTATCGTTAAAGGCTTCTTTAAAAAAGACATCATTTTTACTCGTGAAAAACAGGCCTTCGCTTAAGCGGAGGGAAAATGAGTTAGTTCGATTTGGCTCACATTGTTGGTGATTAGGAAAGCTTTTTATTACATCTCCTTTCTTATTAAAAATAACTATTAACTCTTTGACAGTACAACTCATGTTCTTGATATAGCCAGCAAAATAACCGTCCTCTACTTCGAAAGCATTTTCAACTTCTGAGGGAGCCGAAGCTATAGTTTTAATTTCTCCTTTTGAATTTAAAGTTTTGATTCGGTTACCAGTTCTAACATAGATTTCATTAGACGTTGTTGGGTGCATAGAAGGAAGGGTATATTGATAAGCCTCTGGATCATTACCATAGTGGCTTAATTCTTTGATGAACTTGCCTGTTTTTCTATCAAATTGAAGTATTTGCCTGAAAGCAACAGTATAAATGTAATCCTCCAATACGTAAGTTCTCGCATTTCCCGCCACTAGACCCTCGTCTGCCATTTCCAACCTAACGTACTCAATTTCGGAACTAAATTGACTCAGATATTGTGAAGTACCTTCTTTAAGTGCTTTTTCGACATCAATAACTACCGCACCTGAATTTAGTTGATTCCCAGCATTAATTGAGTCTTTTTTTTGACTACAACTACTGGAGAATAGAGCAATGCAAGCTAATGGTAGGAAGAATACTTTTTTATAATTCATGATGATTCGGATTATATAGGTTATTTTGAAAGACCAATTCTTAAAATCACTAAATTAATAGTTGTATTAAATGTAAGTTAGTTTAACTACTAAAGCAAACGTTACAGATTCGAGTAAAGAAGGGCTTGTACTTTAAAAACATATATTCTTTACACTACTTAATCTCTATGAAAATTAAATACACCAAGTGTTTATTCTTGTTGAGAGCAGTATTCGCTCTGACAGTTTTTTCTAATGTAAGTAGCTGCTCAAATGATGGGAGAAAAGAAAGTAGTCAGGCGAGTGGAGAGGTAAGCTTAATCCCCAAAGATTCAATTAAGATTGATGTTTTGAGTCCAATAAAAATTTATGATTATGATTCTGAGAATAACCTCTTTTTGCTAGGAGATGTGGCTGATGCTATGAGTATTCTGCGCCCGCCTGGGGCTGCTGAGTTAGGAAACATAATAGGTTTTATCATTTTAGATAAAGAGGGTGAAGTTTTAGGACAGTTCAACAATACTGGTGAAGGACCAATCAATCATGGTATAGGCTCAATGAGTAACCTTTTTCTTGACAATGATCGAATTGGTGTTTTTACGCGGAGAGGGTTCTTTGTTTATGACTTTGATGGAAACTTGGTAGGGAATAGCAAGGCATTGAATACTCGATCGCTCACTGTTGGATCTTATATTAGAATAAGTGGTTTTAAAAATGGTAATCTAGCCTTAGGATATTCTGAATGGACAAAGGAAGCTTACGAAAATCGAGATAATCCATATCCCTTTATGACTTCCTTTAAGATTTTTGACCTTAATGGTTTGTTAGAGTCGGATGATAGCATCGATGAGCATACAAGACATACCTATGGGTTTCCAGATGAAATGGTAGATGAGACCATTGGCGGGACAACCCCTAGGATAGCTTTCAATAAAAGAACTGGGGTATTGAACGTGCTATTTAGTAAATTCCAAAAGCTGCATCAATATTCAATAGCAGATGGGAGTCTCTTGAATGTCATTGATTTGGAGCCAACATATTTTAGTAGTGGAAATGAATCCGCTGTTGCTTCGGACAGTCCTGGATATTTGGAATGGAGGCAAGGTGGTGGAAGACTAATTAATTCAACTTATCATGATATGGTACAGCTTGGCGATTATACCTTGATAAGGTATAGCAGTGCAATCTCCAATACTCAGGCGGGTCAATTAGTAGAGTCTGGAGGAATTTCAGAGAGCGAATACTGGGAAACACTACGGAAATCGACCTATAAATTTTATTACCTGTTGATCAAGGATGGTAGTGTTGTAAAGCAAGACTTTGAGTTGGAAACATTGTCTCCTCAGCCGGGAGAAGAATACTTTAGAAGTGCTACAGATTTGAGGGGGCAGCTCATTGGAGGGAGTGACTTGAATTCTCTGTACGTTTTATATAATAACGATTACGCTCAGGAAAGAGATTATAAACTGATTGTGAGGTATGAACTGAAATTGGATTGAATAGCCAGTTTCAAGCTTTTGGAAAGTTCTCCACAAAACTTATAAGCTGTAATAGCTTAGAGGTTTGGCCTGAGTTGATCCAACTGACAAACTTTCCAAAAGTTGCTTTTAAAACTGCAAGAAGTCCTCCATAGTTTTTATGCCTTTTTGGTTGGGAAGCCATTCGGCTACCAAAAGGGCGCCCATGGCAAAACCTTCTCGCGAATGCGCAGTATGGGTAATTTCTATGGAATCAATTTTTGAATCGTAATAAATAGAATGAGTGCCAGGAGCGGGGTCAACACGTTCAGAAATAATGGATAATTCTTCTGGTTTGTCTGAAGCTTCGTTCACCCATTTAGTTTTGCTTGGTAAGTTTTCCATTACGCCTTCGGCTAGAGTAATGGCTGTGCCGCTTGGGGCATCCAGTTTATGAGTGTGGTGAATCTCCTTCATACTCACTTCATAGTCAGCTTGGCTGTTCATGAGTTTGGCCAAAAACTTATTCAACTTGAAGAAGATATTAACCCCAATGCTGAAGTTTGAAGCTACCAAATAAGTGCCTCCATTGTCATTACAATATTGATCAACCTCTGCTTTGTGACTTGCCCAACCGGTAGTACCTACCACCACAGGTATTTTATGATCAATACACCATTTAATATTATCAGGGGCGGCAGAAGGTTGGCTGAAATCTATGGCTACATCGATATCGTTCGTAGAAAGACTATCTAAATCGTGTCTATTGTCTACCGTAATTTTAGCAACAATGCTATGGTTTCTTTCTAAGGCCAGTTTTTCTATCATCTGACCCATTTTTCCGTAACCTAATAAAAGAATTTTCATCTCGATCTTATTGGAATAGTTACCCCCACACCAAGGTAGGTAGTGCCGTTATTAATTACGCCAACTTTGGGTTTAAAATTGGCAAGGTTATCATTTACATTAAAGCCTTTGAGATGGGCATCAATCGAAGCTTCTATAATGTTTAAGCCATATATGGCAAGCGTTGTCAGAAACACTAAATCACGGTTCTTACGCCAGTAATCAGCATTTCTTCGGTACACTCTTAATTCATTTTCATTGATTGTCTCACCATTTTTTTTCTTCGCTAACAACTCTTTGACCAAAACAGTGTAGTCTTTTCTTTTCTGATTATTGTAGTCAATAAAGTAAATAGAAGTACCCATGCCCACATAAATGATAGGCGCTTTCCACCAACTGTCATTATAAATCTGGCCTAAGCCAGGAAAAATGGCTGATAGGGTAGAAGCTCTTTTAGGGTCATATTCCTTTTTGAGTTCAATATCTGGTGGAACAGTGTCGCCCTCTACCAAACCTTTGTCCATGATTTCGGTAGGGTCTTGGGCCATTGCTCCAAAGCCAAGGGCAAAGAATGAAACAAGGAATATGATTTTTTGCATTACAAGTTTATGATCTCCAAAATGCGGTTCAGGTCTTCAGTAGAAACAAATGGTATTTTTATTTCACCTCTGTACTGTCCGTCTGCCTTTAGGTTTACCCTTGTGCCGAAATGTGAAGAAAGCTTTTGTTGAATTTGCTGAACCTCATAGGTTCTGTGCTTACTATCTCCAGTCTTTTCTGGCTTAGGTTTTTCCTCTTTCGGGGTGATCAAATCACGTACCAACTGTTCTACCTTTCTTACAGAAAGTTCTTCTTCTACAGTTTGCTTGTAGATGTGCAATTGCTTGTCTACATCTTCAATATTGATCAAAGCGCGGGCATGGCCCATTGAAATCTTATTGTCGCGCAAACCTGCCTGAATATCTGGTGGAAGTTTAAGCAACCTCAGGTAGTTGTTTACAGTGGTTCTGTTCTTACCAACACGTTCTCCTAATTCTTCTTGTTTGATTTTACATTCAGATAGAAGCCTCTGGTAACTCAAAGCAATTTCAATGGCATTCAGGTTTTCTCTCTGAATGTTCTCGATAATGGCCATTTCCAGCATTTGCTGGTCATCGGCAGTTCTTACATAAGCAGGAATACTCTTGAGCCCAGCAATTTTTGAGGCTTGAAATCTTCGTTCTCCAGAAATCAACTGATATTCTCCTTCGCTCAGTTGTCTTACCGTAATGGGCTGAATAATCCCTTGCAGTTTTATTGAATCGGCAAGCTCTTCTAATGCTACTCGATCGAAATGGGTTCTGGGTTGATATGGATTTACCTCAATTTGGTCAAGGTTAATTTCATTCATCGTTCCTACCGATGAGGTTTCTAGATTTTTGTTGCTTTCAGAATTTGAATCTTCCAAAAGCGCACCTAATCCTCTTCCCAATACGCTTTTCTTTTTGGGTGCTTTTGCTGCCATAATAATTTTTTATTAATAGAATGAGTCGGTCTGAATGGCTTCTGGTTTCAGAAATCCACAGACTGAATTCATTGATGAATCTAATTTAAACGATCTCCTATCTCTTTTGCAAGGTTAAGGTAAGCCAAGGCTCCTTTACTTTCTGCATCGTGAACGATTACTGGAAGCCCAAAACTAGGAGATTCGCTCAGTTTTACATTTCGAGGAATTATGGTTTCGAAAACCATGTCTTTAAAATGTGTATGAACTTCTTCAACCACTTGGTTGGAGAGCCTTAAACGTACATCGTACATTGTAAGAAGAATGCCTTCAATTGATAGTTTAGCATTTAAACGCTTTTGAATAATGGTAATTGTATTCAAAAGTTTACCTAAACCTTCTAAAGCAAAGTACTCGCACTGCACAGGAATTACAACGGAGTCGGAGGCTGTTAACGCATTAATAGTAATTAAACCCAATGAAGGTGCGCAATCAATCAAGATGAAATCATATTCATCTTTAATTTCGCCCAAAACTTGTTTCATTTTTTCCTCTCGGTTCGAAAGGCTTACCATCTCTATTTCTGCACCAACTAGGTTGATATGCGAAGGCAATAGGTCTAGAAAGTTAACCTCGGTGGTCATAATACAGTCGCGTATGCCTTCTTTGCCCACCATGCATTCGTAAATACTTTTGGTTACTTCTCTGGGGTTGTGGCCTAAGCCAGAAGTGGTGTTGGCCTGTGGATCGGCATCTACCACCAAAGTTTTATATTCTAATACCGCCAAACTTGCGGCAAGGTTCATGGCTGTTGTAGTTTTACCTACTCCTCCTTTTTGGTTTGCTATGGAAATTATCTTACCCATTCTTAAATCTAAAAAGTGATTTGTTGTCCAATTTTTGGTAATGTAAGCTTTATGCCAGCGGCTTCAGCTTTTTCTATCGACTCCTCATGGTCTATTGCTACATAAGGAAAGGTATCGAAATGTACCCCAATTAAGGTATTACATTTCACCATTTTTGCAGCTTTTATAGCATCGGTAACGCCCATTGTAAAATTGTCGCCTACGGGCATAATAGAGAAGTCTAAGTTGAATTCTTCGCCAATAAGTTCCATGTCTTTAGTAAGGGCGGTGTCACCCGAATAATAGAAGCTGCCTTCATTATTTGTAATAACAATACCTGCTGGATTTCCGCCATAACTGCCATCGGGCATTGAGCTGGAATGAATTGCATTTACCATTTTCAGCCTTCCAAAATCAAAGTCCCAAGCACCTCCATGATTCATTGGGTGTCCGTTTTCTACTCCTTTAGCTTCAAACCAATTTACTACTTCAAAATTGGAAATTAACTTAGCTTTTGAGTTGAAATAGATAGCCTCAACATCTGCTACATGATCTCCGTGCCCATGGCTTAAAATAATATAATCAGGCTCTAATTCATTGATATCAATGTTCTTGGCCTTTTCATTGGGTGTAATAAAGGGATCAAACAGTAACTTTTTCCCCATTGTTTCTACCATGAAAGAAGAGTGTCCGTAGAAGGTGAATTTCATGTTTTGTAGTCTCTGATTAGGTTCGTCAATAGCCTACAAAGATAGAAGAATCATTGAAAGAATTAAGGGAACTACATCAATAGAAAATGATGAATGTGTGAAGTGTTAATAATTGATTGTGACAGATAGAATTAGGTGTTTTATTAAGTTGAAACAAAAAAGGAAGACCGTTTGAGTCTTCCTTTTTTGTGAATATTGGTAAGTCTTATTTTTTAGATCTCTTTTGCTTTTGGGCTTCTTGGCTTGCCTTCATAGCATCTTCTAGTCTTTGCTGGAATTTAGATTTGCCTTTGTTAGCGTTGTTTTTCTTGTTTTCGTGCAGCTTTGCTCTAATCTGATCTTCGTCTACAAAACGTCTGATAATGGCCTGCTGACCAAACGTGATGATGTTCGAAACGAAGTAGTAGAAGCTTAGTCCTGAAGAATAAGAGTTCAACACAAACATGAAAATGATTGGCATAAAATAACCAATGCTTTTCATTGGGCCTTGTACCGTACTTACTTGGTTGTTTGACCAAGTGTATAGTATAGTAGAAACCGTCATAAGTAAGGTGAAACCACTTACGTGAGAACCATAAAAAGGAATGGTAAACGGTAAGTTGAAAAGCACATCGTAAGTTGAAAGGTCGGTTGCCCATAAGAATGATTCTCCTCTTAACTCAATAGAGTTAGGAAAGAAGAAGAACATGGCGAATAAAATTGGCATTTGAAGCACCATAGGAATACAACCACTGATTGGGTTTACGCCCATTTCGCGATAGAGCTTCATTTGCTCTTGCTGCATTTTTTGCTGATCTCCACCTACTTTTTCTTTCAACTCGTCCAGTTCTGGTTTTAGGGCCTTCATTTTGGCCATCGACAGGTAGGACTTTCTTGTAAGAGGGAATAGTGCCAATTTGATGATCAAAACAATGATCATGATAATGACTCCGTAATTAGAGATGTACTTCTCTAAGAATTGGAACAGAGGAATAATGATGAGTTTGTTTACCCAACTCACCATTTTATAACCTAAGTAAATATTCTCTTTATAACCCGGAGTTACCTTTTTTAGAATTCGGTAATTGTTTGGTCCGAAATAATACTGGTTTTTGCTACCGCTATATAAGTCGGCTACAGGTATGGCCAAATGCATTTCGCCATTTTTAACAATGCTTGTATCTTGAGCTGGAACGTCTGTACTTACTAATGCCCCAGTAAAACCCTTTTCTGAAATTATACCTGCATTAAAAAATTTCTGATCGAAACTCAACCACTTTATTGGCTCGGTTAATTGCTCTTGTTGAATATCGCTGTTCGATGCTTTTAAGTCATCTAAATCTTCAGCAAGCGAATACCATTTAATAGTTGATTTGATACGAGAATCTGATAAATTCTTCTCGTAACGCTTCATTTGGTGTTGCCAAACAAAGTTCATTTGCTCACCAATAATGGTGCTGTTTAGGCCGTTGATTTTGATCTCATAGCCAACTACATATGAATCGCCTGCGATTGAGTAAATCTGCTCAATTGAATTGCCTGAGCCTAAATCCATAGTGTATTTAAACTGAAGCGAATCACCTTTTACTAGGCTTGTGCCTGTTTGGCTGGCCTTAAAATAGAGGTCGGCTATGTTGATATTTCCTTTAACCGTTTGTAGCGTTAGCGACTGGCTTGTTGATTCTTCATCAATCAGTATCAATGGCCTTCCGTCCCAAGTCTTAAACTCTTTTAATTCAACCGATTTAATAATACCACCTTTAGAGCTAAAAGTGAATTTAGCCACTTCGTTTTCTATGGTTAAATCGGTAGCCTCACCTTGCGCACCAGCTGCAAACGCACCGTATTTATCTGTATAATCAGTTTCAATGGTGTCTGTTAAAACATTGCTTGCTTCTGATTGACTAGTTGTTTGTTCAGGGGTAACCGCTGCCTGTTCGGTAGGGGTTGGTGTTGCTAAATCTTCCTCGGTAACTGGCGGTTTAAAAACGATTGCATAGGTTATTAATAACGCTGCAATCAGGCCGAGACCGATCATCTGATTTCTATCCATCTTCTCTTTATTCTTATGCTTAGTTTTTCTTATTCTGTATTATGGCATCAATGAAGCTCACGAAAAGTGGGTGAGGGTTCATTACTGTACTTTTTAATTCTGGATGGAACTGAGAACCAACGAAATAAGGATGGTTATCTAACTCAACAATCTCTACCAATCCTGATTTTGGATTGATGCCTGTTGCTTTTAGTCCAGCTGCTTCCATTTGCTCCAAATACTTATTGTTAAACTCGTATCTGTGTCTGTGCCTTTCCTGAATAGTAGAAGTTTTATAAGCCTGATAGGCTTTAGATGCCTTCTTTAATTTACATTCATAAGAGCCCAAACGCATGGTTCCACCATAGTCGGTAATCTTTTTCTGATCTTCCATCAGGTCAATTACTGGGTGTTTGGTTTCTTTATCCATTTCAGACGAAGCTGCATCTTCGAAACCTAAAACGTTTCTAGCAAACTCTACTACAGCGCACTGCATTCCCAAACAAATGCCAAAGAAAGGGATATTATTCTCCCTTACATAGCGAATAGCTTCAATTTTGCCTTCAATGCCTCTTTCTCCAAAGCCTGGGGCTACCAGTACTCCGTGTAAATCACTTAAGGTTCGTTTAACGGACTTTTCTGTAATTGTTTCTGAGGAAATCCAGTGAATGTTCACTTTGCACTCTAAGTGGGCACCAGCGTGGATGAATGCTTCAGCTATAGATTTATAAGCATCAGGCAATTCTACATATTTACCAACTAGACCAATGTTTACTTCGTTGGTTGGGTTCTTAAGTTTGCTCAAGAAAGTTCTCCATTCGTCAATATGCGGAGGCTCTTTGTGAGCAAGTTTTAGTTTGGTTAAAACGCGTTCGTCAAGTTTTTCTTTACGCATCATCAACGGTACATCGTAAATGGTTTCCGCATCTAACGCTTCGATTACTGAGTTCAACTGTACGTTACAGAAAAGAGAAAGCTTTCTTCTTATTTCTGAAGGTAATGGTTTTTCTGAACGACAAACCAATATGTCGGGCTGAATACCAGCTTCTAGCAATTGTTTTACCGAGTGCTGTGTTGGTTTGGTTTTTAGTTCTTTGGCAGCGGCTAAATAAGGAATAAGCGTAAGGTGTATTACCAAAAAGTTGCTTTCTCCTAAATCCCATTTTGCCTGTCTAACGGCTTCAATAAATGGAAGTGACTCAATATCACCAACACAACCACCTATTTCTGTAATTACAATATCGTAATCGCCAGTTTCGCCAAGGCGGTAGAAATTTCTTTTGATTTCATCGGTGATATGAGGAATTACCTGAACGGTTTTACCTAAATAATCGCCTCTTCGTTCTTTGGTAATTACGTTGTGGTAAATTCTTCCTGTAGTTACGTTATTCGCTTGAGAGGTACGAACATTTAAAAAACGCTCGTAGTGACCCAAGTCTAAATCGGTTTCTGCGCCATCATCAGTTACATAACATTCGCCATGTTCGTAAGGATTGAGCGTTCCTGGGTCGATATTAATGTACGGATCGAATTTTTGGATAGTGACACGGTATCCCCTTGCCATCAAAAGGTTACCAAGAGATGAGGCGATAATTCCTTTTCCTAAAGAAGAAGTAACACCACCGGTAACAAAAATGTATTTCGTAGAAGCCATAAGTAAGAGTAAATGGAATAACTTATGGGGTACAAAGGTAGTATATTTACTTTGATATGAAGGTAACTTGCAGAAAGATTGCCTCACTCTTTTAAAACTATGAGACTAAATTGTTTAGATGAGTTTTTCTTTATGTTCAACACCTAAACGAGCCTCGAGTCTCTGGTTTTTAACTAATTTTATGATCCATATTAGGTGATTTGATAAACCTTTATTCTACTTTTTGTCCCCTTTTGAATAACTGCTAACTTTGCCCACCTTTTAAAAAAAGGACTACGGATGAACCTTTCAAAACACTTACAACTCGATATTTTTAAACTTGTAGGCGCTGTTGCCGATAAAATGGGTGTTGAAACCTATGTAGTAGGGGGATATGTTCGCGATATTCTTTTAGAGCGACCTTCAAAAGATATTGACTTTGTATGTGTAGGTTCTGGAGTAGAATTGGCTCAGGCTGTTCACAATGAGCTAGGAAGTAACTTGCCTTTTTCAGTTTTTAAATCCTTTGGCACAGCCATGATCAAAAGTGGCGAGCTAGAATTAGAATTTGTAGGAGCACGAAAAGAATCGTATCAACGTGATTCCCGAAAGCCAATTGTGGAAGATGGAACCCTAGAAGATGATCAGAATAGGCGCGACTTTTCAATCAACGCCATGGCCATTTCTCTTAACAAAAAGAGTTATGGCGAGCTGATTGATCCTTTTAACGGTCAAGCCGATTTAGTTTCTAAAACAATTAGAACCCCATTAGCACCAGAAGTCACTTTTTCTGACGATCCGCTCAGAATGATGCGGGCCGTTAGGTTTGCTACTCAGCTTAATTTCGATATTGAAGCCGATACCTTTGAAGCCATTACCAAAATGGCCGATCGAATTGAAATCGTTTCGATGGAAAGGGTGACAGATGAGTTGAACAAAATCATTTTGGCCAAAAAGCCATCATACGGTTTTAAATTGCTTTTTTATGCCAAACTTTTGGATAAAATTTTTCCTGAAATGGTAGCCCTACAAGGCGTTCAAACCATTGAAGATAAATCGCATAAAGATAATTTCTATCACACCCTACAGGTGTTGGATAATATAAGTGAGCATACCGATGATTTATGGTTGCGTTGGGCAGCCATTTTACACGATATAGCTAAACCTGCTACCAAACGCTTCAATAAAAAAACGGGTTGGACTTTTCATGGTCACGAAGATAAAGGGGCTCGAATGGTTCCTGGCATATTCAGAAGAATGAAATTGCCGCTGGGGGCCGAAATGAAAAAGGTTCAGAAATTGGTGAGGCTTCATTTACGACCTATTCCATTGGTAAGAGATGAAATTACTGATGCGGCCATAAGAAGACTGTTATTTGAGGCAGGAGAGCATACCGATGATTTAATGATGCTGTGCCGAGCAGATATTACTTCGAAAAACCAAAATAAAGTAAAGCGATTTCTCCAGAACTTCGATTCGGTAGAACAACGAATGCGCGAAGTAGAAGAAAAAGATAAAATTCGTAACTTCCAGCCGGTAATTACTGGAGAAGTGATTATGAACACGTTTAAAGTGGCTCCTGGCCGTTTGGTAGGAGAAATAAAGGAGGCGTTGAAAGAGGCGGTTTTAGAAGGTAAAATTCAAAATGAATATAATCAGGCTTATAATCTAATGTTGGAATTAGGTAGGGAGAGAGGCCTTGAAGTTGTTAAAAGTTGAAATAATCTGAATTAGTATACAATGAGAAAAATGAAGTATTGGATGATCGCGGCCATTATGATGGTTTCAGTAGCGTCATTCGGCCAAGATAGTACCTACCTATCGAACGAATATGCCAAAGCAATGGCGGTTTATAACCAAGCACAATTATATAATGATATTGAAGTCCAAAAGGCGGCATTGTATGATATGTTGGTACTAGACCCAGGCGATAGCTCAGTTATGAGAACCCTATCGGAGTACTATTACAATAACCGAAGATATACTTCGAGTGCTTTGGTAGCTATGGATTTGCTGAAGAAATATCCTGGTAATTTAATAGCGATGGAAATTGCAGCGCTAAGTTATGAACAGTTAAGAATCTATGATAAAGCCATTGAGTACTACCAAGAAATGTGGCTTAAACTAGACGATAATAATATCCTTTATCAAATCACCTACCTTCAATATTCTATAAAACGCTACGAGGAAGCCAATACTAATATTGGAATACTTGAGAGTAAACTAAAGGATGATGCAAAAATCACGCTGACAAAACAAGATGGGTCTACACAAGAAGTTGCATTTAAAGCAGCATTGAAGAACCTAAGTGGTTTAATTTCTCTAGACCAAGGAGATAAGGAAGCTGCGAAAACACATTTTAATGCGGCTTTGGCACTTTCTCCTGATTTTGAAGCGGCAAAAATGGGTTTGGCCGAAGCGAATAAGTAATAGGTTTAACCAATTTTTACCAAGAGTTTTTAAAGGCATTACCATTCAGGTGATGCCTTTTTACATTCCTCTTTTACCAAGTTCTATTACCTCAAGGTTTTTTAATTTTCCAGCTTCAATGTCAAACCGAAGTAAAGTTCTCATTAGGTGAAAACCATGATTGCCCGCAGCTCCTGGGTTCATGTAAAGCATTTTATTTAAACTACTATCGGGCATTACCTTCAGAATATGAGAATGGCCACAAATAAATAGTTGAGGTTTTATTTCTTCAAGCCTCTTTCTAACGCCACTTGCGTATTTTGGAGGTTTGCCCCCAATGTGGATCATATAAACTTTTACACCTTCAGCTTCAAAAATTAATTCTTCCGGAAAAATGGCTTGAATTGTTTTATCATCAATATTGCCGTACACACCTTTTGTAGGTTTAAACGCTTCCAACTGTTCTATAACCTTTACATCACCCACATCGCCTGCATGCCATATTTCATCACAATCTTTAAAATGATGAAATACGCGCTCATGTAAAAACCCATGTGTGTCGGAAATCAACCCTATTTTCATAAGAGTAAAGGTGCTTATTTTTCCCGAAATGGGATGTTATTTCCCGAAATGAAATACATCCTTCGAAGCGAAAAATAAATATCACCGCCTATAGTGCTCATTTACAGCGTAAAAATGTGTATGCTTAAAAATAAAAGTGAAAAATCATTTATGGTTTAGGTTTTGATAAGTGTACAATCATAACAAAACCAAAAACGATGAAAAAATTATTACTAATTCTAACAATGGCTGTCAGCACTTTTAGCCTATCAGCCCAAACAGAGGACTCACCATGGTGGATGACTCTAGAGCTTACCAATAACAAATTGGATTACAAATGGTACGATGGAATGTTCAGCTTTGGCCAATTAGATAATGCTGGCTTTAGAGTAGGGGTAGAGCGCTACCTAAACCCAAGTTTTGATTTAGAGCTTGGGGCTTCTTATGGAAACATTGTTCATAATGATGTGCTCGATGGGAATGTAGCTGATCTTGACTTACGTTTTGCCTACAAGTTTGACAACGGCTATATTTTTAAGAAAGACTCAAAAGTAGCTCCTTATTTATTTGCTGGCTTTGGAGTAACAAGCTTTTCTAAGATTGAACCAATTTATGAAGAGTTCAATAAAGGAACATATAAAATGATTCCTTTAGGAGCTGGATTAAAATTCAAAGTGGTAGAAAACGCTGAAATTAACATGCGTGCAGCCTACAAAAAGAGCATTGATTATTCTCCAAACTATCTTCAGTATGCCGTTGGTGTTTCTTTCTCTTTAAGTGGAAAGAAAGATTCAGATGGTGACGGTATCTACGATAAAGAAGATATGTGTCCAACAGAAGCAGGTCCATTAGAAAACAAAGGTTGCCCTTGGCCTGATACTGACGGAGACGGAGTGTTAGATAAAGATGATGCTTGCCCAACTGAAGCAGGTACTTTAAACGGATGTCCTGATACTGATGGTGACGGAATTAAAGATTCAGAGGATAAGTGTCCAACAGTAGCTGGTATTGCTAAATTCAATGGATGTCCTGATACTGATGGTGATGGAATCCAAGATTCTGAAGATGCTTGCCCAACAGTTGCAGGTACATTGAATGGATGTCCTGATAGCGATGGTGACGGAGTAAAAGATAGCGAGGATGCTTGTCCAACTGTAGCTGGTACGCTAAACGGTTGCCCAGATAGCGATGGTGATGGTGTAAAAGACAGCGAAGATAATTGTCCTGAAACTGCTGGTTTGGCTTCAAACAATGGTTGCCCAGAAGTTAAAGAAGAAGTGAAGAAAGTACTTGAACTTGCTGTGAAAGACATTCAGTTCAATTCTGGTAGCGATGTGTTAAAATCATCTGCCAACGGATCTTTAGATCAAGTGGTTCAGTTAATGAAAGCTGAAGACTTTAGCCTAGAGCTAAGTGGTTATACTGATAGCACTGGTGATGCTGCTAAGAATCTTGAGCTTTCTAAAAGAAGAGCTAACGCTGTAAAGCAATACTTAATGAACAAGGGTATTTCAGCTGACAGACTATTTGCCGATGGTTATGGAATTGTAAATCCAGTGGCAGATAATAAAACAGCAGTGGGTAGAGCAAGAAATAGAAGAGTAGAATTGAAAATTATCTTCAGATAGTAAAGTAAATTAAACAATACATATAGAGAGGTCGTTGTGTACAGCGGCCTCTCTTTTTATAAAAGGCGGCTGTTAACTTTAATGCTAGAGTCATTTATTTGTGTTTGTAAATCGTATTTCTGCATTTGTAGTTGCTACTTGTACTTAATTATTTGTCAGGTTTTGCCTGATTAATTTTTGTTTTTCTTTTTTACATGAACATATGTTCATACCTTTGATAAAAACCTATCCAAATGGAAGAGCAGCTTGACAATGAAAGGGTCGAGAAAATTGCCTTCGTACTGAAGACTATTGCGCACCCTATGCGAGTCGGTATCATTGATCTCCTAAGCAGGAATGAAAAGATGTCGGTGAACGATATTACTGCGTACCTTGGTCTAGAACAATCGCTAACTTCACATCATTTGGCCAACCTTAAAATGAAAGGCGTATTAGGAAGTAAGCGTGATGGAAAGAATATTTTCTATTTTTTGAAAATGAAGGAAGCTCCGGAAATCATCAAAATATTAGAAGATGTTAAGGTTAATGTTTTTTAGAACTTACTCCCCAAAATACTGGTTACATTGAAGAACTTAGTTTTTTCAATTATGTCAATGCAATCAGTAAACCCTTCAAATAATCAAATAATACAAGTTTTTGAGCCTCATTCAGAGGATTATGTTCAGGCAGCAATGGAGCGAGCCGATCTTCAGTTTTCTACTTGGAAAAATGAGTCGTTCGAATACAGAGCTCAGCTATTTAATAAGCTTGCCAATGTGCTTGAAGAGCGAAAAAACTCTCTTGCTGAAATCATGACCTTAGAAATGGGCAAGCTCACTGCTGAAGGCCTTGCTGAGGTGGAAAAATGTGCATTGGTATGTAGATATTATGCCGATAATGCAGAGAAATTCTTGAAGGATGAGATACTTAAATCCGATCATTCAAAAGCATTTATAAGTTATCATCCGTTAGGAACCATTTTGGCTGTAATGCCTTGGAACTTCCCACTGTGGCAAGTATTTAGGTTTGCCGCACCTACTTTAATGGCAGGTAATGTTGGTTTATTAAAACATGCCTCAAATGTTCAAATGTGTGCTCAAGCTATTGAAGATGTTTTTATAGAAGCCGGTTTTCCAAACGGAGCCTTTCAAAATTTAAGAATTGGCTCTGATAAAGTAGAAGCCATTATTAATGATGATCGCATTAAAGCCGTAACCCTTACCGGAAGCGAAGGAGCAGGAAGTGCTGTGGCGAGTGTAGCAGGATCAAAAATTAAAAAATCAGTTTTAGAGTTGGGCGGCAGCGATCCATTTATAGTACTCGATAATGCTGATATGGGCCTTGCCGTTCGTACTGCGGTAAAGGCTAGAATGCGTAATTGCGGTCAGAGTTGTATTGCAGCAAAACGCTTTATTGTTGTAGAAAGAGTGTATGATGAATTTGTAGAAAAGTTTAGCTCATTTTTGCAAGCACTCAAATT
Source organism: Roseivirga seohaensis subsp. aquiponti (assembly GCF_001267955.1). NCBI lineage: Bacteria > Pseudomonadati > Bacteroidota > Cytophagia > Cytophagales > Roseivirgaceae > Roseivirga > Roseivirga seohaensis. Next base: position 336,475 of record NZ_JSVA01000008.1, read on the forward strand.
AGGAGACCCCAGCGATATTTTGACTTCTTGCGGCCCAATGGCTTCGGAAGACTTGGCCAATGAATTACTTAAACAAGTAAATGAAAGTGTAGAAATGGGTGCTAAAGTGGTTTTGGGCGGTAAACGACCTGAAAGGGAAGGAGCTTATTTTGAGCCTACCATTTTAGCAGATTTAAAACCAGGAATGCCAGCCTATGAAGAAGAGCTTTTCGGACCAGTGGCATCACTGTTTAAAGTGAAAAATGAAGAAGAAGCCATTGCTTTAGCCAATAATAGCAAGTTTGGTTTGGGGGCTTCTATATGGACGCAGGACTTGGTGCGTGGAGAAATGATTGCTAGAAAAATTGAATCAGGAGCCGTGTTTGTAAATCATATGGTTTCTTCTGATCCACGTTTACCTTTTGGCGGTATTAAAACCTCTGGCTATGGACGCGAACTTTCGCACCTCGGTATTCGTGAATTTATGAACACCAAAACTATTGCCATTAATTAAAGATTGATAAACCTGTCTGATAATTCAGCGGGTTAGGTGAATAAAGAGAGCTGATGAGCAATATTGTTCATCAGCTCTTTTCTTTTTCATCAGTTTAGAGAATGAAGCCCTATGCGATTACCCTCTGTATCGAGGAACATAGCGAAGTGCCCATTTTCTTCATCAATTAACGTTTTCGGAACAATGATTTCCCCTCCATTATCTTCTACTTTATTCAAAATAAATTGAAGATCATCTCCACCATTGAGGTAAATTATTACACCATCGCTCGAAGGACTGTATCCTTCGCCTTTTATGAGTACTCCTGAGGCGGCTTGCCCATCACTTGGGAATAACCCCATTTGTGTGCCCTGCATTTCTATTTCAGAGATTTCTATCTCTAAAATTGATTGATAAAAATTAACGGCACGTGAAAAATCAGTTGTTGGTATTTCGAAAATTGAGATAAAGCTTTTCATATTTTTTCTTTTTGGGTCTAGAGTGTTTTTATAAGTACAAGCAGTCAGTATGATTGCGGAAATTACAATTAAACTTAGTGGTGTATTTTTCATTCTGATTTCTTAAAATTTAATTTTCAAGATTAAGAAACCTCTAAAAGAACGAATTGTAAAAATGCGACAACTCTAGTTCTCTGAATAAAAAAGAGAAGAAAGTACTAATTGCTTGTCACTCAAATACTCTTTAGGATTGGTGCCAGTAAACTCTTTGAAATCTTTAATGAAATGTGCTTGATCATAATATTCACTAGCATAAGCAATCGCTGTTAGGCTATCGGGTTGCTTATTGAGCATCATTTTTAAAGCAGCTTGCAACCTTATTATTTTCCCTAGTTGTTTGGGACTAATCCCCACTTGTTTCAAAAAGTTTCTCTCAAGGTTTCTTCTTTGTGATAGTTCACCTTTCAGAATAGAACTAATGGGTATACTTCCGTTTGTTGTATGAAGGCTGTCAATAGTAGATTTTACGATTTTATCAATTGTGGACGTCTCAATCAACTTGCTTAGCAGAAAACTCTCCACAATTTCTATTCTCTCTTCCGTACTTGCAGCATGAATAATTTTTTCTTCTAATTCATTTGCTGACTCCCCAAAAAGCACGGAGAGAGGAGTGTCCTTATTGGCTAGTTCTTTGATGGGTGATTTTACGAAATTGGCAAAACCGAAAGGGTAGAAGCGAACAGCAAATGAGTTGACAAATCCTGTGGGTTGGATAAAATATGACTTGGTAATTTGGCCAACTACCATTGCTCTTGGCTGTAATGCCCAGTTTTTTTCGTTCTCCAATCTTTTAATGTCTTCACCAAGAATAAAGGCCATTTCAATGCAGCCGTCAGGTATTATTCTTTGCTTTTCGGTTGCCATTTCGGCAGGAACCTCTAGTGTCCAGTAACACTTAACAATGGCTTCTAGGTCGGGGTGAGCTTTATATGTTTGGTAATTCATATAGAGATATTTACTGGAGAGTGGTCAGCCTGTTATTTCATAAAATAAAAAAAGTAATTACAGTCATGTGATGGCTCATCTTGATGAAGGTGCAAATTTAAGGCTAAGGTTAAAGTCGGAAATTTTATGCGGTTCGATTGTCACTCTCCTCTTTTTTTCCTTCTGCAATCAGTTCTTTGGTTTCTTCCTTTTCTTCTTTTTCTAGCTTTTCAACTTCTTCCTTTTGATTGTGATTGGAGGAGTCGATAGAGAAAACACAGCAGATAGGGAAATGGTCTGAGCCAACGTGTTCTAAAACGCTTAATTCTTTCAGAAAAATAGTTGGGCAGTGGAAGACTAGATCCAATGGCGCTCTAAAAAACCAATATTTAGCATGGTAAGAAGCTAGAATTCCTCGCCCCATTCTACCATCAATTAATCCGCTGTTTTTACGGAATAATTCCGATATTTTTGACCACGCCACTGTATTAAAATCGCCTATAACCAGTGTTGGCTTGTTTATTTCTTTGGTGTGTTTTGCAATACATAGTAGATCACCATCGCGCTCTTTAGACGTGTCTTCTTCTGTAGGGCTTGGCGGTGGTGGGTGTACACAGAAAAGTACAAAGTCTTCTCCATCTTCGGTTTTGAAATGGGCTTCAATACTCGGTAAATCTTCTGACACGAAGTAATGTGTAGTAACCTTCTGGAAAGGCATTTTAGCATATAAATGCATGCCATAGGTGTTCTCCAGTGTTATTTTTTCTGTAAAAGGATAGTCAGCTTCCATTTCTCGCATGGCAAGTTCCCAATCCCTATTGCTTTCTATGGTGAGAAAAATATCTGGTTTTTCTTTTCGAATAAAGTCTTTAAATCTGTCAAACTCTTGATTGAACTGATAAATGTTGGTAGAAATTACTTTTATCTCGGTCAACCCTTCCGTTTCATTCTTGTGGCTTTTATAAAATTTTGTAAAACGAGCTAATAAATAGGAGTGATAAACAATTAGCCCTATTTGGATAAAGCCAACTACCCAAAAAATAATGTTCTTTTCTGCGAAAACAAAAAGGCCAACACTCGCTACCACCTGAAGAATGAGCAGCTGCATTTTAATAAATTCAGGCACGCGAAAAACCCAATGCTGGTTTTTAACAAAGGGTAATAAGCTTATTATAATAAGCAGTAGCGATAGAATTATGAAAAAGGTACTCACTCTACAAGTTTAAGCAAAGTTACCGAAAGTAGAAGAATACATAATGATACTTAGAAAAGTGGATAGTTCGTATTGGAGTCGAACTCAATAACCTTAACTCTCCTAAATATACCCCATTACTTTATAAGTTGCTAAGCCCACCCATTCTTTAAAAAGCGTTTCCCAACGCTTAATGGCTTCCGCTTTTGGAATAAAAACATCATCAAAATTAAGGCTAGGTCTGTCGGTATAATAGCCCGCGGGGAATTCATCGCATTCAATGCCTTGTTTGGCCAGGCAGAGGGCCGAACGCTTCATGTGAAAAGCCGAAGTAATCAAAAGGTATTTCTGATTTGGGAAATCTCGCTTTAATATTTTGGCAGATTCCACTGCGTTTTCATAAGTGTTTACTGCGTTGGGTTCTACCGTAATTACGGAATCAGGAACGCCAGCCATTACCAGAAAACTCTTGAGTCTTTCTGCAGCAATACTCATTCCTACTTGCTGAAACCCCAAGCCACCACTAACTATAATGTGTTTCAGTTTACCTTCTTTATAAAGTTGTAAGGTGTGGGTAATTCTATCGGCACCATAATCAAAGTAAACCCTGTCTTTTGGACTTTTGCTGCCTTTGGTGACGCCCGAAAAAACGATGCCCACATCATACACACCCACTTCATTCATAGGTGTAGGCTCAGGTTCCCATAAAAGCAATGCCCTATTGCTAATATATTGGTTAGAAAAGAATGCCAACATAACCAAGGGGAGGATAAAAAAGAGCTTTTTCCTTTTTGGATTTTTGGTCAACCTAGAATACACAAGAAAACCAATGACCCAAGTAAGAGGCATTACGAAAAGGGCGAGTATTTTTGAAAGGATAAAGAACACGATGGATTTTTTACGAAATTACACTAACAAAATATGAAATCATTATCGGTTGATTACTAATTAGTTAAATCTTTTGTGTCAGGTTTTTAATATTTATTTTACAATGGGTGTAATGACATACCCTCACCCTCGTCTCTACTATTGAATGGAGTTGCAAACGTTTAAATCACAAGTTCTACCAGTAAAGGATAAGCTCTTTCGGATTGCCCTCAATATGATGCGGTCTGTAGAGGAAGCCGAAGACATTCTACAGGATGTAATGGTAAAACTTTGGGACAAGCGGGAGCAATGGGGCGAGTACAGAAACCTAGAGGCTTTTGCAGTAACAATCACCAAAAACCTTTGTCTGGATCGACTCAAATCTAAAAGAATGAAAGGCCATTTCGATATTCAAGAAATGGAGCTGGATTCTGGAACTGTTTCACCTTACCAGCGCATTGAACTGGACGACAGTGTAAAAACGATGGTGAGAGTGTTTGAACAATTGCCAGATCAACAGCGGCTTTTAATTACCCTTAGGGATGTGGAAGGCTACAGCTATGAAGAAATAGCCGAGCAAACGGGATTGGAAGTGAACAATATTAGAGTGGGCATTTCCAGGGCAAGAAAGAAGGCGAAAGAAGATTACTTAAAAATTGCGAATTATGAACAGCAATAAAGAAATAGAAGCATTAATCGAGAAATATAACAACGGGGAAACTTCTCTTCAGGAAGAAGAGCAACTCCAAAACTTCTTTCGGGGAGAAGGCGTCCCCGACCATTTGAAGGAGGAACAGGCTTGGTTTGCACAGCTCGATTTAAGAGCCAAAACCGAATGGGAAGGTTTTTCTGAAGATAAGCTTTTTGCAAAGCTAGATGCGCAGGTGAAGGAAGAAGAAACTAAAGTGGTTCCAATGCTTCAACCTAAAACAAAGCAGGTTTGGTTGTATCGAGTAGCGGCTGCCGTGGCTTTAGTATTGGTCGGTTTCTACATGGGCAATGAAATCAGAAATGATGATGTGGCTGGAGTGAAAGAAGAATTGGCGCAGGTAAAAGCCATGATGCTCGAACAAATGACAAGCTCATCGGCCAGTGGAAGGCTGCAAGCAGTGAATTACTCGGTTGAACTTAAAGAAGTAGATCAGGAAATGCTCAACGCTTTGATTAACGTGCTGGAAACCGATGATAACATGAATGTAAGGTTGAAAGCGGTAGAGGGTTTGGCCAAGTTTTATGACGAACCGAGTGCAAAGAAAGCTTTACTGAAGGCTTTAAAAGAAGAGAAAGAACCGATGATTCAAATTGCTTTGATTGATGTACTAGTGGAAAATAATGAAAAAGCGGCACTGGATGATTTAGAACGCATAGCCGAAGACGGCAACAGTATAAAAGGAGTGAAGGATCAGGCTTATATGGGCATGTTCAAACTCAAAGAAATGTAAAAATATTTAATCGATTGAATTGGTCAGGATTAGCCTTCCTTAAAAGGTAAAACTCAAAATATCTGAAACATAAAAAAATCAATGATGAAAAAGTTAACAAAGAATTTATTAGCGATAGCGCTCTTTTTAGTAGCCTTTACGGTACAGGCCCAAGATTTTAAAGTAGCAGTATCAGGCCAAAAGAAGGTAGTAATTAAAGAAGTAAACCGGGTAAGTGTAGAAGCTTATGATGGCACAGAAATCCAAATTACTTCAGGTAATAAGGACGAAGAACGGTCAGAAAGAGCCGCAGGTCTTAAGTCACTCAGCGCAAGGGGGGAAGACAATACAGGCATAGGTTTGAATGTAAAGACTGAAGCTGGAGAAATCACTGTAATGCAAGTAGCCAGACGCGCAGACGGAAAGTATACCATCAAAGTACCCAAGTCAATGAACGTTAAAGTTGAGCATAACGGTAGCTGGGAAGGCAGTAAAATTGAAGTATACAGAGTAAGCGGAGAGCTAGAGATTTCAGGTAATAATAACGGAGTGTATTTGGAAGATATCACCGGCCCAGCTTTGGTGAACACGGTGTATGGTGGAATTGAAGCTAAATTTTCTTCATTGAGTCAAGCAGGGCCAACTTCTTTAGTGTCGGTATATGGAGAGGTAGACGTAACACTTCCGGCCAATGCTAAAGCGAATATTTCAGCGAAAACTCCTTATGGAGAAGCTTATTCAGATTTGAGTATTGAATTCCCTAAAACGGACGGCATGAGAAAAGTAAGCTCAACTGTGGAAGGTACCTTAAATGGCGGAGGCGTAAAACTTGATATTCAAGCCTCTTACCAGAATGTATACCTTCGAAAGAAGTAATATGAAGTGTCCGTAAAGCTTAAAAACTAAGCGTTACGGACACGTTCTCTAATGCCCAGCTACAATAGTTAGCTACACATTTTCCTCAAAAGGGAATTAAAGTCTAAGACAATAACTCATTCTTTTCGCTCATTAACCAGCATTCAATTTTGATTGAAACGGGAGAATTATGTCTTGAAAAAATGAAGAATCAAGCTTCGATTTTGGTTCGATTAGAATCTACAAAAAGGTCAACAACTCAAAATACAACACCATGAAAAAGCCAATATTAATCCTAATGATGCTCATGCTCTTTTCGGTTTGTGCCTTCGCGCAAAAGCAAATCGATCAGACTTTTGATGCTAGTGCAGTCAAAAACATCGACCTCTTTTTCAAGTATCCCGAATTGGTAAAAATAAAAGTGTGGGATAAAAACGAAGTCAATATTAAAGGTCAGGTAGAAATCCATAACGGAGAATTTGATGAAGATTTCGAACTCTCTAGCAAGGTCAGCGGAGGTAAACTCATGATAGAGTCGAACATTAAAAACATCGACAACTATAAAAACTATCAGGTATACACCGATAAAGATGAGGACGGAGAAAATAGGTCTATTACCATCTCGAAAAATGGAACCACTATTTCTACAGGGAAAAGTGGTCGTTATACCAACGGAATCAATATTTCAATTGTATTAGAAGTTACTGTTCCTCGTAGCATGGCCGTTGTGCTCGATGCCCGCTATGGCTTGGTAGAAGTATTACAAAGTCCGAAACAACTGGATGTGGAGGCACGATATGGCGGAGTGGATGTTCAAATAGATGAGACTGAATCTCTGGATTTAGAAGCCAGCACCCAATGGGGGCAAATCTTCTCTAACCTAGAAACCAAGGTAGAAATTGGTGGAGATGATAGCCTAGGTAAATGGATGAAAGCACACGCATCTATCAAAAGTGGAAGCCAGCGCCTCAAGGTAGAATCTCAGTATGGTCATGTGTATTTGCGTAAAAACTAAATCAAGGAATTATGAAAACACTTTTTACATTAATCGCTTGTCTTTTTGCGCAGTTGGCCTTTGCCCAAGCCGAAACCATCGAAAAAAGCTATGGCTACACCGGTCAAAAGCTGGATCTTGATTTGAACTTCGGAACCGAAGTAATCCTGAAGTCTTGGGATAAGAATGAGATCTCGGTGAAAATTACCTATGAAATTAACGAGGGCAAAGACAACGAAGTCATGGACTGGAAAGTGGATGATAGCAATGGAAAGCTGACTGTTGAAATTGAACTAGACAGCAAGAAGCTAGAAAAACTGGGCGACTGCTGCTGTAATAGTAAGAATGGAAATTATTGGTCGGGGCGTGGTTCCAAAGGCAATAGAGTTTGTGTTGACATCAAGATAGAAGTAATGATGCCTGGCAAGTCGGATGTTAAAATCAAAACTATTGTGGCTGATGTAGCTGTAGAAGGCTTTTCAGGTAACCTCGATTTAGAAACAGTTACAGGTGAAATCAATTTGCTTTGGGCAAAGGGTGCTGGTGCCGAAGTGAATATTGAAACGGTGAATGGCGGTATTTATACCAATATGGATTTGGACATGGAAAAGGAGAAAGGGCTTCCGAAAATCAGTAGTCATAAAGTAAAGGCGACATACAAAAGCGGTGGCAAAGCATTAAAGCTGAAAACGGTGACGAGTGATATTTACCTAAAAGCCTCTGACCTGTAAGAAAGAAGGGCTTGCGAAGCAGTCCTTATGTTATCGACTGTTAATGAATTCTCCTTTTGCGGTTAATTTCAGTTAAAAAAAACAAGAGCATGCAACATTTTTGCTCCGAAGCGCATCTATATAGCAAAGGAAAAAGCAGCAGCCAGTAACTTTTCTGAAAAAGAGAAGTGTAGAAAAATAAAAACCAGATGTTCTCTCAATCCACTTTATACTTCGGCACCATGGATGGTCACCACAAAATCAGCATCAGCGGAGTAGTTTTTTATGTAGAAAATGAATGTAAGAATCTTCTTCTTAATCATCTCAAATTCATGCATAGAAATAACACACTCCAATCAGAAAATCAGTTTGAATCGGGCGAAGAGCGAGTAGCCGAAATTTTACTGGAGGAACTTAAAGGAGGAAAAGACGTGGTGACCTGCAAGGAACTGGAAGCTGTAATTAACCGCACAAGAAATTTAAGATAGCCTGATTTAGTTATGGTTTGAGGTGATTATTAAACAGGTGTTTTCTATCCAAGCCCCGGCATTTGTCGGGGTTTTTTTATTGCTTTGGCGCTGAGTTTTGCGCCTAAATTTCATAATTTCAAACATGCTTACAGAAAAGGATATTCAGCGATTTCGAAAGGAAACTCCGGGAACAGATAAGGTGATTCACTTCAACAATGCAGGAAGTTCGCTACCGCCTCAGGCAGTGCGTTATGCCGTGATCGATTATTTGGAAGAAGAAATGACTTATGGGGGTTATGAAACCCATGAAAAATATGCGGAGCAGATTTCAGGAGCTTATACTTCTATCGCCAAACTGATCAATGCTTCGGCAGAAGAAATTGCTTTGGTAGAAAATGCCACGGCCGCTTGGCATGCTGCCTTTCAAGCCATTGATTGGAAAGATGGTGATGTGATTATTGCTACCCAAGCCGACTACGCATCGAACTACCTTTCGTATTTGCATCTTCAAAGAAAAGTGGCGGTAGAAATAAAAGTGATTCCTAATAAGTATTCTGGAGAACTGGATTTGGTGGCGTTGGAAAACATGATGGATGCTTCGGTAAAGCTGGTTTCTATTACGCATATGCCTACCAATGGCGGACTGACCGTAGATGCCGAAGGAGTAGGAGAGATCACCAAAAAACATGGAGTTCTATACTTACTAGACGCCTGCCAATCAGCAGGGCAATATCCGCTCGATGTAGAAAAAATTGGTTGCGATATGCTTTCAGCCACAGGCAGAAAATACATGCGAGGCCCAAGAGGTACTGGCTTTCTCTATGTTCGAAAGTCGGTTTTACCAAAATTAACGCCTGCTGTTATTGATCTTCATTCCGCAGAATGGACAGGAAAAGAATCATACACCATTCGAGAAGACGCTAAAAAGTTTGAAAATTGGGAAGGAAACCGAGCCAATACGCTAGGGCTCAAAGCCGCTGCTGATTATATTCTAGAGATTGGAATCAATAGTATTTGGGAACGTGTGCAGCATTTGTCTTCGGTGTTAAGAAAGCAAATTAGTCAAGTAAAGGGCATCACTGTTCACGATATTGGTGAAGTAAAGAGCGGAATTGTATCGTTTACCGTGGAGGGGAAATCAGCAGCAGAGGTGAAAACCTATTTACATCGCCAAGGCATTAATATTTCATGGATGGGAATTCCTAACAGTTATCTCGATATGACGACTCGAAAGTTGAAAGAAATTGCTCGTGCCTCAGTGCATTACTATAATACCGAAGAAGAAATTGAGGTATTTACTGCTACACTAAAGGAAATGGTAGGTTAAAGAACCCTCCAAAAGTTGGTTTCAATATACCTTCAGGAATTAATGAGCTTAGATGAACTATGAGTATTAACTTTTGGAGGGTTTCGCTAATGAGAGGATTTCTCTGCTGTGTTAATCAACGCAATAAACTTTTCTAGTTTGTCCGTTTCTGCTTCAAGATTTGTGCTGTCATTGATTACAGCATGAACGTTTCCAAGATAATTCATGCCTAAGTATTTGGCAGTTTCAGAAAAGGGCAGCCAGAATTGGTCGCCCAAATGATTGCCAATAGAACAGCTTAAGGCAGCCATATTTTTGCCTCTCAGCTTTCTGCCTAAATCCTTTTCAATTTCCAGTAAGTCAGTAATGCGATCGAAGAACACTTTCATGATGCCGCTCATGCTGTACCAATACACTGGAGTAGCAAAAATTAACATATCGTAGTTGTCGATGATGTTTCGCATTATGGGAAGGAAGTCGTCCCCTGCATTTTTATGTGCATAATCGTAGTAGCTAAAATCATAATCATTCAGGTCGATCAAGTCCCAATCAGACTTTTCTTTGAGCAGTTTCACCACTTTGGAGGTGTCACCGTCATTTCTAGAACTACCAAGAATGATAATGCTTCTCATAGCTGCATAAGTTTGTGAAACGAGAAGCTAAAGCTAATCATATCCTTTTTAGAAAGAAGACTTCTAAACCAAAGTCAACAAATAACCAAGCAGCGATCCGCCAACCACGATAAATGCACTGTTCAGTTTTTTGAAAAGGAATACGGTAATTAAACTGGCCACGGCAATCACGATGGTTTCCCAGTTCACAATGGTGTCTTTGCCCATTTCTATACAAACCGCGACAATCACCGCTACTGCGGCAATGTTCACCGCATCCAAGAAAGCAGCAATCATTTTCGATTTTCGCATTTTCGGAACTAGCGGGTTCAGAATAGCCACAAAGATGAAAGAAGGCATAAATATACCTACGGTGGCTGCAATGGCTCCCCAAAAGCCTCCCAATTGCCAGCCAATAAAGGTGGCGGTAGAAAGTACCGGTCCTGGTGTGAATTGACCTACCGCTACCGCATCAATCAACTGTTGTCTGGTGAGTAGGCCAGTATTGACGAGTTCTGCATCTAAGAAAGCGAACAACACATAACCACCTCCATAAAGCAATGCGCCCACTTTAAAGAAAGTCCAGAAAATTTTCATAGAGCCTAAAGTGGCGGTGACTTGCACTAGAGCGATAGGAGAGATACTGTTGAGCGAACTTTTTGAATTTCGGATGAGGTGAATGATTAAGCCTAAAGCACCACAAGCAAACAGCGCAATGATTTCGTTCACGCCCAGTAAAGTAGCGGCCAAAGTAAGTGCCCCCAGAATTCCGATTTCTACATTTTTGAGCGCTTTTTTTCCAAGGCGATAAACGGCCGAAATAATGATGGCAATTACCGCTGGCTTAATGCCGTAAATAAAGGGTTCTACGGAAGGAAGTTGGCCATATTGCTGGTAGAGCCAAGCAAAGAGCATGGTGATGGCAACGGCAGGAAATACGAAACAAGCACCAGCCACAATCAAACCTTTCCAGCCTGCGCGTTCATGTCCGCAGTGCATGGTCATTTCTGTGGAATTGGGACCAGGAATAAGGTTAGTAGCACCCACCAAATCCAGAAAATGCTGAGGTGTCATCCATTTACGCTTTTTCACCACTTCATCTTCCATCATAGCGATGTGTGCTGCAGGGCCTCCAAAGGCAATACTGCCCAGTTTGAAAAACAACTTGGCGACTTCTTTTAATTCCTTGCTCATTGCTCTATTTAATTTAAACTAAAAAATTATCTCTGCTGCAAAAATATACAAGGTATGATTAATAAAATGGTCTATTTGAAAAGGCTGTGGTCTTTTCAACCTGAGATCAACCAACTCTCCAAAAGTTGATGACCAATGACCATCAGGGGTTAATGTGTTCATCGAAACAATGAATAAGAACTTTTGGAGAGTTTGCTTAATGTTGATTTTAAAGCACTTTTAATCTCAATTGGTTTAGAGCAATTCCTTACGGAAAGCATTGGGTGTTATTTCTGTATGCCTTTTAAAGTATTTAGTGAAGTGCGAATTGTCTTTGAAGTCCAGCTTATGCGAAATTTCATTTACGGTAAGGTCCGTGTAGAGCAATAGGCGTTTGGCTTCGCTAATAATATGTTCCGAAATAATCTCTGTGGCCGATTGATTGGCTTCTTTCCTACAAATGGCATTCAGGTTTTGGGGCGTGGTGTGCAGGAGTTTAGCATAGTGCGCTACCTTATTCGTTAACTGATTTTCTTGGTTGAGCAACTCTTTAAAATGCTGAAAATCGCTTGCTTTATTGCTTTCACTGGCTTTTTCTGCTTTCGCAGAAAGTAGCAGTTTACCCAAAATGGCTTTGAGTAATCCGTCCACTACTGGCTTTTGGCTGTAGCCGTTTTCTTGGTATTCCTGATTTAGAATTTCGAAGAGCGGTTCCAACGATTGAGCATTGGGGTAGAGGCAAGGATAAGCGCTCAACTTGGCCAGAAGTTGTTTGATTTCCTTGTCCAAGCAGTTATCGATGTACTGTTTTTTGATAATCAGCACATAGCCTGAGGGTTCCGTTTCGATATTCCAAAAGTGAATTTGCTCTTTGCGCACCGTAAAAACAATGGGCGGAACAATGTCGAATTTTTGCGTGTCTGTGGTGTGCGTGCCTGAACCTTGCGTGAGAAAGATAATCTCGAAATAGCTGTTGTGTTTGTGTGGGGTGGTTTTGCGAATGTTCTTCCTGAAAGGAGAAATCTTAATGCTGTCGATGGGCGCAGTCTTGTCTTTTATTTCGAGTTTTGTGGTCATACTACCGTCACCAGTTCGCACCAAAAATATGGTTTTAAAAGTAGTATTGGCTATTTAGTGTAATGATATTTTTAATGGCAGCAGGTATAGGTTACTTAAGTCTCTGTCGTCATTTCAGAAATGTTAGCCTTGTTTCTTCGGCAGCGTTCGCTGCAGTAAGTCACTGACTCCCAGTTTTTAGTCCATTTTTTTCGCCAAGAAAAAGTGAGTTGGCAAACAGGACATGTTTTTTGTGGAAGAAATTCCTTTTTCATTTTGGAATATGGTCAATTTTTTTCTTAGTCTTTTTCCAAAAGTTGAAGAAGGAAGGGAAGTAGCCCTTTAATTCAAACATCCAATCTCGTGGCTCTTCAGTACCTGTGTAACTTAGGTTTGTAGGGTGTTCTTTATAAATAATTTTTGTTGGATCAACCACCTCTTTTAGGGAGTCAAAACTACCAACATGGATTTGAATTTCTGGGATATTGGAAGTGAGATTTATTGCAAAGTCTAGGCACTTTTGATTTATGGGGTACGCTTCGAAAAAGGCCGGCTCAATTAAGAAAACTCGGTTCACATCTTCATCCTTATGCCAGTTGGGGTCAATATTATAGTAATTGTAAATGAGGGTCTTCTTGCTGTTGTCAATAATCAAATTTCTTGTTTCAGGAAGTTGAAGGTGGTGGTCAAAACCTGCTAATTCCGATAAAGCATATGGAATGTCTAATTCTGGCAATAACTCATAATCATGGTCAAGAAAGGTGTTTTTTTGATTGGTGAAAAAGTAACGATTAATGTTTTCTTGATTCGCGTAATATTTTTTATTCGCATTTGCCCCAGCCACCCATTGCCAGCTTAGTGCGTTAGACGCCCAATCACCATCGAGTAAATACCCGTACATCCATTGGGCGGGGGCTAACCAGTGGCATTGTGCTAAGTTACAAACCATGCTTGCTACATACATGCGCATGTGATTATGCATATAGCCCGTTTTTTTTAGCGTTTCAATGGCTTCATCAACTGCTTCGATACCAGTATTGCCATCAATAATAGATTTTGGAATCAGGTGATTATTCACCTTGGATTGTGGCTGTTTTAGGTCTTTATTGATTAAATCACCTTTGGCAATCCATACTTGCTGCCAGTAATCACGCCAGGCCAGTTCTTGAATAAATTTTTCTTTTTCCCACCATTTTAAATCTTGATTTAAGGCATGTTCAAATAGCTGTTTGGTAGATATTACTCCCCTAGAAATATAGGGGCTTAAATAGCTAACAGCCCCGTTTTTATAGTTTCGTGTTTTACCGTAAGCCTCAATTGATAGATTATGAATTCTGGCTTCAATTTCAGGTAATGAAGTTGGGAAATTCATTTTTTTGAAATCTTATTATTGGAAATGCTACGCTGTCTGGAGCACTTAAATCGCGTTATATCAGCATTTCTTTTTTTCAAGTGCTTAATGCTTGTGCCGGTATTCACTCGTTTTCGCCAAAGCTTAAAAGAAGACAGTTTAAGCGTGTTTCTCATGAGTTTAATCACTTCTGTTTCACGCATTCCAAACTGAAAATCAATGGCCTCAAAAGGGGTTCGGTCTTCCCAAGCCATTTCAATTATACGGTCTTTATCTTCTGTACTGAGATTATTCAAGCTTAAAGTGTTTGATGCTTTAAAATTTGACAATCAAAAAATGAACTTGAATGTTTTGAGCTGATTAAATTTTTTTGGTAATCCTTGTTTTCAAACCATTAGGCTTGGTTAACGCCAGCTTTAATAAAAATATCCTGAATATCTTTTTCTATGGGGAAGGGTTTCATAGGCGGAACATTGGCGCCACCGGGATTACCCACAGGCACTTTACCTACAAACGACTTTACGCCACCCACCAATAAACGAGGGATTTGCCCCATCACTTCTTTTCCGCTTTTAATCCGAAAGCCAAACTGAAGCATTTTCCAATGCACGAAAGTATGGGCAAAAGGATAGCGCTGCCCAATAATATGCGCCCGTTCCAAATGCGCCCAAGCCTTGGTCAAATCACCAGCTTTGAACGCGACAGCATAAGCCTGTAATTCCGCTTGAAAATAGGGGATAAGGGTTTTTGGGAGTGTGGTGTGGAGGGGCATTGAGAATAGTTTCTGTTTTGGTTTATGCGAGATTAAAAATTAAATAAGCCAAACATAAAACAGATAACACTAACCCAAATAGGGAATAAAGAGTTTGCCCTTTTATTCGGCTTATATATTCATCTCTTTCTACGGATGTCCATTGTTGTTCTCGGGAGGCAAATCGATGAATTTCCATTTGTCGGTACTCTATAAAGATTAAATAACTTAAGATAATTAATGGGAAAATAATGGTCCAAAGCTCTAGTTTTGGAGATTCGTTGGGGAATGTTCCTAAAACTAAATAAGCTCCGAGAAGGATATTATTGAAGTTAAAAGCTCTGTCATGGATACGGTCAAAGCTGTTTTGAATTTGGTTCAATGAATTTTCTACTCTCCGGTCAGATTTCCCGAATAGTTCAGACAACTCCTGTCTACTGTTAATTTCTTTCAGTGTTTTATTAATCTCTTCTAGAGTAGTATCCTTGTTGTTTTCCAAATTGAACTTTTTAAATTTAGCTCTCTAAGTTCATCAAAAACTAAACACTAAACAACTTCGCCACCAACTCCTTCACCACTTTAGCGGCCACCATGGCGGTAATGCCATTAAGGTCTCGGTTGGGGTTGTATTCTACTACATCGCAACCTACAATGTTGAGGTTGAGGTTTTGAATCATGGTCAGTACTTCGCGGGTAGAAAAACCTCCCGGTTCGTGATGCGATACCCCGGGTGCAAAAGCAGGGTCGAGCACATCCATATCAAAGGAAAGGTAAACAGGGCCTTCCATCTCAAATTTCATATCCGCTTTCCAGTCCTTCATCTGGATCATATGCACATTGAACCTCTCGGCTTGGGTCTTTTGGTGCCTGTTTAAGGTACGAATGCCCACTTGGGTCAGGTGTTGGGCAAAACCGCCTTCCATAATTCTAGCAAACGGACAAGCATGAGAATATCGGTTGCCGTCTAGTTCGTCATATAAATCGCCATGAGCATCGAAATGGAGGATGCTGAGTTTGGGGTGCTTCTTGGCCAACGCCTTCACCACAGGAAAAGTAATGGAATGATCGCCACCCAAAGAAAAGGGGAGGGCGCCTTGTGCGAGCACTTCATCAATGCGCTGTTCAATGTCTGTGTATTGGCTGAGCTCAGCATTTCCGCACCAAGCCAGTTTTGGATGCTCGTTAAGGTCGGTCAGGTTTTCGGTAAAGTAATTGGCCGAATCCGATTCTAATGCCTGAATGATTAATTCAGGCGCTTTGGCTGGGCCTTGCAGAAAAGAAGAATGATCATCAAAAGGCAAACCGATCAAACCGATTTGACCCGGCTTTAATTGATTTACTGGAGTTCTTAAAATAGACATACACAAAAAAAGCACGATAATCTGAATATCATGCTTTTGTTATAAGTTTTTCGAAATGTTAGATCCTTCCTTCGTCAGGAAAAGAAACGATAATGATACAGTTTCAGTATTCAAATTTCTGAATCACTCTTCGCGATTGAATTTCAAACGATCCAGATAAATAATCCTAATGTTTTAAACCTTGTCTACAGTGCTTGTCGTTTTCGTCTAAACACTAAACACTAAACACTAAACACTAAACACTAATGACTACTTCGCCCAATTATCCCTCAGTGTAATCGTTCGGTTAAAGATCTTCTTCTCTGGAGTAGAGTCTCTGTCTACCACAAAGTAGCCTTGTCTTTCAAACTGGAAGATATCGCCTGCTTGTGCGTCTTTAATAGAAGGCTCTAGCATGGCATTTTCAACTACAGTAAGCGAATCAGGGTTGATATGATTCAAGAAATCATCGTCAATGCTGTTCAGGTTTTCGGTACGGAAAAGTCTGTCGTACAAACGCAAAGTAGCTGGTACAGCGTGAGGTACAGAAACCCAACCCAAAGTTCCTTTCACCTTTTTGCCGCTGGTATCATTACCGCTGCGAGTTTCAGGATCGTAAGTGCAATGAATTTCGGTAATGTTGCCATTGGCATCCTTTTCAAAGCCTGTGCATTTTACAATGTAACCGTATTTCAAACGCACCTCTCTGTCGGGGCCTAAGCCAAAGAATTTCTTAGGCGAAGGCGGTTCCTCCATAAAGTCTTTACTTTCAATATAAATTTCGCGAGTAAATGGCATTTCGCGCGTTCCAGCCGTTTCGTCTTCAGGGTTATTGATGGCTTGCATCATTTCCGTTTTGTCCGCTGGCCAGTTGGTAATCACCATTTTTAGTGGCTTCTGAATTCCAAAAACACGGTTGGCTTTTTTGTTCAAATCTTCGCGAATGCTGTGTTCCAAAAGCGCTACATCGGTAATGCCATCTCTTCGGGCTACGCCCACTTTTTTTACAAAGTTTTTGATCGATTCTGGGGTATAACCTCTTCTTCTAAAACCAGAAATGGTGGGCATTCTTGGGTCATCCCAGCCCGTTACATGCTTTTCTTCTACCAATTGTAAGAGCTTGCGCTTGCTTACGATGGTATAGCTTAGGTTCAACCTTGCAAACTCTGTTTGGTTAGAAGGAAAAATCTCCAATTCATTTATGAACCAATCGTACAAAGGCTTATGATCTCTGAATTCAAGCGTACAAAGGCTGTAAGTAACATGTTCAATCGAATCGGATTGGCCATGGGCGAAATCGTAATTCGGGTAAATGCACCAAGCATCACCTGTATTGTGGTGGGTTACTTTTTTAATTCTATAAATGATAGGGTCGCGCATATGCATGTTGGGCGAATCCATATCTATTTTAGCGCGAAGCACATGGCTTCCTGCATCGAACTCACCATTTTTCATGCGTTCGAATAAATCAAGGTTTTCTTCCACCGAACGATCGCGGAAAGGACTTTTTATACCCGGAATGGTAGGGTTGGTTTTGCCTGCGGCAATTTCTTCAGCCGACTGATCGTCTACATAGGCTTTCCCTTTTTTGATCAGCTTTACGGCAAATTCATAAAGCGTATCGAAGTAATTGGAAGTATAACGCGCCTCGTCCGACCAAGTGTAGCCCAGCCATTTAATATCTTCTTTAATCGAGTTAACGTACTCCTCGCTTTCCTTTTCAGGGTTGGTGTCGTCAAAACGAAGGTTACAACTGCCATTGTATTTTTCGGCAAGGCCAAAGTTCAATACAATCGACTTGGCGTGACCAATGTGGAGGTAACCGTTAGGCTCAGGAGGAAAACGCGTTTGGACGAATGAGTTTTTTCCTGATTTCAAATCATTTTCAATCATTTGCTCAATAAAGTTGAGCGACTCTTTTGGGTCCTTTTCACTCATTTTTCCTGTATTCAAAAGTTTAAAGTGCAAGTTTAGTAAAAAGCATTCAGAAGGGATTGAAAAATCAGCTTATCCTTTCTTAAAAAAACCTCCAAAAGTTCTCATTCATTGTTCAGGTGAATTCAATAACACCTGACAACTCAGAAACCTCAACTTTTGGAGGGTTCTCTTATTCAGTGTGAGTTTCTGACTTACAGTTACTTGGCTTGAAAATCGTGGATAACTCAGTGCATAACCCCGTGGATAGAGGGGTGGGAAAGTTGTTGAAAACTAATGAGTTACAAAGTTTGAGCGTAAAGTTAAGGAGAGTATCTTAGATATGTCAAGTGAGGGATAAAAGTCAGAAACTAGTTTTTAGTCTCTCTTCGGGGGAAGCCCGGAAAAAATGTACGCGAAAGGGTTATTCTTGAAAAAGATGATCTGAAACAGTCAGCTTAACTGATGGAAAATGCGAGAGCATACACCAAAGTCCAATTCAGAAGCGAGCGCATTTGGGTGTGTGAGCAGAAATTGGAAAAGGTACAGGGGTTACCCTTATCTTTTCGGCTTGGTTCTTTCTTAGACTGAACCTTATAAAAAGACTGCAAAGCTGCGTTAAACTGTCTTAGCACTAGGTGCGGACAACGGACGAAGCTGAAGAAGACAGCGTTTTTTGTTTATAGCTTGGGCCAATAAATGAAGAACAAAGGCTTGAACAGTAACTTGATGTTGTGAAATGGCCACGGCCTTTTCATGGCAAGTGGGGGCGAATCTTCGTCCCCCGCTTTTGTTTTTTGGGGGGTATTTGTAAAAATACAGATCAAGACCGCTGCCAGGCGGTCTTTTTCGTTATCTAAAGACTATTTCCTTTGCGTTATTCCTGATTGTATCCGTAGATTGAATTCACCGCCTCGGCTGAGTTGAAAGAGCATTCTAAGTCTGTAATGTTTCCGTCATTCAAACTGTAAACCCAACTGTGGATAAATGGAAACTCGCCTTTCTGCCATTCTTCCTGTACAAAGGATATTTTGGCCAAGTTTTTTGCTTGCTCTATCACATTCAATTCTACAAAGCGGTCGAACCTTTTTGTTTCATCCTGAATGCCGTTCAGTTCTTTACTGTGGTTTTTATAAATGTCTTTCAAATTCAGTAACCAATTGTCTAAAAAGCCAAAGATCTCATTCGACATGGCCGCTTTTACCCCTCCGCAGCCATAATGGCCGCAAACGATGATGTGCTTCACTTTCAATACCTTGACAGCATAATAGACTACACTTAGTAAGTTGAGGTCGGTATTAACGACCACGTTGGCAATATTTCTACCAACGAAAATTGAACCGGGAGTAGTGTTGGTGATTTCAGTGGCGGGCACTCTACTATCGGAACAGCCAATCCAGAGGAATTCTGGCTTTTGCTGATGCGATAGCTTTGTAAAGAAATCGGGATCGACTTTGGTGATGTTCTGGATGAACTGTTTATTTCCTTCGAGTAATGCTTTGTACTGGTCAGCCATGCTTTAAAGGTATAGTATTTTGAAATTGGAAAACGAAAATTGCCTGAACAAAAATAGAGTACAGATGACTTACATTCCAGCCCAAATCTTGAAATTTAATACCCGTTCACGGCTTACAATTACTTCTTCTTTAAAAGCTGGGCTCAGAGTGAGTAACAGTCGGCTATTGAAATAGCTGTGAATTTCCTTGATGCTAGAGATTTTGATAATGAATTGACGGTTGATTCTGAAGAAGAGTTTAGGATCTATTTCGTCTTTCAGTTGGTCTAAAGTGTAATCAATCGGCAAGGCACTTTCTTCGGTTTGAAGGTAAGTGAGCCCATCGGAATAGAAGAAATATCTAATATCGTTGGTGGTAATGCTTTTGAACTGCGGACCAATTTTAATTAGAAACCTTTCACGGAAGCCAGATGAAAACTGAGCCTTTAAGCTGTCGATGTTTTCTTTGTATTGAAGGGTTTCGGTAGCCTTAATATTCTCAAGTTTCTTAAATGAATTTTTTAGCTCCGTAGCGTCAATCGGCTTCAGTAAATAATCAATACTGTTGTGTTTAAAAGCATCGAGCGCATATTGCTCATAAGCGGTAGTGAAAATGATTTTAGGGTAATCGTTCAGTGCATTCAGAATATCGAAACCGGTACCATCATTCAACTGAATGTCCAAGAAAATGAGGTCGGGTTTAGGGTTTTCTTTAAACCAAATCAGCGATTCACTCACAGATTCCAGCTTGGCTAAAATCTGAGCGTTCGGAACGATTTCAGTAATCATTTTCGCCAAACGCTTGGCCGAAAGTGCTTCGTCTTCAATAATAACCAGTTTCATGATTCGGCTTTCAGTTGAGATACTAATGGAAGCTTGACCGTAAAGCTATTTGCGTTTTCTTGAATAACAATGCTTTTATTGAGCAGTAATTCGTAACGTTTATTAATGTTTTCTAAACCTAAATGCGTGGTTTTTTCTAAGTTAGGCCGTTTGTTCAAGTTGTTGCTCACCACTAAAAAGTCAGTGCCTTCCGTATAGATGTTAATGGTGAGTGGGTTTTCTTTCGAAAAGTAATTATGCTTTAAAGCGTTTTCTACCAACATTTGAAGCGATAAAATTGGAATTTGAGCAGCTCCCGCATCCAAATTGTAATTCACATTAATGCTTTGGCCATGCCTTGTTTTCAAAACGAAAACATAGTGTTCTAAATATTCAAGTTCGGTACTCAGTAACACCAATTGGGAGGTGTTTTCCATTAAATACCGGTATATTTTAGAAAGTCGAGAAACAAAGTCTACCGCTAATTTTGGGTCTTCTTCAATAACTGCGGTCAACACGCTAAAGCTGTTAAATAAGAAATGAGGTTCAATTTGGTCTTTTAGACTTTCGTATTTAGAAAGCGCAAGCTCTTTTTGTAGGATGTCTTTTTCATGTTCAGAACGTTTAGTGTACTCTACATAAATCATAAAAGATTTTGCAGAAATGATTAGCCATGAAAGCACCAAACTTTGTGCAGCGGTGGTGGCCAATGAAATTTCGGCAGTACAAGTAGTACAAGGAAAAGCAGGAATAAGGACTTCGGTATGAAAGGCTGCAGCACCGATCACGAAGGGAGCAGTGATAAGGCAGTTTCCCCAATAGAACATGCCAAGAGTTCGGTACGAAGTAAGGCTACATTTATAATGCTTAATCAGGTATTTACCAGTGTAGCCAATAATTTCAAAAACAATGAGTACCGTAATAACCGTGCTGCCCATGGATACAAAGGTGGATGTACCCCATTCGGAAAGTTTATAGGATGTGATTTTGAAGAACATAAAGACCAAAAGCCCTATTGCTATTCTTAATCCATATACCTTTCCTTTAGACATGGCTCAATATAAGAAAAGCCCTTAAGTGTAAACAAAAGGGCTTCATTGAATTCTGAATTTTTTAGTCGTTTTGAACGACTTTAATTTTAATGGTAGAACCTGTTACAGCACTTCTTCCTTTACCTGGAACTTTCAGAATGCATAGATAATCGCCCACCGGAGTCGATGCGTCTACTTTTACTTTCATGTCGTAGGTCAAAGGGTCTTCTACTTCAGTTTGTTGTTCGAAGGTAAAGTGGATGCCTTCTTTAGCAGAAGCTTTTGGTGCTTCAACAACGAGATTGTATTTCTTTGCTTTTACCACCCACATTTGTAGGTCGATTTCTTCACCTTGAGCTACGGTTACTGTGTAATCTTTTAAGCGGATTTCGTTTCCAGATCTTGGTTTTTCAAGGTTTTGAGCGTTTAGGTTTCCTAAGCCTGCAAAAAGGAGTATGGCGAATAGTGATAAAGTTCTTTTCATGATTGGGGATGTTTTTATGCATATTTAATCATTCATATAAATATTGAAATACGGCTTTTGGTGGGTTGTCGAAGAATTGGGCTGAGTTGTTGAAGGAAATAGTTGAGCTGTAGCTTCGCGAAACAGATTGGCGACCAATGCTTTTTGAATAATTGATACCTTAGCAAAATCTAAAAACCAACAGGAGGATAAATGAGTAAGCGTGCACTTGTTAAGTATTTACAGTCATTAAAAAAAGATGAGCTTGAAACACAGGTGCTGGAACTTTATGATAAATTTATGCCTGTTCGTACCTACTATAATTTTGTGTTCAACCCCAAAGAAGACAAACTTATAGATGAAGCAAAGCAGAAGGTGCTCAAAGAGTATTTCCCTCAAACCAAACGAAAGCCTAAAGCCCGTAGGTCGGTAGCGCAAAAAGCGATAAAGAATTTTATAACTTTAGAATTAGACCCTTCACTTTTGGCAGATTTCATGCTCTTTAATATCGAAACCGCCATGCGTTTTAATGCTCGAAAGGAGGTGAAACAAGAAGCTTTTTTTAAGAGTATTTACAACTCATATGAGGAAGCTTCTGAATTCGTTTTAAGGAATGGACTGAAAGGAGTTTATTGGGAGCGGCTGAATATAATATTGGAAGAAGCCGAAGCGCAGAATTGGTTCAACGCTTCGGCTTTTGAAATTAAATTGGGTGAACTGGCTGATTTGCCTTAATTCCCCTTCTTAATTGTTGGATAAGGAACGCCCAATTGCTCTAAATAGCTTCCATATTTTGTCTCGTCATAGTAGAACTTCTCTAGCTGCGGACGGAATTCATCCATGATTTTCTTGTTCAGGTAAATAGGAGGGGCATCGCTAGCCGAAATCATGGGTTTGTACTTCGTTTCTTTGCTTTGCACATTGTTAAAATAATCCCATGCTTGAGTCACCAATTCAGGCTTTAAAAGAAAGTCCATAATGGTCATGGCTTCGGCTTTGGCACCAGCAGTAGCGCCTTTGTGCGCAATAGGAGTGGCCATAGCAATGGCATTGCTCCAGTGGTGACCTTGCAAACCAGGAATGTTTGAAGGAAAACGCAAAGTTACAGTAGGTACTTTCCATGATACATCCCCAATATCGTCCGAACCACCGCTTACTGGGCTTCTTACAGGCATACCTAAGCTAGAAAGGTTTACGCTCAATCCTCTTGGTTCAGAACCCACTTCTGCTTGAGTAGCCTTAGCCAAAGCCTGATCTTCTTCACTCCAGATGGGTAGCCCCACTTGCTTGATGTTCTCATACATGGTTTCGGCTATGGTTTTGTTAAAATGACGTGGCCATGCGGTGCCCAAAATTCTTGAGCTCATTTGCGTGTCTGTCATTAAAGCGGCTCCCTTGGCAATGTTGTTGGCATCGGCATACATCTCCATAATGCCTTCATAGGTTACATCACGGAAATAATACCAAATCGAAGCTTTTGAAGGCACCACATTGGGCTGATCGCCACCATCGGTAATGATAGAGTGAGAGCGTTTTAAAGTAGTGAGGTGTTCGCGTTTGTAATTCCAGCCTACGCTCATTAATTCTACCGCATCCAAAGCACTTCTTCCTCGCCAAGGCGAACCTGCAGAATGAGCAGCTTCACCATCAAAGGTATATTCAACGGAGATAAGTCCTGTACCCGAGGCTTGTCCCCATGACACGGAAAGGTTGCTGCTTACGTGGGTGAAGATTGAAATATCTACATCATCAAAAAGGCCATCGCGGGTGTACCAAGCTTTGGCGGCTACCAATTCTTCAGCAATGCCGGGCCATAAAATGAGTGTACCTTCAATGCCTTCACGCTCCATAATCTGCTTTACAGCAAGAGCGGCCGTGATATTCAATGGAATTCCAGCATTATGGCCTTCGCCATGACCCGGTGCACCTTCGACCATGGGCTTGTGATAAGCAACTCCCGGATATTGTGATGCTTTTGGAATGTTATCTACATCGCTTCCCAAGGCAATTGTAGGGCCATCACCTTGTTTCCATGTGGCAAACCATGCGGTAGGAATTCCAGAAACTCCTTCCTCTACCTCGAAGCCGTTAGCTCTCAAAATTCCAGTAAGATATTTAGAAGATTCATACTCTTGAAAGCCAAGCTCAGCAAAGCTGAAAATCTTATCAATCATTACCTGCGTTTGCTTGTGGTTGTCTTCAACAATTTGGGCAACTTCAGTTTTGAGTTTGGTAATCTGTTTTTCGGAGTATTTCTTTTGTGCAAAGGCGAAACTGCTCGTAAAAAGTAGCGCAATGCACAGGAGTGATATACTGGTAAATGGTCTTTTCATGGTTGATTATTTTGGAGGCTGTTGGTATTCAGTCCTTCCAAAATAATCAATTTCATGAAGAGTTAAAGTCGGTTTTATGTGATTAGTTAATTTCTAAATCCATTTCCTTTGGATATTCAACAGAGTACTTTAAAGTCAATTCTCGCTTTTCTCCTGGTTTTAGTTGTGTTTTCCAGGTCAGTAAACCTGTTTCTTTGTTTATTTCAGCACCTGAAATTTCGATAACATTGACTTTTATATTGTCTTTAGTAGTGACTGGAATCTGATCATAAATCGAAATACTCACTTCGCTTGACTTGGTATTCATTACCGTAATTCGGAAATGTCTTTCTTCTCTTTTCTTATTGCTGAAAAACTTGTTTTCTTCAAAATCTTTAAGTCTTTCTCTGTTGATGACAATGCCTTCATCTTTTCCAAGTGAGACATTCAAAGTATCAGAGCCCACATTAGTATCGATGATTGATTTGCCAACAAAGCGATTTTCAAAATAAAGATTTGATTCCCCATCTAGTAATTTCAAATCTGTCCAGTCCTTGATCATGGCCACCAAATAGGCCGTCTCTTTCACTTTTGGGCTTGTGGAATACATGAATTGAGCTTCTACTTCTTTAGTAAGCATGTCTACCACTTCTGGTTTTCCTGAAGATGGAATATTGTAGGGTATTTCAATATCATATACAAAGTTAGTTTGGTAGTTAATGTAACTAATAGGAATAGACCGTGGTTTTTCTTCCTCTTTAATAGTCCCAACTCCTCTAATGCGAATACCTGCTGCTTGTCCAGAAAGCCGGTCAGAATAAGAATTAACACCTGTTACTACTACTTCACCCATTTCGGTAACATCGGCCTTCATTTGAACATTGATGTTTTCTTGAGTAACTGGTTTTTCTTGAGTAACAAAACCCAGAAACCTAAAGGTTAGTATAGGGGTGTTTCCATTGGGGATTTGAATACTATAGAAACCATTATTATCAGTAGTAACGCCAAGGGTAGTTCCTTTCACAAATATAGAAGCACTTGGTAAAGGTAAGCCTTCTGAATCAAGTACATACCCATGAACTTGCTTGATTCCCTTACTTCCATTGAAGTAGGTGTTTGTACCACCTAAATGATATGGTGTTAGTTCTGGTGCTGTTCCGCTGGATTCCAAATCTCCAGATGCAATTCTTAATTTTACATCCTTCCAGTCTATTCCAGTGTTCTGATAAACACGTGCTTTATAGGTGATAGACAGCGGCTGAGAGCTGTCTTTGGCTCTAACATCATAAGCAGGAAACCACCCTGCTTCGCTTACTGCATAGCTAATTTCAATGGGTATCGTTTGGTTTTTATCGGAGCTGATGGTAAGGAAAACATTGGAGGAGGGCTTTTTTTGTTGAGCAGAATACGAATCAAGTTGTAAGCCTATCTGCATTAGCTTCTCGTTAAGCTTTCCTTTTTTTAGGTTAAGGTTGAATTCTTCTTTTGAAAGGGTTTTGAATCTTTCTGTAAAATAGGTTACAGCATTTTTAAAATCCTGATTTTGAATACCCTGATCGCCAATGATCTTTTGGTTCTGGTTTAACAAGGTCATTTCTTTTTGTAGAATGCTGATTTCAAGCTCAATGTATTTTATGGAATCTGAAACAGCGTCAGATTGATTTAGCAATTGATTTACCAAGTCTGGTTTATTCTCTTGTACTAAATAATCAAGTTCATGTCGAACGGATAGGATGGTAAAGCCTTCACCAGAGATTTGAATTGTTTTGGGGTCTAAGTTGAATGAAAGGTTAGAAATCTTGAATTCATTCTTACCGTTTTTAAGTGACAGTTTTGCGGCTCTTCTCACCTCTGCTCCCTTGGTGTAAACTTCTACAGACTTGATTTTTGATTCGATGGTGGATTGTCCATGACTGAATTGAACAGCCATGAACATTACTAAAAGTAATGCCGAGAGTTTCATAATATTAGCGTTTAGTTTAAGGTATTTGAACTTCATTGACTCAATGATGCTCAGCTTTGAGGGATTCCATAAAGGGATACTCAAAAAAATAATGTGGACGGCCGTCCGTATCTCTTTAACAATATAGCTAGAGACAAACCCTTATGTGTGCAATGTGCCAACTCAAAAAAAAGAGCAACTATTGAGATAGAGACATATTAATTTAAAAGCTATTTCACCCTCAACGCCAACTCCAAAGCCTTTAAATTGGGCTTTTCTAATTCGGCTTTAAGCATTTCGACTTCTTCCGTAAAAAGTCCAATACCATTTCCATTAATAAAATAATAACCATCTTCTATATAGGCACGGCTCCCCGTATTTTGTTCTGTGATAGTCGCGATTTCATCCAAACGCTCACCGAATTCGCGGAGCAAATCAGCGAAACGATCATCAATGGAAGTAAAAGCTTTTCTAAATTCGTAATTGGAAATTATGCCATCATAAACTTCTTTTTCGTTCGATTTGGCATATTCTAAGTATTTAAGAATAAAGTACTTGAATTCATAATAGGCATAATAGGTGCCAGCAATATTGCTCACGTATTCCAGATAGACTTCGTAGTTTTGATCGGATTTTGATTTATAATAATCAAAGAGGTTGAAGGCGGTTTTTGTACCGAAATAATAGGCATTCCACTCATCTGTTAGTCCGTAAATTCCATGGGCCTGACTACCTAATATTTTATTCCTTGGGGCGATATACGGTCTGAATCTAAAGGTCCTTAAGGCTTTGGGAATTTCATTGCTGATTTCATTACTGCTAAAAACGGGGCTGTGTTTTACCAGAAAGGAAGAGTCTTTGTTAACATAAAAAGCGGAGTAATCATCTTTAAAATTATAATAAACATCGCCTTGTTCTTGTAGCAAAGTGTATGGTAATCTTGAAGTTAATCCGTGCATAGACTCATGCACCACCGTATTGAGTCTTTTCAGAATACCTTTTTCAGAATGATCAGAAACCCAAGAGGAGGGAGATTGTTCTTTTGTGAGGTTCATCGTTACCCCATTCAGTTCGTACTTAGAGGGTAGGCTATACAGTAGCCGAAGCATTTCTGAGCTTTCTGGAGAATACTGGTCGAGGTATTCATAAATTTTTCGGTCAGTCGCTTCTTTTTTTTGGCTAAAGCAATGAAAATGACTGAAAACAAAAAGAGTGATGGTGAGTATTGAGCGGGTGGAAAAATTCATGTACTGAAAAATTATGAAAAACTAACGAAGCGGTTTTGGATAAGTTATCGAGCGCAACTGATTAATAGTGGATTATTTTCTTTTGAGCGCAATACACTCAATTTCAAGTCGCGCGCCCAATGCTAAACCACTGGTGCCGAAAGCGCTTCTGGCTGGTTTTTTTCCCGCAGTAAAATACTTGATATATTCTTGATTGAATGCTCCCCATTCGTCAATGTCGGCCATCATCACGGTTACCTTGATTACATCATCAAGTGAAGAACCATTGGCTTCTAAAATGGCCTTCATGTTTTCTATGGCTTGTTTTGCCTCTGCTTGTAAACCTCCCGGAGCTAAATCTAAAGTACCTGGAAGGTTGCCAATTTGCCCTGATAAATAAATGATATCGTCTACAATTACTGCGTCAGAAAAAGGTAGGCCTAAGGTTTTCATCGCTTCAGACTGATAATGCTCAAGACTTTTTGCTGCCGTGGTGGTTTCTGAAGGAGTACTGCAACTGGCTAAAAATAGGCTTAGAAGTAGGAAGGTGTAGTTTTTCATAGGGGTTGATTGTTAAAGCTGATTTTTCGTTTCAAGGTATTTAGCCACTGAATTCAATAAATTACTATGTCCACTCTCTAGCATTACCAATTCACTATCGGGCAAAAGCTTATGTAATGGTTCAATGGTTTTCGAATCAATCACCTTGTCGTGCTTGCCAATGTAGAAAGTAGTAGGAGTTCGATGTGCGTTAATTTGCGTTGCCAATAATTTCAAGTTAGGTAAAAAGTGCCTTAGATTAACCCAAGAGTAATATACCTGAGATCGTTTAAACTCGGTATCCATTTGGCTTTCCGCAAACCTCAAGCTGTAATTGTTTCTGATTCTTAAGGTGCGTAACGTTTTCACTAAAGCTTTGAAGAACCATGGGTTTTTAATTTGAGTTTTAAACAGTTTTCTGAAAAGGAAGGGGTAAGTAGAAAAACGATAAGAGAAATGAGTGGTGATGCCATCGGGAGCAATTAAGTGGAGGTGTTTGATTTTGTCTGGATAAAGCTCAGCCGTAATCATAGCATATTTTCCACCCATAGAATAGCCTATTGCTTCAAACCTGTCTATTTTCTCAATCGTTAAAAACTTTTCCATAAACTCCAACCAGTCTTTCGGTAGAAGTGTCTGTTCATTCTTAGAAAATTGACTTGTACCATGATAAGGTAAATCGAAACTATAAATGGTGTGTGTCTCTTTTAGATTTTCCCAAACGATCTTATACGAAGAATGATCTAAACCGAATCCATGGAAGCAGAGCTTTACATTTTTACCACCGCTCCAAATGGTATAATTTAAAGAGTGATGATTAATTGTAATATTTCTATGTGTTTCAGGTAACATCAATTAGAGCTAGGTGTCTTTTGTAAAATGGTAGAATCATAATTGTAACACAAGAACTTCGGTAGAATAATCTTTGGTTTGGGTTTTCGTAAGTACTTGCATTTTTTGCGGAATTTTAAAAAATGATAAACAAAACCTTAAAAATAAACGTCTGAATGCCGAAGGAAACTTTGGAAAACCCTTAAGTTTCCATAGTTTTGCAATCGAAATGGATGTTAGAGAGAATATTTTAGAGAAGGCAACAGAGCTGTATACCCAGTTTGGTATCAGGGCTGTGACAATGGACGACATCGCCAAGGAGTTGGGTATTTCTAAGAAAACGATTTACCAATACTACAAGGATAAAAGTGACTTAGTGAATACTATCACCAAATATCACCTTGAAACAGAGACACAGCGGTTCTGTGGTTTAACCGAAGAAGGGAAGAATGGAGTACACGAGCTCGTGTTGCTTTCTGCTTGCCTTCGCGATTCTATTAGAGATACAAAAATGAATCTCCTTTATGAACTCCAGAAATTCTATCCTAAGGCCTGGAAGATGTATGAAGAGTTCAAGGGCAATGTGATGAAGGAGTCTATTATGAGTGTTATTGAACGAGGGAAAAAGGAAGGTCTTTTTAGACCAAATATAGATGCTGAGCTTATAGCCATTATGCGTATGGAACAGGTTCAGACATTCCTTCTCGGAAACCTTGTTCCTCGGGATAAATACACTTTAGAAGAAATACAAATGCAATTATTCGATCATTTTATGCATGGTCTTTTTACTATAGAAGGTCACCAACTTTTTAATCAATACACAACAAACTCAAAAAACAATGAAGAGCAGAATTAATAAATACATGCTTATGCTCGCGCTTTTACTGCCTGCTATTGCAGTAAAAGCTCAAACTGAATTTTCTCTGAACAAGGCATTGGAGTATGCTTTGATCAACAATGAGAATGTGAAGAATGCGCAACTTTCTACACTTGATGCAGAAGCTCAGGTGTTTGAAACACGTGCCGATGGGTTACCTCAGGTTAACGCTGGTTTCAACTACACCAACAACCTGTTTATCGCCAAAAGCCCAATCCCAACATCGTTTATTTCTGGCAATCCAAATGATGAAGGTGTAACCTTAGTAGGTTTTGGTGCTCAACATATTGGTAACCTGAATGTTGGTTTAGAGCAAATGATCTGGGACGGATCCTTCTTTATTGGATTACAAGCTGCGAAAGTGCTTAGAGAAAAAGTGATAATAGATAAAGCCAAGGCCGAAGTAGATGTTATCGAACAGGTGACTAAAGCATACTATTTGGTTTTAGTAAACCAAACCCGTGTTGATTTAATCAATGCTAATTTGGAGACCTTAAACACTACTTTAGATGAAACCAGAACCTTATATGAAAATGGTTTTGCCGAAAGAATCGATGTAAGCAGGCTTCAGGTACAAACCAATAATCTTTTAGCCGAAAGAAGTGGCGTGGAGCAAGCTGTTAAAACCAGTAAAGATTTACTCAAGCTAAGTATGGGGATGCCAGTAGAGGAGGAGATTACGCTTTCCGATCAGTTAGAAACGCTAGACTTCAAATACAATCAATCTGAATTAGAAGGTTTTAGTATTGGTAACAGGTTAGAAGTGCAACAACTCAATTACCTAAAAGAGTTGGCTGGTTTGCAAATCAAGAATACTACTTCTCAGTATATACCTAAAGTTACCTTCAATGCAGGTTGGGGTAGAAATACGGGTTCGAACGATTTTAGCGATTTAACCGATGGTAAAAAGTGGTTCTCAAACTCTCAAATTGGTCTGAATGTTAGTATTCCAATCTTTGATGGTTTAAGAAAAAAATACACCATTCAGCGTAATAAAATCGAGCTAGAGACACTGAACAATCAATACGGTTTATTGACCAATAGCTTGACTCAAGAGTTTGAAAATGCCAAAAGAAATCTAGAGGTAAGCCTTGAGCAATTAGAGGTTCAAGAATCCAATATGGAATTGGCGCAAGAAGTAAGCAGTATTACAAAAGAGAAGTACAAAGAAGGAGTTGGGTCTAATTTAGAAGTTACCAATGCCGAAAAGGACTATAAAGAAGCAGAAACCAACTATTTGAATGCCTTATACAATGCCATTATTGCAAAAGTGGACTTGGATAAAGCACTCGGTAAACTAAGAAACAATGACAACTAATAACTCAAAATATATCAATCACATGAAAGCTAAATCAATCGCCACAATTTTTCTTGCTGTGCTCACGGTAGCAGCATGTGGGCCTAAATCTGAGAATGAAGGTCTTGACGCCAAGAAGAAAGAACTTACTGAAGCCCGGGTTCAACTTCAGGAAATCAGAAATAAAATTGAAACCATAGAGGCTGAAATTGCTGAAGCTGACCCTGATTTTTTCAACGGCTCAGGAGCAGCTACTTTGGTAACTACTATTAAAACTGAAAAGAAAAATTTCGATCATAAAATCGAGGTAAGAGGAACGGTAATGTCTCGTACAAACGTGTATGTAAGCGCAGAAAGCATGGGGCTTCTAACTTCAGTAAAAGTAGTTGAAGGTCAGTCGGTAAAGAAAGGTCAGTTGTTGGCTACAATCGACTCTGAACAACTTGAGAAGTCGATTGACGAAGTGAAAAATCAATTGCAGTATGCTACTACCATTTTCGAAAAAAGAGAAAGACTTTGGAAGAAAAATATTGGTACAGAAGTAGATTTCTTGACTGCTAAAAACAACAAAGAATCGCTTGAAAAACAACTTTCAACCTTAAATACACAATTGAGCAAAACCAATATTGTAGCTCCTTTTGCCGGAAGTATTGAAGAGGTGCCAGTAAAAGCAGGAGAAGTAGTTCAACCAGGGTCTCCAATTGTATTCTTGGTAAGTAACAGTGATATGTACATTTCAGCCGAAGTTTCTGAAGCCTATTTAGGTAAAGTGAAAGTAGGTGATGAGGTAGATGTTGAAATACCATCTATGAACGAGAGCTACGTTTCTAAAATCGTAAGCATTGGTAATGTAATCAACCCAGCCAGTAGAACTTTCACTATTGAAGTGAAATTACCAAACGAAGCTTCTAATGCAAAGGTGAACATTGTGAGCATTTTAGGTTTGACTGACTATACAAACGAAGAAGCCATTACAATTCCTTCAAGAATTATTCAAGAAGACCTAGAGGGTAACTTTGTGTATGTGTTAGATGCCGCCAATAAAGCATCTAAAGTTCATGTGAAACTAGGTCTTTCTCACGATCACGAAACAGAAGTGCTTTCTGGTTTGACGGGCGGTGAAGTAATTGTTGATAAAGGAAATCGTTCAATCGCAGATGGCACAACTGTAAAAGTGCAGAATTAATCTTAACCTCTGAATTAGAGCATTATGGCTGAAAATAATCAACAAAATGTGATTGATAAGGAGTTTGGATTAACCTCCCTGTCGATTCGAAATAAAATTACGGTATACGTACTTACGCTTATCATTATAGCGGCAGGCGTATACTCTTATATTACCTTACCTAAGGAGAGTTTCCCCGAAGTGGAACAACCAACGGTATATGTAAGTACAGCGCACCCAGGTAACTCACCTGAGGATATCGAAAGCTTGATTACACGTGAATTGGAGAAGGAAATCAATACCATTGAAGGTGTAGATAATATTCAATCTACTTCGGTACAAGATTTCTCTGCCATTGTGGTGGAATTTCAAGTAGGTGTAGATGTTGACGATGCGGTGATCGATGTAAAAGATGCTGTGGATAGAGCTAAGTCTGAGTTACCCACTGATTTGAAATCTGACCCGAGTGTAATTAAGTTTAGTTTTTCGGAAAACTTTCCAATTCTTAACCTTAACCTTACTGATCCTTCAAAAACACTCGATGAACTCAATGATATTGCAGAATATCTGGAAGATGAGATTGAGAAATTCAAGGAGATTTCTAAGGTGAATATTGTTGGGGTTGATGAAAAGGAAGTAGAGGTAATGGTTGATCCTTTTAAGCTGGAGGCTAGAAAAGTAACCTTTACTGATATTGAAAATGCAATTTCGGCAGAAAACCTTACGCTTTCTGGCGGTAACGTAGTAGCTGATGGTTTAAGAAGAAACGTAAGGGTAATTGGTGAATTTGATGACCCTGCTCAAATCGAAGAAATCATTATTAGCAACGAAGATGGACACATTGTTTATTTAAAAGATGTGGCCACAGTTACATTCGGTTATAAGGACAAGATGAACTACGCGCGATTGGATTTAAATCCTGTTGTGAAGTTGGATGTGATGAAACGAAGTGGTGAAAACCTTTTGATTGCTACCGATAAAATCACCAAACTAATTGATGAAAGCTATGCAAGTGGTCAAATTCCCTCTTCAACCAAAGTAACTGTAACTAACGATCAGTCGAAAGATACAAGAGAGCAAGTAAGCAGTTTGGGTAACAATATCATTTTTGGGGTAATCCTAGTTGTTACCGTTTTGATGTTCTTTTTAGGAACCCGCAACTCACTTTTCGTGGGTATGGCCATTCCGTTGTCAATGTTCATGGCCTTAATGATTCTGGGTTTACTGGGTATTTCTATTAACACCATGACACTTTTTGGTCTTATCATGGCCTTGGGTATGTTGGTAGATAACGGTATTGTGGTAGTTGAAAACGTGTATCGTTTAATGGAAGAAGGATTAAGTCCAATGGCGGCTACCCGTAAAGGGGTAGGCGAAGTGGCTTTGCCTATTATATCTTCTACTGCTACTACTTTGGCGGCTTTTATGCCATTGGCTTTTTGGCCAGGTATTATAGGTGAGTTTATGCTCTATTTGCCAGTAACGCTAATTATTACGCTGGGTTCATCTCTATTTGTAGCCTTGGTAATTAACCCCGTATTCATCTCTTCTTTCATGAGTTTAGATGGGAAGAAAGTGTATAACCACAAGAGAATAATCATTAGGTCTTCTATTTCTATTGTAGTAGGGCTTGTTATTGCTCTTGGAGCTGGAATTCCAGCATTGGGCAACCTCTTAATTCTTATTGGCGCACTTACATTAATGAACATTTATGTATTAGGACCTTTGTCTAAAATGTTTCAATCAGGCTTTTTGCCAGCCTTAGAGGGACGATATGAAAAAGTGTTGAAGAGTGCTGTAAAACACCCAGGTCTTTATTTGGGAGGTGCATTTTTGGCGTTGTTCATTTCATTGGGTGTTTTTGCCGCCTTCCAGCCTAAGGTGTTATTCTTTCCTGAAAACGAACCTAAATATGTAAACGTATTTGTTGAATTTCCTGTGGGAACAGACATTGAAGTAACCAATGACTTTGCAAAGAAGATTGAGGGGCAAGTGCTTGAAATCATTAAGCCTTATGAAACTATTGTAGAGTCGGTTTCAACCAACGTAAGTCAAGGTGCAGCCGATCCTAACGATCCAACAGCAGTTGGTCAATCGGAAGAGCCGCATAAGGCACGTATCACCGTTAACTTTATTGAAAGTAAACTACGTGGAGATATCAATACCATTGATGTGATGAACGATTTGCGTGCGCAAATCAAGCCAGAGCCGGGTGTTACTTTAACCATTGATAAAGATGCTGCTGGTCCGCCAACAGGAAAGCCAATTAACTTAGAAATTGTTGGTGAAGATCTTGAGAGGTTAATTCATGTGAGTGAAGACATTCAACAAAAAATTGATGAGTCTGGAATTCGTGGAATTGAAGAATTAAAGAGCTCTTTAGAATTGGGTAAACCTGAGTTGATCGTTGATATTGATCGTGATAACGCCAGACGTTTTGGTTTGTCTACATACGCCATTGCCAATGAAATTAGAACAGCTCTTTTTGGTAAGGAAGTATCTAAATACAAAGAAGGGGAGGATGATTATGAAATCAATGTTCGCTTGAATCAAGACTATCGTTACGATATCGATGCTTTGTTGAATAAGAATATCACTTTCAGAAATCAGAACTCAGGTAAATTGGTGCAAGTACCTATTTCGTCTGTTGCTCATGTGCGTTATGGCTCTACATATGGTTCTATCAAAAGAAAGGATTTAGACAGGGTTGTAACCTTAAGTTCCAATGTGTTGGCTGGAGCAAATGCTACAGAAATTACTGAGCAACTCAAAGTGTTAATGGCCGATTACGATATGCCAGCTGGATATAGCTATGCCTTTACAGGAGAGCAAGAAGAGCAAGCTGAAAATATGGCTTTCTTAGCCAAAGCATTATTGATTGCCGTGTTTACCATTTTCTTGATCATTGTGTCTCAGTTCAATAAAATTACTGCTCCATTTATTATTATGGTATCGGTGTTCTTGAGTACCATTGGTGTGTTCTTGGGCTTGGTAATTTTCAATATGGAATTCGTGGTAATTATGACCATGGTGGGAATTATTGCCTTGGCCGGTATTGTGGTAAATAATGCCATTGTACTGATTGACTACATTGAGCTTACAAGAAAGAGAAGGAGAAGAGAATTGGGCTTAGATGACGATGATCGTTTGCCAATGGAAGAAGTTTTGAACTCTATTATTCTTGCTGGTAAAACTAGGCTTCGTCCTGTAATCTTAACGGCTATTACTACCATTCTTGGTTTGGTGCCGCTAGCAGTAGGTTTAAACATTGACTTTATCGGTTGGTTTACTAGCTATAATGCAGACTTCTATGTTGGTGGTGATAACGTTGTATTCTGGGGGCCGATGTCATGGACGATTATTTTCGGGCTTACTTTTGCAACTTTCTTAACTCTTATTATTGTTCCTACAATGTATTTATTAGCCGATAAATTCATGTACCGAATAGCAGGGAAGAAGGAAGCAAGAAAAGCAAACGCTCTAAGCTAAAGAAATAACACAAACAGAGCTTTGGCTTGATGTTTGTTTAAAATACTATGTGGTGATTTAGGTGTCTGTTTCTCAGGCACCATCATAGTTAAGGTTGATTTGGTGGCTCTCGGGGTGGTTCCCGAGAGCTCTTTTTTTGAACTCAAATTGATTTCAAACAGTTAGCAAAATGTATGAAGTTTAGTGTCTTTTCTTTTATTCTAATAATTCTGTTTTTAGCCTGGATAGAGATATATGCTTATCAGGCAACAAAGACCCTTCTCAAGAATGTAAAGGCCAATCGCGCTAAATGGCTCAAGAGAATTTACCTCTTACAAGCCGTAGCAATGATGGCCTTGGTGTTTTATCTTTTTCTTTCGCAGGCTGGAACGGTACCTTTTAGCTTCATTATCTCCATAATTTTTATGTCTTATGCTGCCAAGCTCATTGGGCTTGTCTTCGTTTTTATAGATGATATTAGGAGAGCAATTGCGCTTTTCTTTGCAGGCAAGAAGCGCAGAAAGGAAAAGAAGATAGCAGCAGGTAAAAAAATATCTAGGTCTGAGTTTCTTGCTAAAACTGCCGTTGCGGCAGCTACTTTGCCAATAGTGACCATGAGTTTTGGCATTGTGTCAGGTGCCTATGATTATAGAATAAGAAGAAGAAAATTATACCTTCCAAACCTTCCGAGCGGTTTCAATGGTATTAAAATGGCGCAACTTTCTGATATCCATAGCGGAAGTTTCTTCGATAAAAAAGCAGTTGAAGGAGGAGTTAATTTACTAATGGCCGAAAAGCCCGATGTAGTGTTTTTTACGGGCGACTTGGTGAACAACCAAACCAAAGAACTGAATGAATACTTCGATATTTTCTCTAAAGTAAAAGCCGATTTAGGAGTGTACTCTACTTTAGGAAATCATGATTACGGAGATTATATGCAATGGACTTCAGCTCAGGCCAAGCAAAAAAACCTGCAAGACATGATTTTGGCGCATGAAAAAATGGGCTGGAATCTCATGATGAATGAAAATAAATCGCTGAAAGTAGGAGGGGATCAAATCTCCTTAATAGGCGTAGAGAACTGGGGTGCTGGTCGTTTTGCCAAATATGGCGACTTAGACCTGGCGCATAAAAATTCAGAAGGTGATGTAAAAATATTGCTTTCACACGATCCAAGTCATTGGGATGCACAAGTAAGGCCAAAGTATAACGACATTGATTTGATGTTTGCAGGGCACACCCACGGTATGCAGCTTGGTGTTGAGGTTGGTAATTTTAGATGGAGCCCTTCGCAATGGATGTACCCACAATGGGCTGATTTATATACCGAAGGAAATCATCACCTCTATGTAAACCGAGGCTTTGGTTTCTTAGGCTTCCCTGGCCGAATCGGAATTCTTCCTGAAATCACCATTTTTGAATTGACGAATAGGCCGGTTTAAGAGTAGGGCTTTTGAAGCCCCACTCTATATTAATTTTCTCAGGGGAGAATTTAGGCTTTATTGAACTTCTCGTTATACATTTCAAAACTCTCTTTAAGAATTTCAATGGCAGTTTCTTTGTTCAGAAATTCTTCTACCACCACAGTTTTATTCTCTAGCTTTTTATAGTCTTCAAAGAAATTCCTCATTTCTGAAATGAAATGCGAAGGAAGTTCAGAGATATCGTTGATATGGCTAATACTCGGGTCGCCTGCAGCTACTGCAATGATTTTATCATCTGCTTCACCGTTGTCGAGCATACGCATTACGCCAATAACTTTGGCCGGAACAATACACATGGGTACAATGTCGATTTGTGACAGAATCAGAATATCTAATGGGTCTCTATCTTCACAATAACTCTGAGGAATAAAGCCGTAATTCGCTGGATAATAAACCGAAGAGTACAATACTCTATCGAGGATTAAAAGCCCACTGTCTTTGTCTAGCTCGTATTTGGCCCTTGTGCCTTTCGGAATTTCAATAATGCCGTTTACAATATCTGGTAGGTTATCACCAGGTGAAACATCATGCCAAGGGTTAAATTTATTTTTCATAAAGTAGGTTTTTCAAGTATATAAGATCGCTTATTGTTTTAAGCTAAGAATAGTAAAGATAGTTAATGCTACTAGCAAATGAGGATGTCTGATTTTGGTTACATGTGACAAGTGCTGTGACAAAAGCATAAAAAAGGCCTTAGAATTGTTTCTAAGGCCTTTTGCGGAGAGAGGGGGATTCGAACCCCCGGTACGGTTTCCCGCACGCATGTTTAGCAAACATGTGGTTTCAGCCACTCACCCATCTCTCCGTGTATTTAGCTGATATATTGCCCTCGTTTAAGAGGAGTGCAAATATAGGTGATTAGATCAGACTTCACCAAGCGTATTTTAGAAAAAATACCATCAATGTAAATCCATTTTTATAACTCATTAAAATTGAGTCAATTCATTAAACGATAGCCACTACTTGCTATCTAAATCGAAAATCAACACAACTAAACTATGTATCAACCAAAATGTATGAATGCCACGAGTTTCCGAACTGGAATGCTCGTGATTTGCGCTTTACTGATCAGTACACTGTCTTTTGGGCAGAAAATTGACTTCAGTAAGCTAGAAGCAATGAAACCAAGAAGTATTGGTCCGGCCAACATGAGTGGCAGGGTTACCTCCATTGATGTAGTAAATAGCAGTCCAGAAATTATTTATGCAGGCTCTGCCTCTGGTGGTCTCTGGAAATCTGAAAGTGGAGGTATTGCTTGGGAGCCTATTTTTGATAATGAATTAGCGCTCTCTATAGGAGCCGTTGCCGTTTCTCAAAAAAACCCAAATATTGTTTGGGTAGGAACAGGAGAGGGGAATCCTAGAAACAGTTTAACAGGTGGTTATGGAGTTTACCGCAGTTTAGATGCTGGTAAAACTTGGAAGTTAATGGGACTTGAAAAAACCAGAAACGTTCACCGTATTATCATCGATCCGAATGATCCGAACACTGTATATATAGGTGCCATTGGTTCTCCGTGGGGCGACCATAAAGAAAGAGGTGTCTATAAAACTACTGATGGAGGAGAGACTTGGAACCACATTCTCTATGTAGATGAAAAAACAGGAGTTGGTGATATGGTGATGGATCCATCCAACCCAAATAAGATTCTGGTAAACATGTGGCAACACAGAAGAGAACCTTGGTTCTTTACTTCTGGCGGGCCAAGCTCAGGCTTATATATGACCATAGATGGCGGTAAGAACTGGACAAAACAGTCGGCCAAAGACAACGGTATTCCTGAAGGAGATTTGGGGCGTATGGGCTTAGCGTTTGCTACAAACAATCCGAACAGAGTTTATGCACTTATCGAAGCCAAAGAAAACGCGCTTTATCGTTCAGATGATGGTGGTTTTAAATGGGAGATGATCAACAATGGTAACGACATCGGAAACCGACCTTTCTACTATTTTGATATCTATGTAGACCCTAAAAATGAAAACAGAGTATATAGTATTTTTACTAATGTCCACAGAAGTGAAGATGGCGGTAAGTCATTCCAGAATATTATTCCTAGAAACCTTATTCACGTAGATAATCATGCTTTATACATTCATCCAGACGATCCTAAATATATGATTTTAGGTAATGATGGTGGCATGGCCATTACGCGCGATATGGGTAAGAAATGGCAGTTTGTAGAGAATTTACCATTAGGTCAGTTCTATCATATTAATGTAGATAACGAAATGCCTTACAATGTATATGGAGGTTTACAAGATAACGGAACATATACAGGTCCTGCTTATACCTGGAAAAGCGATGGAATTAGAAACGATTACTTCTTCACCATTGGTGGTGGCGATGGTTTTGATGTAATGGCCGATCCTGACGATTCACGTTATGGTTATTCTCAGTCGCAACAAGGTAATGTTAGTAGATACGATAAACTCACTGGAAGCAGCAAAAGAATTAAGCCTACAAGCGATGACCCTAAAGTAAAGTTACGTTTCAACTGGAACTCAGCCATGGCGCAAGATCCATTTGATAATAGCACTATTTATTTTGGAAGTCAGTTTGTACATAAGAGTACAAATAAAGGTGATAGCTGGACAATTATTTCTCCAGACTTAACAACCAACGATACCACTAAACAAAATCAAGATAAGAGTGGTGGGTTAACCATTGATGCAACGGGAGCGGAAAACCATACTACGCTTTTAGTAATTGAACCAAGTGCTTTGGAAAAAGGAGTGCTTTGGGCTGGATCAGATGATGGTTACATTCATGTTACAAAAGATGGAGGCGCCACTTGGACAAACGTATCCAAAAACCTTAAAGGTGTTCCTGAAGGATCATGGGTGAACCAAATCAAAGCTTCTCGATATAACAAAGGAGAGGCCGTTGCTGTAATTAATAATTACAGAAGGTTCGATTTCAAACCATATTTGATGAGAACTAAAGATTATGGAAAAACATGGACATCAATTGTAAACGAAAATGATGTTTTCGGATATGCACTTTCGTTCATCCAAGATCCGGTGGAGCCGAAATTGATGTTTTTAGGTACTGAGCATGGACTATACATCAGTATCGATGAAGCAAAAACTTGGACTAAGTTTGAAAACGGCTATCCAAGTGTTTCAACAATGGATTTGGTGATTCAAGAGCGTGAGAGTGATTTAGTGATTGGTACTTTCGGTAGAGCTATTTATGTGCTTGACGATATTAATCCACTGCGTGTTTTGGCAGCAAAAGGCCAAAAAGCCATAACAGAGTCTGATGTAACAGCGATTGATGCCGTTACATCCTATATGGTGAGCACAAGAGCAGCGAGTGGCCCGGCTAACCCTGGTAATGCAACTTTCGAAGGAGAAAACAGACAGTCTGGTTCTGCAATAATCAAATTTTTTGCTAAAAAACCTGAAATGCCAGCTGGCGGAGGAAGAGGCGCTGGTGCGTCTGCATCTCAAGCACAAGGAAGACCTGCTGGTGGTCAAGGTGGTGGCGGAGGCCGTGGAGGCCGAGCTGGAGCTGGAGGGGGAAGTTCCCAAAGAGGTCCTCAAGCCAAGATTGAAATCTTTGATTTGAGTGGAAACTTGGTGAGAACATTGAGTTCTCCAATTAGTGAAGGTTTAAATAGTGTTTCTTGGAGGTATGATGAAGATCCTCCTGAGAATACTGTACAGCCAGAATTGCCTGCGGGTGTTCCAGCTCAATTTGCCTCTTTCTTTAGAAGGGGTGGGGCTCCTGCTTTGCCAGGTAAATATTCCTTCAAAGTAACCATTGGTAATCAATCAGACGAAGGTAAAATTGAATTCCAAATGGATCCTCGCGATACTTATGATATCAATAACTTAATTGCTAGAAGAGACTTGCTCAGAGAAGTAAATGTGCTTTCAGCAGATGTTTCGGCTTTAGCTTCTAAAATTAGTACCGATGTGGCTTCTGTAGATAAAGTGATAGAAGCTTTGAAAGGTAAGCGTGGCCCAGAAGTAAATGCTTTGAGAACCAAAAGTGAAGAAGTGAAGAAGGAAATGAAAGAACTTTCTGATGCTGTTGGTAGTGGAGGTGGTTTCCGTTTTGGAGGAGGAAGTGACTCTGATATTGTTCCTTTAAGCTCAAAAGTAAGTGGTTTGTCTCGTACAATTTCTGGTTCGTTTGATGCTCCTGGCGCTGCAGATCGTAAAGATTTGGCTGATTTCAAGAATGAATATAATGTATTGAAATCTAAAGTAGATGCTTGGTATGCTGCAAACTGGAATGCATATTTGGCAACTGTTAAAACAGTAGATTTCTCTCCAATTGGTGGAGAATAAGAATCGTTTATAAATCTGTATCTTATTTAGGGTGAAAGATTTTATATAGTCAAAAGGCCTGTGGAACATTCTTCACAGGCCTTTCTTGTTTTAATAGGATGACAAGGGATTTAAGAAATGCTATATAAAATGAGACGGTAAAGACTGTCTCGTCCTGATTTTAGTCGACAGTTATCAATTGATTGTGTCAACCTATTTCAGGACGTGACCGTGGTTTTAGTCGGGGTGTCAGTT